>CAYSWT010000005.1:0-46647 GCA_964434845.1 uncultured Atribacterota bacterium | reverse complement strand
TCTGGTCTCATTTAAACCTATACCCCATAAACGATCATGTGGTTCCGGCAGCCGTGTTGATCGCTTCTGGAAAAACGTGATTGGTGAAAAGGCAGTAATTGATGGAATGATACAGATCCTGAGACTTTTCCAATCAATGGTGTTGGATTCATGATTCAAACCGAGATATCAGTGTTAAAGGAGAATGATAGTTATGAAGGAGAAGGAACGTTCATTAGGCATCTTTGAAAAATACCTCACTCTTTGGGTGGCACTCTGTATCCTTTTAGGAGTCATCCTCGGACAGTGGATCCCGGCTTTTCCGAAAATGATGTCTAAATTTGAAATCAGCCGGGTTTCTATTCCAGTCGCCATCCTGATCTGGTTGATGATTTATCCGATGATGCTCCAAATTGATTTTGCCAGCATTAAACGATCGATCAAAAAGCCCAAAGGGCTTGCAGTCACACTGGTAGTCAACTGGGCGATCAAACCCTTTACCATGCTCCTGTTATCATGGCTTTTCCTGAAATATATATTTGCTCCTTATATCGGCCCAGCACTGGGGAGTCAGTATGTTGCCGGTGCCATCCTCCTCGGGGCGGCACCTTGTACCGCCATGGTGTTCGTCTGGAGCTATCTTACCAAAGGCGATCCAGCCTACACCCTGGTCCAAGTCGCTATCAATGATCTGGTCATTCTCTTTCTTTACGCTCCCATCGTCATCTTCCAGCTGGGTGTGGCCAAAATTCAGATCCCCTATGATACGGTTCTCTTGTCAGTGGTGCTCTTTGTCGTTATCCCGCTCACTTTGGGCTATTACACCCGAAAAACCGTCACTCAACGCAAAGGGTTGGAATGGTTTGAGGAACACTTTCTTCCCAGCCTCAAGCCTTGGACCATCATCGGACTGCTCCTCACTTTGATTTTGCTCTTTTCTTACCAGGGCGATGTCATCCTCAAACAACCCCTCCACATATTGCTCATCGCCATTCCTCTGACCATTCAGACCTATCTTATCTTTTTTATTGGTTATTTATGGGCAAAAGCCTGGAAGCTGGAGCATGCCATCGCAGCTCCGGCCGGGATGATCGGTGCCAGCAATTTTTTTGAGCTTGCTGTCGCCGTCGCCATTTCTCTTTTTGGTCTGAGTTCGGGAGCAGCACTGGCGACTGTGGTTGGAGTGCTCGAAGAGGTTCCGATCATGCTCAGCCTGGTCTATATCGCCAACCGGACTCGCCACTGGTTTCCAAGGCCTGCGAAAAAATAGTAAAGCCAGTCTATGCGTCTTCGGGCGATCAACAAAGGAGTGATTCCTATGTTTGAAAAAGTATTCGTATCGACCGATTTTTCCGCTCTGTCCAAACAGCTTATTTACTGTGTCGAGGAATTTCGATGTCTGGGTGTGAAGGAAGCGGTATTGGCACACGTGGTTGATTTTCGCACCGCGGGATTTAGTATGGAAGCGTTTCGTATTCATGACGAAAAAAAGCTCAATGAAGAAAGAGAACGTTTCGAAAAATTGGGTATTGCAATGAAAACCGAGGTTACGATCGGCAATCCGGCTCCGGAGATTGTGCGCATGGCTGAAGACGCAAAAGCTTTACTGATCATCATTGCTTCCCACGGCGAGGGTATCCTAAAACAGGTCTTCCTGGGCAGCACCGTCCGGGATGTCGTCAGGTTGAGTACCATTCCAGTCCTGGTGGAAAAATTTGAGAATGTTGAAGCGGGAACCTGTGTACCCGTCTGTAAGTTAAAACTCAGACATATCTTGGTGCCGATTGATTTTTCCGAGTGTTCCAGGCAGGCAGTTGAACTGGCCAAATCATTCGGAACACAGACCGAAAAAGTCACGCTGGTTACGGTTATCGAGGGTGCCCGCAGTCGACCAGATCTCTATTCTCAAATCAAGGAGGCCGAAACCCAGCTTGAACTTCTCAAGGTTGATTTCCAACAAGCGGGTATAACGGCGAACTTTCGCGTCGAACAAGGTGTTCCCTCTCAACAGATTCTTCGAGTTGCCGAGGAAGAAGGATCCACTTTAATTGTTATCCCAAAGCGTGGCAAGGGAACGATCGGTGAACTGCTCATTGGGAGTACAGCCCAATCAGTAGCGCAGCGATCTAAAATCCCGGTAATGGTCCTTCCTTGTAACCGGACGGATCAATGATGATTCAAGTACGAAAAAGTGAATATGGTCATTTGTGCAGTTTTTTACCCATTATTTTTTGCAGGATGTTTTGAATAAACCTTGAAAGGATGGAATAAGGAGTGTTGCGATTGTATATTCTTACTCCTTCGGTAATTTTTTGAGGAATCAATCCGATATCTTTTGCTTGTAAGGATGGAGATGAAGAAGAACATGACAAAAAAAATCTGGTTCATTATCATCGTGGTGGTTGCGGTTGCAGGTGTTTTTCTCGATTTAAAGTTAAATACAGTAAAAATTGAAAAAGATTTTACTCTTAAATATTTAAATGGTGAAACCTTCACCCTCAGCCAATATGCTGGACGACCGATCATTCTCAGCTTTATATTATCACGATGTCCAGATTGTAAAAAGGAAGCAGCGGTTCTGAACCGTGCATATAACCAATTGAAAAAAGAGAAGAATCTAACGGTAATTGGAATTGCTGAGGATGATGAAGTGAATGATTTGGTAAAAAATCTGGAGATTGTATTTCCGGTAGTGAGAGATGAACAGTATAGAGTTGCTCAACTCTATGGAGTAAAAAAGCTCCCACACCTCGTTTTTATCAATAAAAAAGGAAAAGTGGTTCGATCAGTAATAGAAAACGTCCTTGATGAAACGACTCTTGATGAGTATATTCACGAAATAATTTAATTTATCACAACTTCCTCGATTTTTACCCCGTATTGAAAAAAGAGCTAATAATAAATAAGGAGACTACCATAATTCTCATGATTATGGTAGTCTCCTTATTTATTATTCATGGTTAACGCAGATCCGGAGAACGATCCTCACGGATTTTATAGGTGGCGAGAATCTGACCGTTAGCTTGTTGTATTTTTTCGCGATCGAGAACGATTTGTTGGCCGGTGTCGTTTTCGAGAATGGTGTAGGGACCGCTTTCTTCGCTCTCGATAACTTTCACCAGTTCTTTCATATTGAGAACCTCTTTCCCATTGACTTTTTTCACTCTCCATGGGTCAAGATTTTGATACCCATCGTTTACTTCAGCAGGTAACACTCGCAAAAGGATAACCACCTGCTCACCTTCAACCTTAGGAATATTGTTGGAAAGGAGAGCCACCAGTTCTTTTGGAGCGTTGTTGTACCAGTTTGAACCCCAGATACTGAGCAAGTTGACACTCAGCGGTGAAAATACCAAACCCCCATAGATGTAATAAGTGGGAAGGGTTTCATATTGTTCAAAGGGAATGAGCCAATTCTTTTCGTAAGAACTGTCGAGTTTGACTTGGAGAGACAATTCTTTGCCATTGCGGAGGACACGAATTGATAAATTATCGCCGATTTGATGTTTTTGGACGAGATAGGCCAGGTTGGTTCGTTCTTTTGCTCGAAATTCAACCGTGCCATCATTGGCAATAACCGAATCATCCATAGAGAGGATGACATCTCCCGGTTTAATCAATCCATCAGCTGATGATCCGGGAATAACCTGATTGACCAAAACCCCAGTGGTTTTATCCGGCATGGAATAGCGTTTGCGGAGATCAGGATTTTCCATAAACTGCATATAAATCCCCAGGTTGGGGAAACCATCATGCCGTCCGTCTTTCAAATCTTCAAAGAAATGATTGATAATCGGGGCTGGCACCATATATCCAATGTTTTGTGATCCAGGGATCCCCTGCATAACTACTCCGACGATTTTACCGTCAACGATCACCGGTCCACCACTATTCCCGGGATTGATAGCCGCGTCAATTTGACCCGCTAAGAGGGAAATGGAACTGTGAACGTAGGGCTGGTGTTCGATTCGGGAAATAATTCCCTTGGTAATACTGAGAGTATCACCGCCCATGGGGAAACCATAGACGTAGACTTCCTGGTTTGTTGCCGGCAGATTACCGATGGGGAGCGGATCGACACCGATAAAAAAATTTGGATCGTCCACGGTTATTAGAGCCAGATCAGCTTGATGAGAGATGGCGATCAAGCGGGCGGGATAGCGTTGGGTATCACCATAACGCCGTACCTGGAGAAAGGTCAGGTCGCTCACCACATGGGCATTAGTAAGAATGCGATTCCCTTCAATAATGGCTCCGGACCCAGTTACTGAAGATGGACCCATCATGTTCCAGGGATTTAAATAGTCAGGTGAATCGGATACGGCAAAAACTTTCACGATCGCATCGGTTACATCTGAAGCAAACAGGGGATTGGTTATTATGAGTCCCATCAGAAAAATGATTGAAACCAGTAAAGTGGTTCTTTTCCAAAACATCAATCTCCATCTCCTTGACAGTTTTTCTTGGTACTGGTACGCGTTGATTGTAATTGGTTATATGATACACGATTTTAAGGTTTGTGACCATGGAATGAATAATTAAACCCGTCATCGCTTTTCAGGAATGGTTTCCTTGAGTTTTTCATTCCTTTTTTTGAACAGAAGTTGACAGTGGGATAACCGGTCTATATTATGAGTAGTGGTGTGCATAAAAGTTTTTGTATCATTGAAAAATCTCGATACAGGAGGAAAAGAATGAAAGGGAAAACATTATTCATCGTATTCACGGTTCTTATGGTTACTTTGGCTATGGGGAGCATTACGTTCGCAGCCGAGAAAAAAACCTATATCGTTGGTATTGATGGTGATTATTATCCGTTTACTTTTATTGATAAAGATGGAAATCCAGCAGGGTTTGATGTAGAATCCATTCAGTGGATCGCTAATGAAATGGGGTTTGAAGTTCAAATCGTTCCAATGGCTTGGGACGGAATCATCCCCAGCCTATTAGCAAAAAAGATTGATCTGATATATTCAGGTATGACTATTACCGAAGAGAGGAAACAACAAGTTGACTTTTCTGATGTCTATTGGGTTGTCAACCAAGCAGTTGCTGCTCGGGAAGGTGAAAATTTGGATTTAGAAAGCTTCAAAGCCGGAAAATATACCGTGGGAACTCAAAGGAGTTGCACCGCAGCAATGTGGATTGAAGATAATTTGGTAAAGACCGGAATTCTTCCCAAGGACAACCTGAAACTCTATGATAACTTCCCATTAGCGGTGAACGATCTCATCAATGGACGGATTCAGGTGGCTATGATGGATGAACCAGTGGTTACCAAAGCCATCTTGGGTAAACCACTCAAAAAGATCGGAGTCATCAGCACCGGCGAAGAATACGGCATCGCTGTCCGCAAAGAAGACACTGAACTTAAAGCCATGCTCAACGAAGGTCTGAAGAAATTAATGGCTTCTCCGATGTGGGAAGAACTCATGGTAAAGTATGAAATGAAATAGACGAGCATAGAGTCATAAGAGGATAATCTATGAGGAGCAAGGGTAATTGACTTGCTCCTCTTTTTTTGAATGATGACCGAGAAGACATTCATTTCAGGCAAAAACCCTGGCACCAGGAGAGGATGAAAATATTTAATGTAAAGATGTTGAGTCGTTTAGATGTTGAGTCGTTGAGTTGGAATGAATGAAAAGATAAGATTGCCATGCCACCAACCTTGGATGCTTTTTCCAAGACTCTCTTTTATATTTGATATGATCTGTCATGCCGTAGGCTGTCGGTCTCGTAATGACAGCTTTTTTGATTTTTTTTTTACGACTCACTACTCACGATTCACGGTATTTTCATAATAGTGTATAATCGAAAGTCGGTGAAGAAATACTCGAATGAGTTGAGGTGGAATTGTTGAACGCAGTTATAGAATCTCTTCCCTATATCCTGTCCGGTGTAATCGTCACCCTTGGATTGGTGGCACTTGCTCTTGGTTTAGGTCTAATAGTGGGGATTCCCATGGCGGTAGGACAGGTGTATGGCATAAAATGGATGAAAAAACTCATCTCTTTCTACGTCTGGATTTTTCGAGGACTTCCCAATTTGGTCCTTCTTTTTTTATTTTATTTTGTCATCTTTCCGCTTTTAGGATTAAACGTTTCTCCCTTTTTTATCGGCGCTATTGCTCTTGGTCTGCGCAGTTCCGCCTATCAGACCGAAATATTTCGTGGTGCCATTCTTTCCTTGGGAGAAGGTCAAATGTTAGCCGCCCGCTCGTTGGGGATGAGCAAAAATCAGGCGATTCGAAATATTATTCTCCCACAAGCGTTTCGTATTGCTTTGCCAGGGTGGTCCAATGAATATCCCATCCTGCTGACTGACTCCTCAGTGTGCTATGCCATCGGAGTGATGGAAATTTTAACCCGAGGGAATCAAATGGTTACTCGGACCTACCAGCCCATGCCGATCTATTTTACCTGTGCACTAATTTTTATTTTATTGAATTACGGTGGATTACATCTGTTCCATTCAGTGGAAAGAAGGGTTTATATACCTGGATTTGGAAGCGGTGAACGATAATGACCGAGATTACCTATGTTTTAAAAGTTGAAGATATCCACAAGTCCTACAGTGGAACTGAGGTTCTGCGGGGTGTGTCGTTCAATGTTTCTAAGGGAGAAACCAAGGTATTCATCGGGCCTTCGGGGACGGGGAAAAGTACACTCTTGCGCTGTGTGAATCAGTTAACCATTCCGGATAAGGGAAGAGTCTGGCTCAATGGCGAAGAAGTGGTTCATTCTCATAACAAAATCAACGTATATCGCCAGAAAATGGGCATGGTCTTTCAAAACTTTTATCTCTTCGATCATCTGACTGCCCTCGGCAATGTAGAGATTTCTTTAATAAAAGTAAAAAAAATGAATAAAAGAGATGCCAAAGAAAAAGCCATGGAAGAATTACGTCAAGTTGGCATGGAACAGAAGGCTCATTTGTATCCAGCTGAGCTCTCCGGTGGTCAGGCACAGCGGGTGTCGATTGCACGAGCACTGGCTATGGATCCGGAAGTCATGCTATTTGATGAACCAACCTCCGCTTTAGACCCAGAATTAACCGGAGAAGTGTTAGATGTTATGAAAAATTTAGCTCAATCGGGGATGACCATGTTGGTGGTTACCCATGAGATGGGGTTTGCCTCTTCGGTGGCGAATGAGATTCTCTTTATGGAAGACGGGAAAATACTGGAAAGCGGGTCACCGGAAAAGATCTTCTATCATCCCGAATTTGAACGCACCCGTAAATTTCTCAGTAAAATGACCGAGCTTTACGGAGATCTGAGTCAGAAAAATGGATAGCATTCAGTTTATTCAAGAGCATCTCCTCCCGGCTCTTATGGAGGGGGGAGCGATGACAGTAAAACTCATTCTCCTCTCAGTTCCTTTTGGGCTCATCACCGGTATTATTATAGCTGTGGGTCGAGTGTATGGTAATAAGCCGATATCTGCTCTCTGCCGACTCTATGTGTTGTTTTTTAAAGGTTGCCCTTTGCTTCTACTTCTTTTCATGCTTTATTTTGGTTTACCACCGCTCGGAATATCTTTCTCACCATTGGTTGCTTCGGTTTTGGGGTTTGTTCTCTGCAATGGTGCCTATTCATCGGAATATATTCGTGGAGCAATTCAATCGATAAAAACCGGGCAAATCACTGCCGCTGAAGCTCTGGGTATGACCCGTTTTCAGGGAGTGGTTCACATCATCCTCCCTCAGGCTTTCCGTCGTGCTCTTCCCGGTGTTGGAAACGAGATTATCTATCTGATTAAATATTCATCGTTAGCGTATATGATCACCTGTATTGAACTCACCGGCGCCGGAAAAATCGTCGCCGCTCGTTTTTTTCGTTTCACCGAAACCTTCATTGCTATCGGTATCATCTACTTGATTTTAGTGAGTATCGCCACCAAAGTGCTCAGCATCGTCGAGAAAAAGCTCTATTATCCAGGAATGGGGCCAACCAGTTTTAAGTAAAAAAAGGGTAAAATGGAAAAAGTAAAAGGTGGAAGCCCTTAATAAATCAAATACTTCAATCTTTCTCTTTTAAAATTCTCAAGTGATTTTTGGTACGCATTTTTTAAGTCCTGGTATGAAACATCTTTTTCAATAAGCTCTCCTACCAGAGCGGTTCCCATGATTTTATCAAACATGACCAGTTCTTGATCACTTTTAGGAACTGGAAATTTGATCAAACGGTGGGCGCAGGACAGGATGTACAGTCCAATGATAGCCGGTTGAAAGGTCCGGATATCGGTGATGTCAAGCCGCACCCCTCCAGATTCTCCCTTGGTTTCGGGAATAAATCGTACTCCCCTCAGACCGATTTGGTTTAAATTCCAGGCGAATTCTTCAGAGTCAATTCCCTTACCTCCCACCCAGCGGAAGAAGTCATCCTGTCTAACCCCGATTCCTTCGCCCATACCAGTGGCGAGATAACACAAAGCCGATATGAAATCCGGTATCATAGGGGAGGGAGGAATCCAACGCAGGCCGGTGTCAGGAAACATCATTTCCCTGGTAAAACCGTCCATTGGTACCACGATCAAATTGACTCCGATACGACGGTTGAAATACCGTGCCAGTTCACCAACGGTCATGCCATGAGCCATGGGTAAAATATCAACACCGACGAAGGTAAGGAATGATTCTTCTGAAACCGGACCATCGACGGTTAATCCTCCTAAGGGATTGGGACGATCCAGGACAACAACAGTTTTACCGAATTCTTTGGCGGCTCGCATGCAATAGTTCAAAGTCGAAATATAGGTGTAAGAGCGGGCACCAATGTCCTGGATATCAAAGAGAAGTAAGTCGATATTGTCTAACATGGCTGGCGTCGGTTTCCGGGTCGGTCCATAGAGGCTGTAAACCGGAATCTGAAATTCGGGATGGAGATCAGATTCAACGTATTCTCCGGCCTTCGCTTTGCCATCCAATCCATGCTCGGGAGTGAAGAGCGCTATTAGATGGGTGTTTTTATCGCGGGCTAAAATCAGAGCGGTTGATTCCCCCCGACTGTTTACTCCAGTCTGATTGGTGATCAGGCCAATCCGCTTTCCTTCAATCAAGGAGTGGTGGCGTTCAATGAGCAGCTCATTCCCTAACTTTATTTTTGGTTGTTCGTCAATGGTTTGTGGGGTAAAAATGGTTAAGCATACCAGAAAAATAACCATAAAAATTGTTCTTTTCATTTTCTTTTCAAGTTATTCTCTCGTTTCTCAAGGAAGAGGAATAATTTACAATTTCAATCATACTTCACCTCAATCTCTGAATAGCATACAATATTTTTAACAGCATGGGCAGTGTAATTGTTTGTAAGGAGGGAGAATCCGTTGACAAATAATTCTCTTGATTTAACCTTTCATCCACTAACACCGGAACGGTGGCTGGATCTCGAGCAGTTATTTGGAAAACATGGAGCAACCGGCGGGTGCTGGTGTATGTGGTGGAAGATGACTTCAGCTGAGTTTACTCAAAACAAGGGGGAGGGGAATAAAACAGCGCTTAAGAAGTTGATAGAAGAGGGTGAAATTCCGGGAATACTTGCCTACCATGCTGGAATGGCAGTTGGATGGTGCGCTATTGGTCCGCGGGCGGCATATCCTCGACTGAACCGGTCGAAGATATTAGCGCCGGTTGATGAGCAGCCGGTATGGTCAATCGTCTGTTTTTTTGTAGCCAGACCCTACCGGAAGAAAGGAATCACCATGAAGCTCATTCAGGCAGCGGTGGAATATGCTGCCGACAATGGGGCAAGCATTGTCGAAGCCTATCCGGTCGATCCTAAAACCAGAAAAAGTCCCGATCCTTTTGTCTATACCGGGCTTTTTTCAGCATTTACAAAAGCTCATTTTACCGAGGTTTTCCGCCGTTCCGAAACTCGACCGATCATGCGGCATTTTATTGAAAAATTTCACTGAGAACAAAGAAAAATATTTTTTCAATATCTTTTATTTGCCTTTACTTTTCGTTATAATTCTCGCAATTAATAAAGAAGTGGAATCGCAATTCTGCATAATTTGAGGCCGGAAATGTGCTTGAGATTTTGGTAATTGCTGTCGGACTTGGCCTGGACGCATTCTCGCTGGCTGTGGCATTTGGAATGTGCCAGAAAGTGTGTACCCTCAATACCAGGTTCCGTTTATCCCTGTCTTTTGGTCTCTTCCAGTTTTTTATGCCTCTGATTGGTTTTTACGCCGGGCTCCGGGTTGCCCGTTTTACCGTGTCTATTGATCATTGGGTCATTTTTGGAGTGTTAGGTTTTGTGGGCGGCAAAATGATCTATGAGGCTCTCAGTAAGGATGATGGTGCGGTAATGATTGATATCAGCCACGGGCTTCCCTTGCTGGCGGCTTCGGTCGCAACCAGTATCGATGCCTTGGCAGTCGGTTTCTCCTTTGCTTTATTGAAAAGTGGCATTTTCTTACCAGCGATCATAATTGGTATCGTTGCTTCACTGATGACTTTTTTAGGAGTATCGTTCGGACATCAGGTGGGAAGAAAATTTTTGTCTAAACCGGAAATGATCGGGGGAATAGCAATAATCGGGATTGGGTTTAAAACGCTTTTGGAGCATTTTATTCGTTAAATGATTGACCATTTTGCATAAAAAATTTGCCGATAAGGACGATGAGAGCAATGAAAGAAAAATGCCTTTTTGGACCAGTTCAATCAAGACGATTGGGCAGTTCTTTGGGAATCAATTTAACTCCATATAAAACTTGCAGTCTCGATTGCGCATATTGCGAATGTGGACAAACCACTGATTTAACCATTGTTCGGAAAGAGTACCTGCCTGTAGATTCTATTCAGAAAAGCCTCAAAAAATACTCGGGGAGTGCAATATTCCGTTCCAAACCTCCAAGCTGTATGACTTTTGCTGGTCTGGGTGAACCAACCCTTCATTCAGAATTTGGTTCCATAGCCCGTTTTGTGAAAAAGGCTTTTCCTGAACAACATCTGGTCCTCATTACCAACGGCACCCTTTTCTCTTCTCATCCCGAGCTCTTTCAAGAAATCCAACCAGTCGATATCGTACTTCCCTCACTTGATGCTGGTTCGGAAGAAATATTTGAAAAAATCGACCGTCCTCATCCTTCTATTACTCTCTCTTCATTGGTTTACGGGTTAATCCAATTGCGAGAAAATTATCACGGACAGATTTGGCTGGAAGTCTTTATTGTTGAAGGGATCAACGACAGCGAATCCGAGCTGTATCTCCTTCGTAATGCCATCAGTCGCATTGCTCCCGATCGTGTTCAGCTCAATTCGTTGGACCGGAATCCCTCCGAAGACTGGGTGAATCCGACCTCTCCCCGGAGACTCATCTCAATTGCCGAATTTTTGGGGGCGGAACTCCTCTTGAAAAATTCGATGAATATCCAGGTTGATGCCCTGGTGTAATTCATCACGCCAATAATGGAATATGACGCTCTTCACCGAAAAATATCCATTCCGTTGGTGAATTGGTTTAAGCATAACCAGAGGAAACTCCCTTGGCGAAGCCATTATTTGCCTTATGCTGTATGGATATCGGAAATCATGCTCCAGCAAACCCAGGTTGATCGAGTTGTTCCCTATTTCCTTCGCTGGATGGAACGTTCACTTTCCCGGCAGCTCACCGTCGGTTGATTGAAAAGTTGAATCAAAAATGAGATTCTCACATTGTCCCGTAAAAGCGACCGGACTCCTCAGAATGACAGCTTGATGCTTATTATTCCAAAAAGAAGTGATTTTCATCATCTGTTGATGCTGGGGTTTTGGTTGTATGGCAAAACCCATCACGAAAAATTTTAATCGAATGAAGAAAAAAAATCCTAAACCATGTGAATCAAGGGAAGGCATTTTGCGTAAAATTATTATAAGGGAAGAAATTTTACCTTCTCTCTATTGAAAAATCTGGATATATGCTACAATAAAATCGATTTTTACAAGAAGGGGGGAAATCTATGTTTAAAACACTTCTTATGGTGTATTCCTGGATTTTACTTATTATGGGAATTTTAGGAGCCATTCCAGGTATTCCTTGGGGGACTGAACCAGTATGGCACGCGGTATTAAAGATTATTTTGGGGTTAATCGGAATATTGGTTACTTTCAGAAAAGAGAAATCCTGATATTTTTGTTATTTTAGCATGTCTATAAAAGCTGGCCATAATCTGGCCAGCTTTTATTTTTGGTGAACAATTTGTGCAATGAAACGAATATACCTCTCATCAGTTCCGCAACAACCACCAATGATATTAATATCATGTTTAAAAAATTCTCTGGTGCCGACCAAAAAATCCTCGGGAGTTTCATTATAGACGACTTGATCTCCTTGAACCAAGGGGATTCCAGCGTTGGGCTTGCAGGAAATAAAACCGTTGAAATGGGAACGATAGATTTCAGCAATTTTTATCATTTGATGGATTCCGGTTCCGCAGTTGGAGCCTAAAGCTGCCACGGGAAGAGTTTGAAAGGTTCGGGCAATCATTTCTGGTGATTCACCCATCAGCGTGGTGAATCGTCCGTTTTCTCGCGGCTCATAGGTAAAACTGGCGATCACCTCGCCGCCAAGGGACAGAATGGTTTCAGTGGCCACCACTGACTCAATCGATGAGCTAAATGTTTCCAGGTTGAAAAGCGTTACCCCTTCAGCCCGAAAAATCTCAACCTGCTCCCGAAAGATATCTTCCGCTTCTTTTTTGGTTAGATCACCATACGGTTCGATAAAATCCCCTAATGGTCCGAGAGAAGCACAGAGGAGGGTGTCGGGATTGAGAGCACGGCGGGTAATCTCGACTGCTTTGCGATTGATTTCTCGAATTTTTCCTTCCAGTCCGTATTTTTTTAATCTCATGCGGTTGGAACCAAAAGTATTGGTCTGGATGATATCGGAACCGGCTTCGACGTAACCGCGTAATATATTAAACACGATTTCGGGATGAGAGAGATTCCATTCATCCGGAAGCTGACCAGCCGGTAATCCGGCTTTTTGCAGTCGGGTTCCCATTGCCCCATCGAAAACGAGTTTTTTCTTTGATAAAATATCTTTGAGCATTGCCATCCTCCCTCTTTCACTCTCTAAGTGACGTGAATAGTCGATGGTATAAAATAATATCCCCACCGTTGAAATATGGTGTGGGGATATTATTTTATAAATATTCGGATAAATCAACTAATCAGTTAAATATTTTCTAATTCCTGGATGATTTCATTGATATCAGGTCTTTCCGGAATAGGGTAGATCTTGACCCAACGAACGATGCCTTCAGTATCGATGATTATCGTAGCGCGTTCCGAGAATCCTTCGACTTCTCGGAAGATTCCATAGGCTTTGGCGACTGCTCCGTGAGGCCAGAAGTCGGAAAGGAGCAGGGTTTCTTTGACACCGATCTCTTTGGCCCAGGCGTGTTTCGAGGGATGGGCATCGACACTTACACCCAGAGCGATGGCATTGAGACGGTCAAAATTACTTTTATGTTTTTCCAGATCCTGCATCTGATAGGTGCAGACCCGGGTGAAGGCTAAGGGGTGGAAAGAGAGAACCACCTTTTTTCCTTTTAAATCATTTAATTTTAATTCTTTTCCATGCTGATCTTTCAGTGTAAGATCCGGCGCTATTATCCCTACTTTGATCGGATCGGTCATGGACACAGCCCTCCTTTTTTAATATGTATTTTTAAACCAAATTGGGTACAGTTTATTCTATCGGTTAATGAATTACCATTCTCCTGGCTCGTAGGAGCGGCATCCTTGCCACCAATTCATTCAGCAATCAAACTGAGGTTTGTCTTATCGAACCCCTTTAATGAAGCTCTCTCCTAACACATTATTCCTTTCCTTCTTCGATTTTATTTCTGCATGTCCGGGAAAATTTTTGGTACAATAGCCAATGGGTGTTGATTGTTGATCAAATAAAAAGAAAATATTGAAATATTGACAGTTTAATATTATAAAAGTTGTATCTTTTAATTCTTCCACTTTTTCTATCTTATTCCGTAGGCTGAGTTTTAAGGATATACGAGTAATTTATAAAACGATAAAAATCAAAAGTGATTTAACTATGGGGGGTGTCATAATGTATCTATTAGGAACCGATATTGGAACGCAGGGTACAAAATCTGTTCTGGTCAATGAGAAAGGTGAACTCGTCAGTGAAGGTTTTAAGGAATATGAAGTCATAACCCCCCGGCCGTCTTGGGCGGAGCAGTGGCCTGACGTCTGGCTGGATGCAGTAGTAGAGACACTGGCGGAGTGTGTGAAAAAATCAGGTGTTAAACCAGGTGAAATTGCTGGTTTAGCTATCAGCGGTCTCTATGGAGGCTCTGGTGTTCCGGTAGATAAGGATCTCAAACCACTTCGTCCCTGCCTGATCTGGATGGACCGCCGGGCACGAGCGGAGACGCAATGGGTTAAAGATAACGTCCCGAAAGATACCATTTTTGGTATCACCGGAAACTATGTCGATTCCTATTTTGGTTTTACCAAAATGATGTGGATTCGAAAGAATGAACCCGAAATCTGGAATAAAATTTATCAATTTGTTACCCCCAAAGATTACGTGGTGTATAAACTCACTGGTAAACTGGCAATCGATTATTCTTCAGCTGGAAACATCGGGGGTGTTTTTGACATTCGCAAACGAACCTGGTCGGACGAAATGTGCGAAATCCTCGGTATACCCCGCCGCATGCTCTGTGAAAGGATTATAAAATCTTCAGATATTGTCGGACCGCTCAATCGAGAATTTTCATCAAAAATTGGTCTTTTAGAAGGGACCCCAGTGGTGGCTGGTGGTATCGATGCGCCAGTTGCTCAACTCTGTGCTGGGGTATTAAGTGAGGGGGAGCACGTGGCTATGGCCGGTACCTCGATGTGCTGGGGAAGCGTTCACGGCGGTAAATATCTTACTCCCGGCTTGGTAAGTATGCCCTACGTTGTCTATGATGATCAGAAGATTTACACCTTCGGTGGTAGTGCCACCTCTGGAGCTCTGGCTCGTTGGTTCCGCGACGAATTCGGCCGCTATGAAAAGGAAGTCAGTAAAAATACTGGTATTTCAGCGTATACTTTACTTGAACTGGAAACCAACGGTATTGGGCCAGGAAGTGAGGGTGTCATTGTATTACCCTATTTTATGGGTGATCGCTCACCGATTTGGGATCCAGATGCTCGGGGAACCATCATGGGGCTATCACTCTATCATACCCGTTCTCACATCTATCGGGCTATGTTGGAGGCAGCAGCTTATTCGCTGCGACATAACATGGAAGAAGCTATCCGGGTGGGTATGAAGCTCGATCCGGATTGCTGGATTGTCGGCGGAGTCGCCAAATCGACTTTCTGGGTACAGATTTTTGCCGATATTACTGGATTTAACATGAAGCGACTCTCCAAAGACGTTGAAGCTCCTTTTGGTGACGCTTTCTTAGTCGGTCTTGGCACTGGTGTGTTCGACAAACCGGAACGCATCAAAGAATGGGGCGATTTCCGGCCGGTCATTACCGTTAATCAAGAGAACCATGCCAAATATAATAAATACTACAAACTCTTCCGGGAACTGTATGAAAACACCAAAGGAATCATGAAGGAATTGGCGGAGATGGAATGAGACAACCATTCCAAGAAAATACCCTGGCACCAGCAGAGGATGAAATATACTTACTCCATCACTTCATTTTTCCCCACTTTAGCAAAGGGGGGGTCAGGGTGATTTGAAAGGGTCGGTGAAAGGAAACAAGGTCGGTTAAAGGTAAGTATGATATTTTTACGATTCACGGCTCACTACTCACGATTCACGGTATTTTCATAATAATATATTGAATTGTGATTATTGATTGGCCTGAAATTTTATGAAAAAATATATTAAATTGGTTCAATCGGTGAAAAAAATGGTAATATTATTAAGGAAAGGATGTTCGATTGTTCCCCGGGGAGGTTTATGAGTGAATAGTCGTGATCGACTAAAAAAAGCTTTATCTCATCAAGAACCTGATCGAGTTCCTTTGGATTTGGGCGGGATTGTGAGTGGTATCACCCGTTTGGCTCATCGTCATTTAATGGAAGAACTCACATTCGATTCATCTACCGACGAAATTCTCATCGACCGGAGTCAACAATTAGTTAAACCCGATCAAAGGATTCTTGATGTCTTTCAAATTGATACTCGCTATGCTTATCTGGAAATTCCACCGGAGATCTGGCAAAAGGATACCCCTGGTTCACTCTGGACTGATGATTGGGGGATAGTCCGGCGTTTTACTGGCTTATATTTTGATATGATTGATCATCCGCTTGGATCAATTGAATCGATGGCAGATTTAAAAAAGTTTTCCTGGCCTGATCCTCGTCAGGATAAACAAAGTTACGAATATCTGCAGAGTCAAGTTAAAGCACTCCATAAATCCGGAAAAGCCGTGATCGTCAACCTGATTGGTTCCTGTTTTGAATTTGGCTGGTATTTACGAGGATTCGAAAAATTCATGATGGATCTGGTCCTGGATCCGGAGCTGGCCTGCAGTATTCTGGATATTATGCTTGAGTATCAAATTGGTCAGTTTGACGAATTGCTCAATAGAACCGGAGATATGATAGATGTGGTTCTGTGTGGTGATGACCTGGCGACGCAAAACAGCCCGTTTGTTTCCCTCGACCTCTATCGGCGCTTCATTAAACCCAGGCAAAAAAGGCTCTACGATTTCATTAAAACCAAAACCAATGCTCCAATTTTCTACCATTCCTGCGGTGCGGTCGCATCCTATATTCACGAACTCATTGACATCGGAGTGAGCATCCTCAACCCAGTTCAGGTCAAAGCCCAGGGGATGGGTCTCCCCAAATTAAAAAAAGAGTTCGGGAAAAACATTGTCTTTTGGGGAGGGGTTGACACTCAGCAGGCACTTCCCTTTGGTAAGCCAGCTGAGGTGAGGGATGAAGTGCGTCGTTGTATCGACGAACTGGCACCAGGTGGTGGATATATTTTAGCGGCAGTCCACAACCTGCAAGCCGATGTTCCACCGCAAAATATCATTACCATGTTTGAAGAGGCTCTTCGTTATGGAGTATATTAAAGGGTGTATTTTATTCTCATTAGAGGAGGTGATGGGTTCGAGAGTGAAATGAGTGTTCAGATTTAAAACATTTTATTCATTAAATTTTCTTTAGGAGGGATGAAAATGAAAAGAACGTGGATTATTATTATGGTAGTGGTTGCTATGGTTGCCGGGATGGCAGCACTGGCATTTGCACAGGAGAAAAAACCTGCAGAGGGAATGTATTTCCGACTGGTGACTCATGGTGGAGATGATCCCTTCTGGGCAGTGGTTCAGCAGGGAATGCTCGATGCGGCCAAAGAACTCGGCTGCAAAGTGGATATCGACCTGGCTGGTTCCGACCTGGCTCTCCAGCAAAAACGTTTTGTAGAAGCCGTTGCTCAAAAACCGAACGGCATTGCTTTGGTAATAAATGACAACACCGCCTGGGATAAGCCGGTTGAGGAAGCGCTCGCTGCCGGAATTCCAGTTATTGGTATCAACAACGATGATTCTCAGGGACCGGCAGGAAATAAGAGACTGTGCTATATCGGCCAGAGTGAAGAAAGAGCCGGTTACATGATTGGTTTGCGTTTGTTCCAGGAAGCGAAGAACAAGGGTATTGATCTCGCCAAAGCCCATGTGGCGATGCCAGTCGAAGTTCCGGGCGCCAACTATGGCGTGGTTCGGTCCAATGGTATCAAGAAAGCTGGTGCCGAATTCGGGATTACCTCTTTTGAAATCATTGACGGTGGCGGACTGGAAATGACCACGGTGGAGCAACGTGAAACCTCCTACCTATTAGCTCATCCGGAAACAACCTTTATGATCGGTCTGGGAGGGATCGTCACCGACCGTCTGACTGATTCGCTTAAAGCGGCTGGAAAGAAGCCGGGCGAAGTGATTGCCGGCGGATTCGACACCGCTCCTGCCACCTTAAATGGTCTGCGCGAAGGCTACATTACTGCCACGATTGACCAGCAGCAATACCTCCAGGGCTACTATGCGGTCAACGTTCTTTATCTCTACAATAAATACGGATTTACCCCCAATATCGATACCGGCGGTTATTTGGTTGACAGCATTGACAAGATTGATTTAATTGAAAAATTTTCACCAATGCATGTAAGGTAAGCGATTGTTACCGGCTGGTCGTTACAGACCAGCCGGGTTTTTCATGTAAATGCAGTGAAATGTAAAAGGTAAAAAGTTTAAAGATGCTCAGTCATCACCCTTCCCCGAACCTCTCTCTTTGGATAAAGGGAGAACGAGAGGGATTCGATTATATCAGCCTACGGCTAAGATTTAAAAACAAAAAACAAGAAAGCAACGTGGGGGAAAGGAAACCCCCAACGTGCCTACGGTGTAAGATTTAAAAACAAAAAACAAGAAAAAATATAGAGAAGATAGACGATACTTTGAAGAAGAGGTCGGAAGATGAACTCCTTACGAAAAATTACGTCCTTCCGCTCATCTAATACACTATTGGTATTTATTGCACTGATTATTATTTTCTCTCTCTTTACCCCCAACCGGATTTTCATCAATGTTCGGAATATATCAGCTTTGGGGAAATTGTTTCCAGACCTGGGGATTATTGCTCTTGGGGTCGGGATGCTCATGATTTGCGGAGAGTTCGACCTTTCGGTTGGTTCGATATTGCCGTTTTGTTCGTTTGTGTTTGCCCAATTGCTTTTTGTGGGAATGAGTCCCCTGGTCAGTTTCCTACTATCCATTGTGGTGGGATTGGCATTGGGATTTGTCAACGGCTTTATCACCGTTAAGACGAAAATGCCTTCTTTTATAACAACCTTGGGAACGTTGTGGTTTTGGAGAGGAGTACTCTATGTCTGGTCGAAGATGATGCCAGTGAGTATTCGTACCTATGTCCCCAATAATACCCCGTTTCAATTTGCCATGGCGGGGAATATCACACCTTATTTTCCGATCCAAGTTCTCTGGTTTGGCATTTTTGCGGTGGCGCTGGGGATCATTCTTCACTATCATCGTTTCGGGAACTGGGTGTATGCAACTGGAGATAATCGTGATGCCGCCCGGGCGATGGGAATCAAAACCGATTTGGTAAAGATTATCTGTTTCATGGTTGTTGGAGCGCTGTGTGGTTTTAGTGCTTGCATGCAGGCAGTTCGACTTGGTTCTTTTGCTGCCACCCAAGGAGTAGGATTTGAATTTCGTGCCATTTCGGCGTGTGTGGTGGGTGGAGTATCACTCCGGGGTGGAATCGGCAGCATGATCGGGATCGTTTTGGGAGCTATTACCATACCGATTATCGATAATGGCCTGATTTTAATGAGAGTACCGGTGTTTGCTATCAGTGCTTTTATCGGATTGGCGACTATTTTATTTGTGTTGTTGAATACCTATATTGAGAGAAAAATGAGGTAATCCTCGGGAGAATAAAGTGAGGTTCATGGGATGACAATGGAAACGAGTCAGAATGATGATATGGTCAAAATGATCGATATTCATAAATGGTTTGGGCGAGTCTATGCCGTGCGCGGGGTCGATTTTAATCTAAAACGAGGTGAAACCCTGGGGTTACTTGGAGATAATGGAGCCGGAAAATCGACTTTGATTAAAATACTGTCCGGATACCATGTGGCTGATAAGGGGGAAATCTTTTTTGATGGGAAGAAAGTCACCATTCGTTCACCCCGTGACGCCCGAAAACTCGGGATTGAAACCGTGTACCAGGAACAAGCTCTTGCACCCAATTTGAGCATTTCTCGAAATATTTTTATGGGACGGGAACCGGTAAAAGGACTGGGTTTACTGGATAAAAAACTCATGGACGAAGAGAGTATGCAAGCACTCCGTGACATGGGATTGCGTTTGCGTTCACCCGATCTGCCGGTGGTGACCCTTTCCGGAGGAGAACGGCAGGGAGTGGCAATCGCCCGGGCGATACATTTCAAAGCCAAGTGTGTTATTCTCGACGAACCAACCGTTGCTCTCTCCGTCAAAGAAGTGAATGAAGTCCTGGAATTTATCCGACAAATCAAACGGGAAGGGATATCATCCATTTTTATTTCTCATAATTTGTATCATGTTTACGAAATTGCCGAACGTTTCGTGGTTATGGCCCGCGGAAGAAAAATGACGGATGTGAAAAAAGAAGATGTGACCCTCGATGATCTTTCAGAATTGGTTATAAAGAGTGCTCTGGTTGAGTAAACTAAGCTTTCAGTGGGAAAGGAGTATTGGGGAAGAAAGTGGCTAATAAAGAAAATTATCTCAAAAAACTATTCGTTTCCCGATCTTTCAGTATTTTAGTGGTGCTGATTGCGCTCATTATTATTTTTACGGTTTTTTCTCCTGAAGGACGTTTCCTGGACCCCGATAACCTGAAAGTGCTGTTAGCTTACGGTTCAGAATTCAGCATCATCGCCCTGGGAGTCGGAATTCTCATGGTTAGCGGTGAGTTTGATATGTCGGTCGGGTCTATCCTGGTTTTTTGTTCCTATTTGTTTCTGGTTTTTTATCAGCTTCATTTTAACTTTTTTTTGGTTTTGATTCTGACCATCATCGGTGGTATTGCTTTAGGGTATTTAAATGGAATTATTACCGTAAAAGGACAAATTCCGTCCTTTGTTACTACCTTAGGAACGATGATGCTCTGGCGGGGTCTCACTCTCTGGTTCTCGGGTGGTGAACAGCAAGCCTGTGATGTCTCTTCCTCACCCGCTTTCCTCTCGTTTTTAAACGGGAATATCGGTGGTTTTTTCCCGATACAGGCGATGTGGTTTATCGTCATTGGTATTCTTTTAGGGATTATTTTGCAGAAATACCGTTTTGGGAACTGGATATATGCGACCGGAGATAATGCCGATGCCGCCCGTGCCATGGGGATTCGGACGGATATCGTAAAAACAATCTGTTTTATGATCGTTGGTGCGTTGTGTGCCTTTGTTGCCGGGATGCAGATTTCGCGAGTGAGTTGTTTTACCGCTCGTACCGGTGAGGGCTGGGAATTAAAAGCAGTTGCCGCTTGCGTGGTGGGGGGGACCTCGCTGCGCGGTGGTATCGGAGACATGGCGGGTATCTTTTTGGGAGCTTTTGCGATTTCAGTCATCGAAAACGGTTTGGTCGTTCTTCGCATACCTTATTTTTGGACCTATACCGTATTCGGATTGGTTATCGTTTTTTCTGTATTATCGAGTATGTATATCGAAAAGCAAAAATGGACGCAAAAGTAAAAAATATTTTCATTTTCAAATGAGAAAGATACCGTTTTCAAAACATTTTTGATACAATAACACGGTGTATCATAATCAGGCAATTCAACTTAATTGATAATCAAGTTGAATATTCACTACCGATAGATTCAGAAGACCTTTTCGGTCTTCTTTTTTTTTTGAAGCAATAATAATATTAAAGACAAAAGTCAACAATCATTCTATCGACTGAGGGATGAACCAATTTCGGCTTGATATCATACTATCAAATGAGACAATTTGATTTTAGTACAATGATAGCCCGGGGGTGTGAGGATGCATTGGCTTTGGTATGAACCGTGGTTAAAATCAGGAGTTGCAGCTTTTATCATTTATCTATTTATTTACTGGGCTTATCAAATGTTTATAGCCATTCGTGGAGTATGGAACCCGCCACTATTATCCAAAGCGAAAAGTCACCGGCGGTTTGTTATACTGATACCAGCCCACAATGAAGAAAAAGTGATTGGCAATCTTTTAGAGAGCTTAGTCGAGCAGGAATATCCCAAAGACTACTTTGATATTTATGTATCATGCGACAACTGTAACGATGCAACTCTTCATATTGTCGAGAAATATCGGGCAAAAGTGTTAGAAAAACCTGATGCCGCCCACAATGGGAAGACCGGAAATGTTCGATGGGCTTTACGACAGATCCCATTGGATAAATACGACGCGGTGGCCATGTTTGATGCCGACAACTTGGCTGAGAAAAATTTTCTTTCCAAAATGAATGATTATATGGAAAGTCATCCGGAAGCCGGAGCCATTCAGGGATATCTCGATACCAAAAATCCCGACGATACCTGGGTGAGCCGATCCTATGCTCTCAGTTACTGGTATACCAACCGTTTCTGGCAGTTGGCTCGTTCTAACTGGGGCCTTTCCGCTGCATTGGGTGGGACTGGTTTGATCATAACCATATCCTGTTTGAAAAATATCGGCTGGGATTTGCGCAGCCTGACTGAAGATTTGGAGTTTTCCACTCGTATCATTCTGAACGGAGGACGGGTGCATTGGAACAACGAAGCCATCATCTACGACGAAAAACCGCTTACTTTTGGTGCGTCACGCCGGCAAAGGACTCGTTGGATGCAAGGACATTACTGGGTGTTAGCCAAATATGGGTTACAACTTTTTATCCGCTGGTTAAAAACCGGGAAAATCCAGTATATAGATTGGCTGTTTTATCTGCTTTCGGCTGTCACCACGGTGGTTGGTTTCACTATTCTCGGCATCAGGATCGCCATGGGGTCTTCTTGGAATTTTGGCATTTCCATCTGGCCGTTGTGGCTGGCATCCGGCCTTATTCAATGTGCTTTTAACGTCATTATGGGTCCCTCTTTTCACTGTGGGAAGCTCACTTTCCGCTATTTTCCTGACATCTTAACCTATTTTCTCTACGGTCTTACCTGGCCCCCGATCATGTTCTATGCTGCCTTTTTGAGCCGGAATCAAAATCAGTGGGTCAAAACCGATCACACCCGGGATATCGGTGTCTCTGACATTAATTCGAAGCAGAAGGCGTTGAATACGCTGTAATTCCCTAATCCCAATATATTTTTTCCCTCCCTTGATGGAAAGGGGTTAGGGGAGGGTGGATTTTTCCCTGGCAATAATCGCGGCACCGAGAGCGGCGGTGATGAGCGGGTCGGGAGGGATGATGGGGGAGAAGTTGAGCTCGTGTTTGAGGATGGAGATCACGCCTTTGTTTTGAGCGACACCACCGGTAAAGACCAGGGGATGAGTAATTCCGATTTTCTCAGCCATAGCAAGAACCCTTTTTACTACTGAACGGCAAATGGCGCGAGCGAGATCTTCTCTTTTTTTTCCTTGGGCAATCAGGCTGACCAATTCCGATTCGGCAAAAATAGCGCAGGTATTCGAAAGTTCAATGGACTCCTGAGATTGACTGACAAATCGTCCATAATCATCAAGATGAATATCGAGTACATGGGTCATCAGTTCAAGAAATCGACCGGTTCCAGCCGCGCATTTATCATTCATCATAAAATCAATGACCTTTCCATTTTTCCCCAAAAGAATTATCTTGCTATCTTGTCCGCCAATGTCAAGTATCATACGAGCCTCAGGATAGTACCAATACACCCCTCGAGCCTGGCAGGTGATTTCGCTCACCCTTTCATCGGCTTGCACCTGGTAACGCCCATAACCAGTAGCGACGATGAAACCGATCTCTGAGCGAGGGCAGTTCCCCTTTTCTATGGCTTGAGAGAGTGCTTCATTTCCGATGCGGTCTGGATGAACTCCACTGGGGAGAATGGATGAAGAAACCACCTTTTCCTCATTTAATAACACAGCACAGGTTGATTGAGATCCAATATCAATTCCGGCATAGATCATCATAAACCCTCCATTAATTCATGAAATGCTTCAATTCGCGTTCGGAGTTGTTCTTCAGAATAGAATCTTTTATCAAGGTGATCTCCATCCAACAACAATAACGGGTATCCTTTCTGTTGGAGAGATTTTTTTAGAAGATAATTCATCCCCTGGCTCTGGCGGCACCCCCACTGATTAAATTGAATCACGCCATCAGCTTGATATTCTTTACACCAACGAAGAATTTTGGTTATTCGCTGTTCGGGAATGGTAAAATTTTGGCTGGAACATATTTTTTTGGCTAATGATTCCAGGGGGTTTTCAGAATCGAGAGGTTCCCAGAAAATAGATCCGAATTCATCAAAAACCACACCGCATCCATATTCTTTTAAGAGGGCGGTCAATCGGTTGGTATAGAAGGGTTTGAGATGAAGCCAGATCAGCCGATGAGAAAGCGTATTCTGCTCCCGACTCTCCCGGAGATGTTGCCGGAGTTTTTTAAAAAAGAGGAGCGAACTTGGGGAACCCAGGAATTGAAAATAATAAGGGAGATAATCTAAATTTTTGGTCGGGGGATGAAGGAGGATATCCCTCTGTTTTCTCAGTTCACCGATTTGCTGAATAATTCGGACGGTTTCATTGGAGAGGGTGAAGGATTTTTCCCAATCGAAACGTGAACCGAAACGGGATTGAATGTCAGAGGCAATAACCGTGAGCTGGTCTTTCACATAGCGTAAGGCTTCAGGAGATGATTCGAAAGGAACGTCCACCAGATAACAAGGTACTTTCCAAATATCAGCCAATGTTTGGAAAAAAGCGGTTGTTCCCCGACAGATACTGGTAGTTGCCAAAAGCAAATCGGGACGAGGGAATAGTTCTAAAAGGCTCATACCCACTCCCGCTCGGTGATAACTACACAGATCTTGAGAGTACCAATTTTGTTCGGCTTTTTCGAGGGGGATATGGGGAAAACCCAGGGCAGCAACCAAACCGGCGGCGATTTCAGGGTAAAAAGGGATAGCCCCGGCCGCATGGATAAACTCGCAGGGAAAGAAGAGGCTGGCCCAAATAACCGGTCGAGTTCGGCTATACAGCTCTCGGATCATGCGGATGGTCAATTGATATGAAGTTTGGGGAAGATTGGGGACTGAAAATTTTTTAGATAACCACCATTCGTAGATCCGAAGGAGGTGAAAAAGGCTTTTCCTTTTCACCAGATAACGAGTGGTGGACAGAACGAATTCGGTTTTCCAGCCAATCATCGAGACAAAACTTCCCGAAAGGCATCGATGCGCGTTTCCCACTGGCCAAGAGACGAAAAGGAGACATCGTGTTCGATAGGTAAGAGAGGAATAGTAAGATATTTTTTTAAAAACGCGATATCATAGAGCGATTGGTCGCAGAATTTTGGGTAAAAATAGATAATACCCTGAATATCCAATTCAAATATGGTTTTATTAAGAATTGATAAACGTCGTTCAGGAGAATGTCCGGGACAGGGCACTTTATTTTTTAGATACCAGCGAGAGAGTGTCATGAACGAGTCGTCTTCAACGGTATAAGAAATATCTGGAAATATATACCGTCTCATTCCTAACGCAGAGTTATCTAACACTAAAAACCCCCTCTTTTCTAATACATTTATGATACGATGAATGAAGAGATGAGAGGCAATCAAAAGGATGGGGATCGGCTCGGGATTATTTTTGAGTCTTTTATCAGAAAAACCAATGGGCTTAATGAAAGTGTCACCATATTCCTTACCTTTGAAAAAAAGGTCAGTGAAATTTTTTTTAATATCATACCCAGTGATGAGGGATGCAATGAGATTGACGGTATATTCAATAGAGGGAATTCCTTGAATCGAGAGGAGATATTGGGCGAGTTCATTGAGATTTCGAGCATAGAAGGTGATGGCTTGATCGGTATCAATTGCAGGAATCTCTAAGAAATAAGAGGGAACCTTGGATCGGAGCGAGGTAAAAACATCATACAACCGTCTTCCGGCATCGCAACCCGTCCCAAAGATAAAGAAATCAATATCTTTCCATCTTTCAGAGAGAAGATTGGCGAGAAGAGATTTGGCCAAGGGGCAGAACGAAGTCGGAAAATAAGAAGTGGCTTCATTATGGGAAACATATTTGGGATAGAGTAAATGAGCTTGTCCACCACACGCTTGAATAAGTTCTTCGGGAACGTATGTACAAAAATATCCTACCTTCACTATGTTTCACCTATATTAAAAAATGAGCCGTATGATCCAAACAATAACCCCAATGAGGATGACGACAATTAAAATCGGGGCGGCAATAATGGCAATGCCAGTTAGAAGTAAGATGACTAATATCACTGCCACTACCAAAAGCCCACCGGCGATCATCAGAGGAAAAAACCGGAAGGCTAAAATAATCAGCAAAATCGCTCCCAAAATGGACAAGATAGTTTTCATAATGATAAACTCCTTTTATTTATTTCTCGGAATATTTACGGATGAGATCTTTTAAAAACTGTTGCAGTCGGAGTGAAGACGGATTGGAGGAGATTTTGGTAGTTAATATCTCCTCGGAATCGATTTTTTGACCATAAAGTTGACGATTTGCCTGGTGGTTTTGTTTGATCTGGGCTCCCTGTACCGATAGACCGATGTACAAGCCGCGTGACTGAGAATAGGAATAGATGGAAGACTTTAACCCGATATCAACTTCTGCCGAAAAACTTCTCCCAATTGGTCCGGCGGCCACGCCGATATTTCCCCCAAGGGTCAGCCCATCTCCGTAAAACACACTCATTCCCTCCTGGTTCATGATGAGAAGAACGAGGCTGGTTGATTGAATCCCGGCTTGGGGTCCGAAACTCACACCATAGATTTTATAAAACGCCGGTCCATACCAGGTGTTTTTTCCTAATTCTTTTCGATAAACGATCCCTTCGCCAAATTGAGCACCCAGACCGATACCGAGTCGGACCACCTTGGGAAAAATGGCAATTGCTTCCGCTCTTTCTAATAGATAGAAAAAAACATCGTTATCGGCCACCTTCGACAGGTCATAGAGCGCTTCAATTGACTGATTGATGATTTCTTCATTATTAGCCTGAGCAGCTGCACTGGTTATCAATAGAATCCCGATCAAGATTGAGATGATGGGTATTTTTTTCATCTTTCACATCTTTCCTTGAAGTTCTCTTGATGAGTCGTCATTATCATATCAACCTGGCAAAAAATGCCTCCGGTATTTATTTACTCGTTCACTTCCACTTCATTGTTAGAAGAAGTAATCATAAATTTCATGACTTTACCAGTAACTGTCTGAGGGAGTTCGGAAACGATCTCAACGATGCGGGGGACTTTGTACAGTGCCAGCTCTTTACGGCAGAAGCGGACAATTTCAGTTGGGTCGATATGAACTCCTTCGCTCGGGACCACATAGGCTTTAATCATTTCACCCCGGGAAGCACGTTGAACGCCGACGACAGCGGTACGAGCAATTCCCGGATAGGACATAACCACTTCTTCGATTTCCTGGGGAAAAACGTTGAACCCGGAGACAATGATCAATTCCTTTTTTCGCCCTTCAATATATAATAACCCTTTTTCATCGATTTTTCCCAGGTCCCCGGTATAAAACCAATTATTTCGAAAAGCCCGTTCGTTTTCTTCCGGATTGTTATAATAACCGGGAGAAATCGGATCTCCGGAAAGAATGATTTCTCCTACTTCTCCTGTTGGAAGATCATGCCCGGCATCATCAATGATACGGAGATTGATGGCATCAATGATCGGACCGGCTGAACCGGGGACTCGGGTAACAGGAGAGGGGTTGATGGACACCACCGGTGAAGCTTCGGTGATTCCATATCCTTCCATGATATTTAAGCCAAACCCCCTTTCGAACGCTTTCCGGACCTGGGTGGGCAGGGTGTCGCCACCACAGATGGGTAACCGGAGCGGATTCAGATCAAAGGGAACTTTCGCTCGCGCACCGGCCAGGATGGAAAACACCGCTGGAACTCCCAAGAACACGGTCGATTGATATTTTTTGAGTGATTCGATCAAATTGGTTGCCGGATAAAGCGCTGGAACGATGGTCAAGGTCATTCCCTTGGCCAGGGGAAGGATATAGGCGATGGAAAACCCAAAAACGTGAAACATGGGCAGGACGCCTAACATACGATCTTCGGGATAGATATCGACCAGATCGAAGCAACTGTCGATGTCAGAAAGAATGTTTTTATGGGTGAGCATCACCAGCTTGGGAACACCTGTAGTACCGGAAGTGGAAAAGAAGGCGGCGATCGGAGAGTCGAACACCGGAAGTGGGGAAGAAAATTGTTTAAGCTGACCAGGGAAACCGATTTCGCCATTTTCTCCCATTATAGCGAACGGTAATCGATCGGAAAGCTCCTGGTGGGGCGATTGAGCGACTATCAGGCTGGCATCGGCATTGTGAAAGATTCTTTCGACTGACTTCGGAGGATACTTCGGTGAAAGCGGAAGGGGGATGGCTCCAATATGAAAGCAGCTTAAGATGAGGCGCAGGGTATGCCAGTGGTTAGGGAGCACGATAAGGATGCGCATACCCTCCTTGACCCCAGCTTTTTTGAGCTTCAGAGCTTCTTTACCGATTTCTCGAACCAGGCTTTCATAATCGATAAACCAATCACCCTGGGAAACTGCAATTTTTTTTCCATATTCCAAACTCATTTCTCGAATTCTTTCAGTAATGGTCGTGAGCATATTTTCCTCCTCATAGAGTGGGTTAACAAGTCTATTTCAATTCTTTTATTGAATGCATTGATTTTTCTCAAGTATTGTATTCCATTTCTACTTATTCTACCAGAGTCAATTCGGTATTGATAATCAAATGTCTCTGAGAATGAATATTCACCCTCTCAACTCAATTATTCTTCATCTTAGCAAAAGGCGGAAAGAGTCGGTGAAATTTAAAAGGTATAAAATTGGAAAAAATAAAAGACGAAAAGATCAAATCCCTTTATCCAAAGGGAGAGGTTCGGTGATGGATGACGGAATAATTATCAAAGATGAGATCCTCACGCCGTAGGCAGCCGGTGGCTCACACTGACAGCTTTGAGGTGCTTTTATCAATTCCACAATCTTTACTGTATTTTCATAATAGACCGCCATGCTGCTATCGCAGCACCAGGTGAGGAATGAAAACTACAAGATATAAAGAACCATATCAACAATAATTTTCCCTGATAGGCGTTATCCTCATCCGTCATTCCCGAATGTATTAATCGGGAATCTAAGTCTTTTTTACTTTAGACCCCTGATAGAAACATTCAGGGGTGACGATTAACATCGAATCCTGGTGTAGTTCCAGGATAGACCCTCATGCCACGTTGTGGCACCATGTGAGTATGGAAATATGAGGGTCTATCCTTATCGTTTTTTGCTTTTCAATCTTTTTATCTTACGCCGTAGGCTGAAATCCTGGGTAGTTTCCAGGATAGAAAGAATTCTGCTTTAAACGACTATAACTGACATCGGGTTTGCTGTACAATACATAGAAACGAATACTATGTCAGGTTTTATAAATGGTGTTCAGCTTGAAATGACCTTCAAGGAGTTCATGAAGGAGGTTTAACAATGAAATTCTTTATTGATACCGCGAATGTGGATGAGATCCGAGATGCGATGAATCTGGGAGTTCTGGATGGTGTGACCACTAATCCGACCCTGGTATCCAAGACCGGTAGAGGATTCAAAGAAGTCATTATGGAAATATGTCGTATAGTGCATGGTCCGGTATCGGCCGAGGTGGTGAGCCTTGATGCCGACGGCATGATTCGTGAGGGTCGCCTACTTGCCAGTTGGGCTCCCAACATCGTGGTGAAGATTCCCATCATTGCTGAGGGTTTAAAGGCGATAAAGGTCCTTTCTTCAGAGGGAATTGTAATTAACACAACATTAATATTCAAACCCCCTCCAAGCCCTGATGGCCGCCAAAGCCGGAGCAACGTATGTGAGTCCATTTTTGGGCCGTTTGGATGACGTTTCCTCCGATGGCATGCAGCTGGTACGGGATATTAAAATCATATTGGACAATTATGGTTTCAATACTCAAATCATCGCCTCATCCATCCGGCACCCGATGCATGTTGTTGAAGCCGCCAGGATCGGCGCTCATGTCGCCACCATCCCCTATGCGGTCATTAAAAGTCTTATTAAACATCCTCTCACCGACATAGGTATCAAAAATTTCCTCGCCGATTGGGAAAAAGTTCCGGAAAAACCGTTTTAAAGATTCATCAAATCGCTATGCTATTATGAAAATACAGTGACGAGTGACAAGTAACGAGTAACCAGTAAACGGCTTAAAGATACTCAATCATCACCCTATACGAACCTCTCCCTTTGGATAAAGGGAGAACGAGAGGGATTCGATTATGTCAGTCTACGGCGTGAAATAGAACAAATCAAACATCAAAAGAGATCCTTGGAAAAAGCGTCCAAGCGTGGGTCACGGCAATCTCATCCGACTACGAAGTTGTCGTCCTGAGGAGCGTTTTTTGCGACGTGATGATCTCATTTTTTGATTTCATTCCAACTCAACAACCTTAAAATAAATATTTTCTTCCTCTACCGGTGCCAGGGGGTTGTCATGGCAAGAATGTCTATTCACTCATTGATAAGGAGGATATCATGGTCAATGTCGCTCAAGATGTAGAAAGACTTCCGCGTTCCGGAATCAGAGAACTCATGGGGCTGGCGTTGTCGATTCCGGATGCGATTCATTTAGAGATTGGAGAACCCCATTTTCCGACTCCGACCTTTATTTTAGAGGGTTTAAGGGAGTTTTATGAAAAAGGAGATATCAAATATACTCCAACAGTCGGTATCCACTCTTTACGAGCGAAAATTGCTCAGAAATTGCTGAGTGAGAAGAATTGGGAAGTAGGGGCCGATGATGTTATCATTCTTCCGGGCTCGCTCTTCGGAACGGTGGTTGCCTTTCGGACGGTTCTGGAATCGGGAGATGAAGTGTTGGTTCCTGACCCGGGGTTCACCAATCATTTTTCGCAGGTGGAATTAACCGGAGGGAAAGCAAAGCGCTATTTCTTGTTAACGGAGAATAATTATTTACCTGATTTTGATGCTATTCGCAAATCCATTACCCCACGAACCAAAATGATTTTAGTGAATACCCCTTCCAACCCTTTGGGAGTGGTGTTTCCTGAAGAAGTGATGAAGAGTTTTTCTGATTTGGCCGAAGAATATAATCTCATCGTCATCTCCGATGAAGCCTATGAGAAGTATATCTATCAGGGACAGCACTTCGGAATGTACCGCTATGTCCGGCCGGAGCGGCTCATCAGTATTTTCTCGTTTTCTAAAACCTATGCCTTGACCGGCTGGCGGGTGGGATATATGGTGGTGCCCAAAGACTTGTTGGTCCATCTCATGAAAGTTTCGGAATACCTGATTGCCTGTACTTCCCACCTTTCTCAGAAAGCCGCCGAAATCGCATTGGATATGCCGGAAAGTGAAATCCAGGCCATGGTCGAATCCTACCGGGAGAACTGTGAATTGTGCTGTTCTGGTCTTGAAGCAGCCGGTTTTAAAGTCTTTCGTCCCGGTGGCGGCTACTATGTCTGGGTCGATATCCGGGAATTCGGGATGAAATCACTCGATTTTTGTAAGACACTGCTTCGTGAAAACAAGGTGGCAGTTGCCCCGGGAGATACCTTTGGACAAAGCTCGGAAGGGTTTATCCGGATTTCCATTTGTCGAAAGAAGATAGAAGTCGAAAAAGGTGTCAGGCGGATAGCTGCTTTTCGGAGGAAACTATGAGTGTGAATCGACTGATCCTCTCCCTTACCATGGGAGATCCGGGGAGTATCGGTCCGGAAATTGTAGTGCGGACGGTGAGTAATTGGAACTTTGAAGCGGTCCCGGTCGTGATCGGAGATAAGAAAGTTCTGGAATGGGCGCAAGCGATTACTCATTGTTCCATTTCGTGGCAGAGCTTTGATGAGCCGGTATCTCATGATGGTCCTTATCTCATCGATCTCAATAACGTCGATGAATTGTCTTTGCAATGGGGGAAAATTACAGCTCATTCGGGTCAATGCAGTTTTGAATATATTCAGAAAGCGATCGAGCTGGCTTTGTCAGGCCGAGTTCATGCGGTGGTGACAACTCCAATTAGCAAAGAAGCCCTTCATATGGCAGGTGTACCCTATATCGGTCATACCGAAATATTGAAGGACCTCACCCACAGTACCGATGCCCTTACCATGTTTCAGGTGAACCAGCTGCGGGTCTTTTTTCTCACCCGGCATCTGTCTCTTGCCGAGGCGGTGAAAGCGGTAAAAAAGGATACCATTGGCTCTTTTTTATTAAAAATGGATCGATATTTAAAGGCGATTGGGATTCCGCACGCAAAAATAGCAGTAGCGGCATTGAATCCACACGGTGGGGAAAATGGCCTGTTGGGGAGAGAGGAGATCGAAGAAATTGACCCGGCAGTCGATCAAGCTCGGAGCGTCGGAGTTGATGTAGCGGGAATTTATCCAGCTGATTCCATCTTCTGGTTCGCCCATCAGGGTCGATTTGATGCTGTGCTCTCGCTCTATCACGACCAGGGGCACATAGCCACAAAATGTATTGATTTTTATGGGACTGTCAGCGTCACCCTCGGGTTGCCTTTCATCCGCACTTCTCCCGACCATGGCACCGCCTTCGACATCGCTGGTCAAGGAATTGCCAATCCTCGCAGCATGCTCGAATCCTGCCGTTGGGCAGCGGAGTATGCTTTGGCTTATCGGGAGTATATCAAAGGAAGGGATTAAGATTATGAAAATCCCCACGTGCCTACGACGTAAGATTAATATATAAAAGACAGAAAAGAAGACATGGGGGGAATGAATAAATAAACATGAAATATTGTAGCGACACGCCATGGCGTGTCGCACTTTTGGTTTTCATCAGCGAAGTTTTTCAAAAAGCATGGTGGTCTCTTCTTTCCCTTTAAGGGAGGGATTTATCATTCCATACCGACAGGTTTGAGAATCACGCACCCCAACGGTGGAAGGTTGAGTTCGAGTGAGAAAGATTTCCCGTGCGAGGGGATGTTGCGGGTGGAGACTTGGCCGAGATTACCGAGGTTGGTGCCACCATAGATGTCGGAATCGCTGTTGAGGAGTTCGAGGTAGATTCCTTTTTTGGGGACGCCGATACGATAGCCGATGCGGGAGACTGGGGTAAAGTTCCCGACGAAGATAAGAAAATCGTCGGGATTTTTGCTCTTACGGATGAAGGAGAGAATGGAATTGTCGGAATCGTTGCAATCGATCCATTCGAATCCTTTCCAAGAAGTGTCTAATTCCCAGAGTGCTTTTTCCTGACGATAGATCCGGTTGAGGTCTTTCACAAAATGCTGCAATTTACGATGAGTGTCGTAGTCAAGAAGGAACCAGTCGAGGCCGGTATCGTGATTCCATTCGTTCCACTGGCCGATATCGTCTCCCATGAAAAGGAGCTTTTTACCGGGATAGCCAAACATGGTACTGTAGGCCAGGCGAAGGTTGGCAAATTTCTGCCACCAGTCACCGGGCATTTTGCCGATCAAACTTCGTTTTTCATGAACGACTTCATCGTGAGACAACGGAAGGATGAAGTTCTCAGAAAAGGCATACATCAAAGCGAAAGTCAGGTTTTGATGATGAAACTTTCGATGGATAGGATCTTTGCTCATATAGGCAAGAAAATCGTTCATCCAGCCCATGTTCCATTTGAAGAGGAATCCCAATCCTCCGGCATAGGGAGGAAGGGTCACGCCAGGCCAGGCAGTGGATTCCTCGGCGATGGTCATGATTCCGGGGAAACGGTGATAAAGGCTTTCATTGCAATAACGGAGGAGCTGGATGGCTTCTAAGTTTTCTTTCCCGCCGTATTCATTGGGTATCCATTCTCCGTTTGCCCGACCATAATCGAGATAAAGCATCGATGCGACTGCGTCGACCCGCAATCCATCGATATGATACTCCTTGAGCCAATACATGGCATTGGATGCCAGGAAACTGCGAACCTCTTTACGTCCATAGTTAAAAATGTAACTTCCCCAATGAGGATGCTCACCCTTGCGCGGGTCAAGATGCTCATACAAGGCGGTGCCGTCAAAACGCCCCAGACCATGTCCGTCTTTGGGGAAGTGGGCGATGACCCAGTCGAGAATGACTCCAATTCTGTTTTGATGGCAATAATCGACAAAGTACATAAAATCATTGGGTTCACCAAAGCGGCTGGTAGGAGCAAAATAGCCAGTGATTTGATATCCCCAGGATCCGTCGAAAGGATATTCAGCGACGGGGAGAAGCTCGATGTGGGTGTAACCCATTTCCTGAACATAATCGACCAGTTGATGAGCGAGCTCGCGGTAGTTGAGATAGGCATTGTCTTTCCCTTTTTTCCATGAACCAAGATGAACTTCGTAAATGCTCACCGGCGAGGTGAGAAGGCACGATGATTTACGGGATTCCAACCAATCCTGATCCTGCCATTTATAAGTGGAGAGATCATAGATTCGCGACGCGGTAGCCGGTGATTTTTCGGTGTAAAAAGCCAAAGGGTCGGATTTCATGAGCAAATGCCCATCCCTGGTTTTAATTTCAAATTTATACTGTTGACCAGTTTGACAATTGGGAATGAAAATTTCCCAAATACCTGAGGAACCGACCATCCTCATTTGGTGAATCCGTCCATCCCATTTGTTAAAATCGCCCACCACACTCACTCGCCGGGCATTGGGTGCCCAGACGCAAAAATGAGCACCTTGTACCCCATCGACATCCTTTAAATGAGAACCCAGAAATTCATAAGCAGACAAGTGAGTTCCTTCATTGTAAAGATAGATGTCAAGATCGGAAAGCAAGGGAAGGAAGGAGTAAGGATCGCGGGTAGTAACGGTTTCTCCGTTTTTTTTCACCATGTGAAGAGAATAGCGGAAAAAATCACGGTCGGGAATGCAGACTTCATAGAAACCATCCGAATGGATGAGTTGCATAGGCCAAGAAAAATCCGAGCGATCGATATCGACCACTCGGATCTCTGTAAGATCGGGATCAAATACCCGAACACACACCCCTCTGGAACCAGGAAGAGGATGCATTCCCAAAATCGCAAATGGATCACTTCCGTCTGCGCGGAGAATGGTTTGAATATCTTTTTTGGTAAGGCTTGATAGGAAAGATGGGTTCACCAAATGGGTCCCTCCGCTTCTTAACGATATCTGATTTGCTCGTATCGAATTTCATCGATGATTTCCCGATGGATTCGGGATGATATGTAAATTTTTTTTCGAGGTTCATTTAGAGCAAGCTGGGGAAAAGAGAGGTCGGTTACCTTCTGGTTGTAAAAATAGACCATCAGCTTTTCCAAATTGACGGTATCTTCTACATTATAAGCAATGAGAGTTTCCAGTGCTTCGGTACAGCCTTCGAGGTATTTTTGCCAGAGAAGCACTGCCATATAGCCATCGATCCCTTTTAACTCACCTCGATCGATACCCAGAGTTTTTTCACATAGCTTTAAACCCCCTGAAAACCCCAGGCTTTTAAGCATGAAACGCAGATCAAAATGAATGTGGGGGAGGCGGATGTCGAAGGAGCGTTCGATAATAGGGAGATCAAAGCATTTGCCGTTAAAAGTAATGATAATCTGGTATTGCATAATGTCTTCGATAAAATCCAGCATATTGATTCCGTGAATGTAGGTTTTAATTTTGGTTCCGTCGAAAAGGGTGATCACGGTGATGTAATCGTCGGGTGGATTCAAACCGCTGGTTTCAATATCCAGAAAAACGGCTTGATTCAGGAAATGAGAATAAATCCTCCAGCGGTTTAAATTATGCAGGCGATCATTAAAAAAGTGAATGTCTTTTTTTTCGATTTTTTCGAAGGATCGCAATATCAATGAATATGCGTGCTCAGAAAGACCCCGGGGAAGGATTTTTCTGAATACCGGATTAGTGATGGCATCATCCCAATTATGAATTCCTTCTTGCCAAATTTTACGCTCGGTTTTTTCACCAATGGAGGGGATATGACAAAACGTATGAAACAACATATGGTATCCTTCTTTCCGGGGTATGGTTGTTCAAAGTGTCTGTTTATATTGTAAAATAATTAGGATGGAATTCCAATGCCAGGAGGACATAAATGAAAAACTTCTTTACCGGCGAGAACCTGGAGTTGATCGATCTCTCCCAAAAAATCGTTCCGCCCGGGACTTCCGATCGCCCCTTTCGCATTGATCGGAGCTTTTTGCAGGATCGGACTTGGAAACATGAAATTGTCACTCATTCCCATGTTGGAACTCATATTGAAAGTCCAGCTCATTTTTTTGAGAACGGAAAGGACCTGGAACAATTTTCTCTCGATGCCTTTTGCGGTCGTGCCTGGTTTTGTGATTTCAATGAGGTGAGTGAGGTACACGATGAAGTCACGGCAGACCAACTTGATACCCAATTAGGAAAAGTGATTGAACCAGGTGATATTGTGATAGGGCGTAATTGTGATCAGGAGAATAAAATTTTAGTTCAAAAAACTGGGCGGCGAGAGTTCCTCCCGTCGTTTACTCCGGAAGCTGGAATTTGGCTCCGGGAACGAAAAGTAAAAATGGTGGGTATCGATCATCATTTCCACCTGGGGAAGTCGATCGACAAAACTCGGGCATTTCATGAAATATTGATGGCGAAAGACGTCTTGTTGATTGAAGGCCTGGATCATTTAGACCGGGTAGCGGTGGTTCCCTTTGTCTTCTTGGCTTTTCCTTACCGTGTTGAGGGAATCGATAGCAGTTTCGCTCGAGCAGTCGCATTTATTGGGAGGTGAAGGAGATGCATATTAAAAAAATCGGAATACTAAGTGCTGGCGGTGATTGCCCGGGAATCAATGCAGTGATTCATGCCGTCGTGAAAAAAGCCATTCTAGATCACCAAATGGAGGTGGTGGGAATAAATGACGGCTTTGAAGGATTGGTCGAAGGCAGGTGGAGGGCTCTTCACTACAATGATGTATCGGGGATCATGCCATTAGGCGGAACTATTTTAGGAACCTCCAACAAAGCCAACCCCTTTAAATATCCCTGTACCGAATATGGGAAGCTCGTCTTTAAAGATTTATCAAACGAAGTCATAGACAATTATCACGCTCTGGGATTACAAGCTTTGATCGCCATCGGTGGTGATGGGACTTTTCATATCGCGAATGGTTTTGCCGATAAAGGGTTGAATGTAGTGGGTGTTCCCAAAACCATCGATAATGATTTGAGTGAAACCGACCTGACCTTTGGTTTTGATTCGGCAGTCCACGTTGCTACTGATGCTATTGATCGACTGCATACCACCGCTCAGTCACATCACCGAGTCATGGTGGTTGAAGTCATGGGTCGCTATGCCGGATGGATAGCACTCCATGCTGGTATTGCTGGTGGCGGTGATGTAATTCTCATTCCTGAGATTCCCTTTGATATCGCGAACGTGTGTCTTTTTATTCGTAAACGGATTTCTGCTGGGAAAAGGTTCAGCATTGTGGTGGTTGCCGAGGGCGCCAGACCCCAGGGGGGCGATTTTACCGTTTTGCGTAGAGTTGAAGAGAGCCACGATCAGATTCGGTTAGGTGGAATCAGTTATGTGATCGGACAGGAAATTGAAGAACGGACTGGCATTGAAACCCGGGTGGTTATTCTTGGGCATTTGCAGCGGGGCGGTTCACCCACTCCCTTCGATCGGGTGTTGGCCAGCCGTTTTGGTGCCGCTGCCGTTGATTTAGTAGTGAATGAACAATTTGGCTACTTCCCGGCACTCAAAGGGAATGAAATCGTCCCGGTACCTATCAAACAAGCCATCTCTTCACTGAAAACTGTCCCCCTGAATAATACCCTGCTTCAGGTCGCCCGATCAACCGGAACCTGTTTGGGAGAATAGAGAAAGGGAGCGAATGACATGTGGCATGACCGCTTAAATAGAGCTTTAGACGTAGTAAAAAAAGCTGGAGAGATCGCTCAACAAAGGCAGCAATCAATCGGATTCATCGAAGACAAAACCAGCCCGATGGATATCGTCACCGATATTGATCGTGAGACTCAGCATATGATATTAAATACCTTGAAGTCATATTTTCCCGAAGATGAAATCTGGGGAGAAGAAAGTGGTTATCCGTTGCAAGATTTTTCCGCCACCTGGGTGGTTGATCCCATCGATGGAACGACGAATTATGTGCACGGTCTGCCCCTCTATGGTATCTCTCTTGCCTATTATCATCACGGCTGGCCGGTGATTGGGGTGATTGACTCACCAGCTTTCAGAGAAACCTTCTGGGCAGAAAAAGGCAGTGGTGCTTATCTGAACGGAAAACCAATCAAAATATCCCAGGTTACCGATATCCGCCGTAGTCTGGTTTCAACCGGCTTTCCTCACGAGCAGAGCCGGTGTGATATTGTTATTCCGGTTTATCATCGTCTTCTCTGCCGAACACAAGCATTGCGGGCAATTGGTTCGGCAGCATTAGGAGTAGCCTATGTCGCCTGCGGTCGTTTTGAAGCGTACTTTCAATTGGGAGTATCTTTCTACGACGTTGCTGCCGGAGTGTGCATGTTAGAGGAAACTGGAGGAGCTGTTCTCCAGTTGGATGGAAAAACCTGGGGAACGGCGAGCCGTTCCATCGTTGCCATTAATCCGCTTATTCAGCAGCAATTTTTCGATGAACTCGCCGATTTCCATCTGGAGGAACCGAAACATCGGGGATAAAAGCTATTATTTTACTTTTGAAGGAGGTATAGAAATGGCTTTTCAGTATGGTTTATCAAAATTTATTCCTTTCCAAGATCGAAATGAATGTGAACGGGTCCGAAAAATCAAGAAAGAAGACATTACCAAGCACCCCAATTCTGATTTTAAAATTAAGGTCATCGAAGACCCAAACCAGTTCTATTTTGAATTTGCTTTGGATCTGGTAACACGAATTAAAAAAGCGGTTGAAAAGAATGAGAAATTAGTTCTTATTCTCCCGGTTGGTCCCATGCCCCAGTACGATATTGCTGCCCGGTTGATCAATGAATTTAACCTTTCAATGCAGCATATCCATACCTTTAATATGGATGAATATGCCGATGAAGACGGAAATACCGCCCCGATCGATTGGCCGGGTTCATTCCAAAAGGCAATGTGGGAAAATTTTTTCAATAAACTTAAACCAGAACTTCGACCCCTCACCAAAAATATCCACTTCCCCACTAAAGAAGTTCTCCCCGACTACGGGAAGATGATTGCCGATCTCGGCGGTGCTGATTGCTGCTATGGCGGTGTGGGTTGGTGCGGACACATTGCTTTCTGGGAAGCTCATTTAGGATTTGAGTTTGGTGACGATCTGGAAACGTATAAACAACAAGGACCACGGTGTGTCGAACTCCATCCGATGACCATCATGCAGAATGCGCTTCATTCGTTCAGTGGCGACTGGTCCTGGGTTCCTCCCAAAGCGAACTCCATCGGACCAGCCCAGATTGTGGGCGCTAAAGACCGGAGCTTTTGGCTGGATGGATATATCGGCGGCGGAGTGAGCTGGCAACGTTTCATCGCCCGTTTAGCTGCTCATGGCCGGGTAAACACCCTGGTTCCGGCTTCTCTGCTTCAGACTGTGCCTGGTACTTACACCATCATGGGTGGTGTAGCCGATAACGTAGAAATCCATATGGCGTAAAATATATAATCCAACTGATTTTTCCAAGGATAACAGAACCAAAAATGAATTTTAATTATATACCATCCGAAATTCCCCACTTTAGCAAAAGGCGGTGAAAAGTAAAATGTGAAATGTAAAAGGTTTAAAACTGGAGAAAAATAAAAGACAAAAAGATCGAATCCCTTTGTCCAAAGGTAGAAGCCAACGGAAGGGAGACGGAATAATTATCAAAATATGATTGCTACGAACCACGCTTGAATACTTTTTCTCAAGCGTGATATTTAATTTTTTCACAATTTCATTTGCTTGCCGTAGGCTGACAGTATCGCAACGGCAGCTTTTTTAATTTTTTTTTACGATTCACGACTTACTACTCACGATTTACGGTATTTTCAAATACAAGGGAGGAATTATCATGTCAGCACAATTAGCAATTTTTGGTGGAGAATCAGTATTTAAAGAAAAATTTCCAACGTGGCCCAGCTTTTCAGAAAAAACGAAGCAAGAAGCCCTGAAGCCACTTGAGACCGGACAAGTCAATTACTGGACCGGACACAAGGGAGTGGAGTTTGAGGAAAAATGGGCACAATATTGCGGATGTGCCTATGGAATATCAACCTCCAATGGAACTTCTGCTCTTCATACCGCTCTGGCAGCCTGTGATATTGGCCCGGGAGACGAAGTCATCGTTACCTCCTATTCCTTTATCGCCTCATCGTTTTGCGTTCTCCAGGCGGGAGCGATCCCGGTGTTTGCCGATGTCCGCAAAGAAACCCATACCATCGACCCTGCTTCCATTGAAAAAAAGATCACTCCTCGTACCAAGGCTATCATTCCGGTTCATCTCTACGGAATTCCCTGTGATATGGATTCAATCATGTCGATTGCCAAGAAACACCATCTGTACGTTATTGAGGATTGTGCCCAAGCCCACGGGAGCGAATATAACGGGAAAAAAGTGGGGAGTATTGGTCATGTTGGTTGTTTTAGTTTTTGTCAATCAAAGCACTTCACCACCGGAGGCGAAGGAGGAGCAGTGGTGACCAATGACGAAAGAATCGCCTGGGCAGCCCGCTCTTTTCGAGACCATGGCTATGATGTTAAGGAACGGCTTCGTTTGCTCGAATTAGAAAAGAAGCTGTTTTATATTCATCAGCGAGTCGGTTTTAACTACCGTCTGACCGAAATTCAATCGATTATTGGGCTCTGCGAATTAGAGCGCTTTGATGGATGGAACAAAAAGCGGCGAGTGGAAATCGGTGTGAAACTGTTGAAAGCCTTACAGGGTCATGAAGTGGTACAATATCTCCCTCCTCATGGAGTCGAAGGAAAGTTTATCTCCTTCTGGCTCTTCCCAATAGTGATTAATTTGAACCACATCACCTGTACCATCAAAGAATTTTGGGAAGCGATTGAAGCTGAAGGGGTCCCGGTTGCGCCAGTCCTCTGGCCTCAAATGTATAAAGAAAAAGCCTATGTCGAACACAATGGTTTTGGTACCGCTAAGTTCCCCTTCAATTCTCGAGAATATACCGACCCCCAATCCGTTGATTATTGCAATGTCTTCTGTGAAAATGCCGCCTGGCTCGAGGAACGGACTTTCTGCTTCCCCGCTCATCCGGTTTACGAAGGCCGCCATGTCGATGCGATGATCGCTGCTTTCGAGAAAGTATATAATTATTATAAAAAACTATGAATAACATTCGTGTCATGGTATGTTCATGACATAGGTTTATATACTGTAAATACAGTGACAAGTGGTCAGGAATGAGTGGCCAATGAACAATGAAGGCTTCATTTATAATTGATATTCAACCCTCTCCATTTGGACAAAGGGATTCGATTGGTTGGCTATTCCCTTCGAAAGGGGAATATGTATTCTACTTTAACAAAATATAGAACAATGGAGGAGAATTCAATTGAATACCAGGAAAGTATTTAATACCGATTCGATTGCTTGGCGTAAGCTCATTGCATCGATTTTAATTATCCTCGTCGTGGTGCTTCAACTTATTCTCAATCCGATAACTCAAATCATTCAAATCGTGGCTGTCATTTTGTTGGGTTTGCTCGTTCTCCAGTTGTTGTTTGAAATTTTGGAAAAACCGACTGGTCTGGATCGGCCCCGACAGTTTAATGATTATTATCAGGCGCAACCGGTTATGAAGGATTATTTAGAAAATCATTTAAAAAGGGAACCCACTCTCTCGATCTGTTGGTTGGATACTTCTTTTGAGCATGCTCTGACATTCATAAGCAACGTTCTCAAGCCGATTCTGCATGATAACCGGAAAAATGCTCTGAAAATCGAACTAACCATGTTGGATCCTTCCTGGCCGGATATTGAAAGAGTCAATTCCACCTGGACATCGCTCGGGAAGTCGAATTCTGAGAGCTTGAAAGTATTCATGGAGGTCTATAAAGAGGTTTTAACAAATAAAGGCTGGTCGATCGATATTACTCTCTACCGTCATTTGCCCAACTGGCAGGGATTTTTGATCAATGACCGGTACCTTTTTTTGAGTACTTGTATCTGGAAAAATGGTATTTTGTCTGATGATAATCCTTACGAATTGTACGAGGCTGGAGATCGCTTTGGCGGAAATGAAAAAATCGAACAGTTCAAAAGCTGGTTTGGGCATTGCCAACGGGAAATCCAGGAAGCATCCAGCCAGAAATCAACCCCGGGAGTCACTTTTTATATCACTAACGAGACGAAGAAATAATTGCCATATCGCTTTATTTCTCCCCCACTTTTGTGAATGGGGGTTAGGTTGGAGGTTGAAGGAGTCGTTCGCTATCCCGAAAACTACCACAGGATTCCATTTTAATCGTCACCCCTGAATGTTTCTATCAGGGGTATAAAGTAAATTGAAAAATCTTAGATTCCCGATTAAGACATTCGGGAATGACGGATGATGACGATACCTCTATGAAAATCCATTGCGTACGTAGTTTTCATTCCTCACATGGTGCCAGGGGCATTTTTCTGGCATGAAGTCTTCTCACTCATATTTATCCAATCGGAATCTCGGGCTGATATCGCGCGCTTCCCGGATCGCCTGTTGGTATTCATTGGAAGTAATCCGGCGGCGGAGGAGGGGAATTTCGTCGGCATGGAAGCAGGGATGATACTGGTCCATGAGGTTGATATAGGCAGTCGGTGAGATTTCTTGGGCAATAAAGGAGAGTATGTCGTGGGTGCCAGAGAGACCGCCGGGTAGGATGAGGTGGCGAATGAGGAGACCATGTTGGGCGATGCCATATTCATCCAGGATCAAATCACCCACCTGATTCTGCATTTCCTTGAGTGATTCGCGAGCTCTCTCGGGATAATCCTTAACACCTGATAGTTGAAAGCCGATATCGGGATCGGAATACTTAAAGTCGGGAAGATAAATATCGACTAAACCGCGCAGTTTTTTCAAGGTTCCGACTTTTTCATACCCTCCACAGTTGTAGACCAGCGGGAGGGAGAGCCCCCGGCCGACGGCAATGCCCAGAGCCGTAACGATCTGCGCAAGATAATGGGTGGGGCTCACCAGGTTGATATTGTGGCAGCCCTTCTTTTGCAGATCAAGCATGATGGAAGCCAGATCATCGAGAGAGACCACCTCGCCATGCCCGTGGCTGATATCCCAGTTTTGGCAGAAGATGCAGCGCAGAATGCAATGATTGAAAAATATAGTTCCGGAACCACCGCTCCCCACCAGCGGTGCTTCCTCACCAAAATGAGCGCCGAACCCGGAAATCTCTACCTCATATCCGGCTCCACACCACCCGATCTGCCCTTTAAGCCGGTTCACCCGGCACGAATGAGGGCAGATCGAGCAACTCTCGAGGCTCTCCATCAGCTCGCGGGCATATTTTACCAAAGCTTGATGATCGTAGTATTCTCGATAACTGGGACGCATGATTGAACTCTCCTACAACTCATTTTCGGGTTTGATAAATCAAATCTCAATAAATACCATTATAATTGTAGGGGCGCAAATGTATTGCGCCCGGTATCTTAATGTAATTGTAGCGACATGCCATGGCATGTCGCTCTTTGGTATTCATTTTATTGTTTATTTTTGTAGGAGCAGCATCCTGTTGCAAAGGATATCAAATAATGGAATGAGAAAAAGTCACTTTCCCCGTCGTTTCACGACACCCTCCTGTGAGGAAAAATTGAAAATACTGATTCTTCTAACGCTTTTATTTCTCCACCTCGAGAGAGAGAGGGGGGTGTGCATTTTAATTTATTTCTCATCCATATCAATTTATTATATACTTGTTTCATGGGACAAATCATAAAGGAGCACGGCATGATATCCGATATTGACTCTGAAACTCTCACTCTCTTCGCTAATCAAATCCGTCAGCATTACCCCGATGCGCGGATCTGGGCTTTCGGTTCACGGGTGAGAGGTGATGCTTCCTGGGAATCCGATCTTGATGTCTGTGTTTTAGTAAATGATCTCACCGGAGAGGTTTGGGACTATATAATTGAAGTCGCGTGGGAGATTGGTTTTCAAAGAGGGATTGTCATATCTCCGATTTGTTTCTCCCGAGATCAGCTTGAGAAAGGGCCTCTCTCGGAAAGTTCAATCGTAAAAACCATTCTCAGGGAGGGCGTTGCGGCTTGATCAATGAAAACATCCTTTCACTGATAAAATACCGAATTGAACAAGCTGAAGAAGCATTGGATGCGGCAGAAATTCTTCTGATGAAGGAAAGCCGGAGAGCATCTGTCAACCGATCTTATTATGCGATGTTTTACGCGGTTTTAGCCCTTTTATGTATCGAGTCAAAAGAAACATCAAAACATTCGGGTGCGATAGCGCTTTTTGATCAAATATTTGTTAAACCTGGATTTATTCCAACAGAACTCTCCCGGTGGCTTCATCAGGCTTTTATTAAACGGATGATGGCTGATTACAACCCGATAAACTCAGTATCTATGAATGAGGCAAAAGAGATGTTCGAGCACGCTCGAGAGTTTGTTATGCAGGTTAAAAATTACCTTCAGAAATTAGTGATATTCTGATCCGCAGATATGAATATGTAGAAAAAATTCATAATCAGGCTTGATTTATCTTTTAAAGAAATATTCCAAAAAATATCAGAAGAAATCTCGCTTTGGATTTTTATATAGGTGCCTGTCGCCTAAGTTATTACACCGTCGACCAGTTTTTTTTTCAATGTAGCATTTATCATTCTTTTTAGAAGCCCGGGACCGGGTGAAGATGTTTTTTAACTCCAGCAGTATCGGGTGAGCTGGAGGGCAGTGAAAAAATATTGGGGACATATCCTGCAATATAGGTTCCCTTCTTTTATTATTATTTTATGGCGAGAACATTGCGAATTGAATACCCCTTCACCCCCCTCCGTGTCCCCGTGCTCCCGCTTCATCCTTCCTCTCCCTCCTTATCTCCGACGGGAATGCACGGAACACGATTTTCTCTGTCAATCAGTACCGGTAGAATTTTCTCCATATTTTGGGATTGGGAGTAAAACGATTCAACTGGCTTTGTCACGTCTATTGGCACAATTATATGGACTCTACTGGAAGTGAGGTGAGGGTGAATATTTTTATCCCTCATATGGTAACTACAAAGCAGCATGATTCTCTCCCCTCTTCTCATTCCGAAATACTCTCGTTACTCCGAAAAACCAGACAGTAACTTCCCTCCTTCCTTCCTCTTGCACGCTGGGAATCGGCTCATTGCTTGACAATACGATAAATGAAAACCTACAATTGTACCATGATTCCGAAAAAGGAGGTGTTTTTATGAGATTAGCGAAGATGGTATTGGTGCTTTGTGTAATTGTTCTTTTGCTTTCTATTTCGGGGACGCTCTTTGCGAAAAAGTTAACTTACGGATACGTCACACCAGGACCAGACACGTGGTATAAAAAAGACGTTGAAGGATTTATGTATGGAGCTCAGCTCGCGGGCGTTGAGGGTATAGTACTCAATTCTGATTATGATACCGAGAAAGAGATTACGAATATAAAGACATTGATCAACATGGGCGTTGATGGAATGTGCATTTTCTCTTTTAACCCCAATGGTGCTTTTATTGCCGCACGCGAGTGTGCTGCAGCTTTTTATAAAACCTATTTTATTGACCAGGCGGGGTTTATCGAGTTCGGGCATGGATTTCTACCTCGAAATGTAATTCTCGTAAAACCGATGCAGGGCGACTCCATAGTCGCCATATAAATTGATGACATTTTCAACATAATCGGCAAGAGCGATCTCATCACGACAGAAAAGCAAATCCCCATCACGAATGACCCGAAAGCGAAATTCCAGGGAAGAACGGGAAAGATCAACGAGGTCGATGCGCTCTTTTCGAAGAATTATACTGAATTGGGCTTCTAGGGAAAGCAATCGAAAAAGGGTGGGCGATTGCTTGAAAAGAGCCACAAGGTCGATATCGCTGCGAGGGGTTTCTGAAGAAGTGCCGGAGGAGCCAGTGAGATAAAGAGCAATAATATCGGATTGTTTTTTCACGAAGTCGATGAGTTTATCGAAGCTCTTTTCTATGTTACGTTTCATCATGGTTTCTCTTCCCCTGAATAGTGGTATCAAAATTATATCGTTATTTGAATGTCAAATCACGAACGATTAGATGGGAGCGGCTATCCCCGGGGGTTAAAAGAAAATGAGATTCGCCTGGAAGCCCCCTTGGCCGTTGCTGACGTGGTGGAAGCCATGTCGTCCTTCCGCCCCTACCGTCCTGCCTTGGGAATTGACCGGGCTTTGGAAGAAATTACTGTGCAAAGAGGGTATTTACTCGATCCGCAAGCAACCGATGTCTGCCTGCATCTTTTCCGGAAAAAAGGCTTTCAGTTTCAGGAGATTCCAATTTCATCTTTCCATTTGTCTGAAAACACAGCCAAAGGCGTATGATTGGAATAATCAAAAGAACACAAAAAGTAAATTGACAATCATGCCAGGGCATTCACCAGGTATGGATATTAATTTTATCTTAACCATAGGGAGTTTTTTCACGATCTTTCCAAGAGCAACGGATTCAGAGTTTTTGAAGGAATTTTGGAGAGGTGACATATGAATTTATGGCTTTATGGAAACATCTGGCGCGCCTGGAGGGAATCGAACCCCCAACCTACGGATTAGAAGTCCGTTGCTCTATCCTATTGAGCTACAGGCGCGTGAAATTGGTCGGGTAGCGAAAATATTCTAAAGCGTTACCGGCTGTGCGTCAAGCTCGTTTTTTAAGAAAGCAAGCTTTTTAAGAATAGACCGCCATACTGCTACGCAGCACCAGGTGAGAATGGAAACACCAAAATGTTGAGGTGTTGAGAGGTTGAGGTGTTGAGTTGAAAAAGATCAATAGATGAGATCCTCACGCCATACTCTT
>CAYSWT010000004.1:13289-54873 GCA_964434845.1 uncultured Atribacterota bacterium | reverse complement strand
AGAGTATGGCGTGAGAATCTCATCTTTTTGATCTTTTTCAACTCAACAACTCAACCTCTCAACACCTCAACATTTTGGTGTTTCCATATCCTATGGTGCTGCGTAGCAGCATAGAGGTCTATCCTGGAAATACACCAGGATATCAGCCTACGGCGTAAGATAAAAAGATTTAAAAGAAAAAAACAATGAGGATAGACCCTCTCATTTCCATTTTCATATGGTGCCACAACGTGGCATGAGGGTCTATTCTAAAAATACCATGACGGGTTCGACAAATCAAACCTCTCCACCTGATGTATTCATTCTATTGGAGTGACATGCCATGGCATGTCACAACGGTACTTTGGGAAAAGGTTTCATTCTTATCACTGACTGATGCCAGGGTCATTGTCAGGTATGTTGTCTCTTCACTCCGCTTTTACCATGGTTGAGAGATGAACAATGCACCCAGTAGGACATTTTTCGACACATAATCCACACAAAGTGCATTTCTCCTGATCAATATGAATCGTTCCGTCCTGAAAACTGATTGCCTGAACCGGACAGACTTTTAGGCATAACTGACATTTGATGCATCCTTTGGAACAAACCCGGCGTACCTCTTTTCCGCTGGCTGGAGAGGAACACGCTACCAATATCTGTTCTTTTTCCGGCACTAAAGCAAGAACATTTCGTGGGCATTCCCTGACACATTTCCCGCATCCGGTGCATTCCTCCCAGTCGATCACCGGAAGACCGGTCGCGCGATCCATATGAATCACATCAAACGGACAGACTTTCTCGCAGGTTCCCAAGCCCAAACACCCATACACACAGCCCAGGTGAGATACCCCTAAGACCGATGCCGCCCGGCAATCGGGAATACCTTGATAGGCTGCTAATTCCTGAACCGTACCTTCCCCTCCCTGGCAAACCAGCACCGCCTTTTTGACTTCGAGTTTTTCAGAAGTTTTTCCAGTTAATTTGGCGATCTGAGTCCAGACTTTTGGACCTCCCACCGGACACGCATTCACCGGAGCATTTTCATTAACAATTTTTTCCGCAAGACCGGAACAACCTGGAAATCCGCAGGCACCACAATTGGCACCGGGAAGTACTTCTTCGACTTTTTTAACCAATGGGTTGGATTCGACGGCATACTTTTGGGCAAACCAGGCCAGCATATATCCAAACATAATTCCTAAAAAACCAATTAAAGCTGTGGGTAATAGAATGGCCATCATCACTCCCTCCCCCCTATTTCACTAAACCTTTAAAACCAATAAAAGCAATTGCCAGGAGTGAGGTCACAATAAATGCCATAGGATATCCTTTATAAAAACTCGGAACCTTTGCATAACGCAGTTTTTCCCGAATACCAGCAAGTAAAATCATGGCAATGGTAAAACCAAAAGCGACGCTGATGCTATAAACCACCACCTGGAGTAAATTATAATTATAATCGACACCCAGGAAAGTAACCGCCAGTATCGCGCAGTTGGTCGTGATCAAGGGAAGATAAATACCCATGGCGCGATACAGGTTGGGAACGTTTTTTTTCAGTAAAACCTCCACTAACTGCACCAACACCGCAATCACTAAAATAAATGCCATGATCCGTAAATATTCGAGGTGTAAGGGCACAAAAATGTAATTCCACAACGTCCAGGTCACGATCGAAGAAAGGACCATAACAAAAGCCACTGCCATGCCCATTCCTATTGAATTGGCTATATTCGTGGACATTCCGATATACGGACATAAACCGATGTATCTCGCTAATAGAATGTTTTCAATAAAAGCAGCACTGATAACGATTTTAAATATATCAAAAAGACCGGTATTCACTTGCTTTTCCTCCTTGAAAAGTGATTGAGTAAACCAATATAGACGCCGATCAAGAGGAATGCACCCGGGGGGAGAATCATGAACATCATGTTTTGATAATTTTCGGGAAAAATTCGTACCGAAAGCAATGAGCCATATCCGAAAAGTTCTCGGACTACTCCAATGGCAGTGATAACCAAAGTATACCCCACTCCCATCCCCAGAGCATCGGCGATGGAAGGGAGAATCGGCCTCTTGGAAGCAAAAGCTTCAGCCCGAGCCATAATAATACAATTCACAACGATCAGCGGGATAAAGATACCCATGGCTTTCGACAGAGGGGGTAAATAGGCTTTCATCACCAAATCGACAATAGTGGTAAAGGTCGAGATAACCACAATGAAGATAGGAATCCGAACTTGATTGGGAATGATTTTCCTCATGCTGGAGATAACCATACTGGAGCAGGTCAAAACAAAAATGACTGCTGCTCCCATGGCCAAGCAGTTTTCGACTTTTACCGAAACTGCCAAGACCGAACAAATACCTATCATAAGGCGTAAAACCGGGTTTTCACCAACAATACCATTTTTAAAAAAATACCAAAATTGTCTCATTGGCCCCTCTCCTTTTCCAGGTAAGTCACCACTCCCTGACAGGCACGTATGACCGCCCGCGAAGAGATGGTTGCTCCGGATATGGCTTGAATGTCCTGATTGATCTCAAAATGATCGCTGAGTGATTTCTCTTTAAATTGGTTCTGAAAACGGGGGCTGGTGATCTCTGACCCCAAACCGGGAGTCTCTTGATGTTCGAGAACCTTAATTCCGATCATAGTATTGTTTTGAGTGGATACAGCAATGAGAAAGACAATTTGACCACCGTATCCTTTGCTTCCCACTTTAAAAACATACCCGATGGTATCGTTCCCCTGAAATGCCTGATAGAGATCGAGTAAGGTAAACTCTTTATTTTCAGTGGGGCTTTCCGGGGTTGTACTGGTTATACCGATCTGTTCAAAACGCTCGGCTTGAGGATAAATAATTTTTAAGGATTCCTGGAGTTCTTTTTGGCTATTGATGGCAATTACTTTTTGAGTCATCTGATTGACCGCCGCCAAGGCGGCAGCAGCGATTGCACAGATTATAGCCAGTGTGAGGGATATCTTGAATATCGATTTCATGATTTTTTCACCCCAAACTGTCTTGGCATAAGTTTATCCAGAAGCGGAACTATCGCATTCATGGTAAGAATGCCAAATGTCACCCCTTCTGGATATCCACCCAAAATCCGGATAATCCCAGTGATGGCTCCAGCTCCAAATCCGAAAATTAATCGACTTTTAAAGAAAAGGGGCGTGGTGGTGTAATCATTCGCCATGAAACAGGCACCGATGATCGCCCCTCCGGACAAAATATGAAACAAGGGATTTTGTCCGGCAACAAGCGCGACCCCCGCTAAACCAATCACAAAAAAGAGAGGGACGTCCCACCGAACAATTCCCTTCCACAATAGAAAGAAAAATCCGATTAAAAGCAGAAGAGCCGAGGTTTCTCCGATACACCCCGGAACATTTCCTATGAACAGCCTCCAGACGATTTTGGGTTCAAGCTGATTGAGCAGACTGAATCCATAACCTTTGGAAACCGCCAGCGCCGTGGGAGTTGTAATCACATCAACACCCTGGGGCAATGCAAGCGCTCCCTGTTCCAAATTCGGAAAGGCAAAAGACGCCTTCGCTATCCAGGTAGTCATCAATTTAGGCCAGGAAATGAGGAGAACCGCTCGACCCACCAATGCCGGATTAAAAATATTTTGGCCTAATCCACCGAAAACTTGCTTCCCTAAAATGACAGCAATCCCCCCACCGGCGATAGCCAGCCAAAAAGGAGAACCGGGTGGGAGAGAAAGACCCAGCAAAAGACCGGTTACCAAAGCACTTCCGTCTTGAATCGAAACCGGTTTCTTAAAAATCTTACAATCAAACCATTCAAAGAAGAGACAACTGACAATGCTGAACAGAAGCGGAGAGAACGTATAAGCTGGTCCAAAAAAATAAATTCCAAAGATCGTTGCCGGGAGAAGAGCCAGTACGACCATCATCATGATTCCCGGAACATGAATAACACTTTTAATATGTGGAGCCGGTGTTTGAATTAATCGCAACTCGTCCAATTTATTTCCCTCCTTTTTTCGATTGGAACAGTATCTCAGCCTTGGCAATCTTAATGTAGTGGGTAATGGGTATTCCTGCTGGACAGACATAGGAACAACTTCCACATTCCACGCAATCAAGTGCCCGCTGTTTTTTGGCTTCTTCAAAATCACCATATTCAGCATAACGGGCGAGATCAGTCGGAAGAAGATACATTGGACAATGAATGACACACCTTCCACAACGAATACAGGGATATTCTTTTTTTTGAATCGCTTTTTTTAGAAAGACAAAACCCGAGGTCCCCTTGATCACCGGAACATCGAGCGAAACCTGCGCAATACCTGTCATCGGTCCACCCATAATCGCTTTATGGGGTGACTGTTGAAACCCCCCACAAAAATCAACGACTTCAGCTAAACGAGCTCCTAAAGGAACATCGACATTTTCCGGACTATTCAAACAATCACCGGTCATGGTGATGACCCGTTCTATCAAGGGAAGTCCTTCAGTCGCTTTCCGTCCTATTGCCCAGGCAGTTTGAACATTATTTACCACCACCCCGACGTCCAGGGGAAGCCCTCCCGGAGGAACCTCTTTTCCAAGAACAGTTAATATAAAGTGTTTTTCAGAACCCTGAGGATATAATGTGGGTAAAGGAAAAACCCGGATTGGAATGGGGAAATTTATTATTGCTGCTGTTATTTTTTCGATACCATCCGGTTTGTTCTGCTCGATACCAAATATGACTTCCTGAGCACCACAGCTACGGGCGAGAATAAAGATACCGGTGAGTACCGTCTCGGTTCTTTCGATCATCACCCGGTGATCACAGGTGATAAATGGTTCACATTCGGCTCCGTTAATAAGTAAAGTCAAAATATTTTTCCCTGGAGGAGGACTCACTTTCACGTGAGTTGGGAAAGCAGCACCGCCTAAACCAACGAATCCTCCCTCACGGATCCATTCTCGTAAGGCTTTGATATCAATTTTCTCGATTTCATCCCAAGTCAGAATACCTTGATGTTCGACATCTTGAGTACCATCATTTTCGATAATAATGGTGAGATATTTTCCCCGTACCGGGTGAGGCCATTCTTCTATAGAAGCAACTTTCCCCGCCAGGGGGGAGTGAAGCGGTGCTGAAACATAAGCTTCCACATCAGCTATCTTTTGACCCTTTTTCACTCGATCACCTTTTTTTACCAGCGGGCGAAGCGGGGAACCGGTATGTTGGAGAAGTGGCAAATACACTTTTTCAGGAGATGGGAATTTTTTAATGGGTTTTTGAGATGTCAGTTCCTTAAATGTCGGGGGGTGAATCCCTCCATGAAATATTTTTCCTTTCATCTATTTCAGCCTCCATTGTTTTCGTCAAGCCAGGACCGTTCAATCGTTCAAATCTCTCCAATTTCATCTTCAATAAAGCGGGTATGAAAATCACCCCGAAGAAAATCTTCATTTTGAAGAATTTTTAAGTGAAATGGAATGGTAGTGGACACTCCTTCCACAGTAAATGAACGGAGCGCTTCTCGTGACCGTCGGATGGAATGTTCTCGATCACTATCCCACACGATTAGCTTGGCAATCAGCGAATCGTAAAAAGGAGGAACTTCGTATCCAGAATAACAGTGTGAATCTATCCGAATCCCTGGACCTCGTGGTATATCAAAGCTTTTAATCAAACCCGGGGTCGGGGAAAAATTCCGAAAAGGATCTTCGGCATTTATCCTCATTTCGATGGCATGACCACGATGGTTCACATCATCCGGATTCAATCGTAAAGGTTCACCAGCTGCCAGCTGAATCTGTTCACGCAGAATGTCTACACCGGAAATCATTTCAGTAATAGGATGCTCAACCTGAATACGTGCATTGAGCTCCATAAAATAAAACTGATGATCATTGGTGACTAAAAATTCCAGAGTTCCACAGGTTGTATATCCCAAAGCCATGGCTGCCTTTACTGCCGCTTCACATATTTTTTGCCTCAATTCATTGGTTAAAAAGGGAGATGGTGCTTCTTCTAAAATTTTTTGCCGTCGTCGTTGAAGTGAACATTCTCTTTCTCCCAAATGAATGTTTTTCCCAAATTGATCGGCAAGAATCTGGACTTCAATATGACGAGCGTGGTTGATTATCTTTTCGATATAAATTTCCTCACTCCCAAAAGCCATTTTTGCTTCCCGACGTGCACTTAAAAAGGCTTCTTTTAGGTTCCTATCATTCTCCACTACCCGGATTCCTCTTCCACCTCCTCCCAAACACGCCTTAATCATAAAAGGATATCCAATTTCAGCCGCTACGTTCCTGGTTTCTTCAATGGTATTGACCACTTCAAGAGAGCCAGGAACCACTGGTACTCCCGAATCGTGGATTATTTTTTTCGCAAGCAGTTTATTTTTCATTTTTCTCAATACTTCTTCACTTGGTCCAATAAATGCAATCCCGTTTTCCCGAAGTTTTTGCACGAAATGGATATTTTCGGATAAAAATCCGTACCCTGGGTGAACCGCATCAGCCTTGGTCAAAATACATGCTTTTATTATTTTATCGATATTCAGATAGGTATCACCGGGAAGATTCCCTCCTAAAGATACCTTTTGATCCACATATTGAAGATGAAGCAGATTTCGGTCAAAATCAGAAAATATGCCAACTGTTTTTAAATCCATTTCCCGGCAAGCGCGTACTATTCTCAGGGCAATTTCACCACGATTGGCGATTAATACCTTTTCAAACAAAGAGTTCACCTCATATTCAATCCTATAGAATGATTACTCCACTTCAATTATAATTGAACCCCTTCTTCCGGATACAACAAGCATTCTTTCTCTTCTCGGTTAACCGGATAGATTGCCAGACCCAGTAAACCTACTTTGCCATAATACATCATCACTATCAATAAAAACTTACTAAGTGTAAAAAGCGAAGAGGTAATACCGGTGGATAGTCCGACAGTTCCAAAAGCCGAAACCACCTCGAATAATATCTGAACTGGGTTTTCCGATTGATACGACATAATTATCATCGTAACCATAAATACCAAAAGAAAAGGGAGAATGGTCTGAGAAATCGCTCGATAAATCAACTCGGAAGGAATGCGTCGATGGAAAAATTCAACCCGATTTTTCTCCTGAGCCACTCCCTTCACTACCCCCAAAAGGAGAGCGAATGTGGTGGTTTTTATACCGCCTCCCGTGCCACCAGGCGATGCTCCGATAAACATCAAGAACATTATCAGAAAAAGAGAGATGGAACGCATTGACCCAATCCGGATTGTATTAAAACCGGCAGTACGGGGAGTGACCGATTGAAAGAAACTAGCCAGTACCTTCCGAACTGGGGTAAGCGAGCCGATGGTGTTGGGGTTATTCCATTCAAATAAAAGGATGAGTATGGTACCTGCTAATAAAAGAAGGAGAGTGACTCGAATTGCCACTTTACTGTGGAGGGAAAGCGTCCGGTGTTTATCGATTATTTCTTTGATTACCATAAAACCGATCCCACCGAGAATAATCAAAAAACAAACGGTTAAACAGACGAGAGGATTCTGGATATAGTCTTCGAGACTATTTGAAAAAACTGAAAAACCAGCATTACAAAAAGCTGATATACCGTGAAAGATAGCAGCAAACAGTGCCTTGGGAAAAGAATACTTCTTGATAAACCCGATAAATAATAGCAAAACCCCGATCCCTTCGATAGTAAAAGTGTATTTTAAAACATTTAGAGTGAAGCGAACCACTCCGCCCGGGGTTTCCAGGCTGAAGGTTTCTTTTAAGGCTATTCGATCACGATATTCAATTCTCCTCCCCAGAGTAATGGCAATCAGAGTGGTCAATGTCATATACCCCAAGCCGCCGCACTGAATGAGAATCAGGATGATGATCTGTCCCCACAGGGAAAAATAGGTTGCAGTATCAACCACAGTCAGGCCGGTCACACAAATAGCAGAAGTCGAGGTAAAAACCGCATCGATGAAGGTAAGATGATTCCCAGGGGTGACCATACCCGGAAGGAGGAGGAGAAATGACCCTAAAAGGATAACCACAATATATCCCAATAAAATAATTTGAGCTGGCTTGAGCATGAAATGTCGCTCGTGATCAAATAAACCGAAAATCGCTACGTTTTTTCTTGCATCACGGATGGTAAACATATGTTAGATATTATAATTCTTCATCAACCAAAAATCCTAATTGCCCAAAATGAAAACCAGTATTCAAAAAATCTTTTTAAAAAAGGACTTTTCAATCTCGATTATTTTATCATATAACTTGCCTGGGGTTAAATCATAGTGTATTATAATAATCAAATGGATAGAGATGACTTTAAAGGAAATATTATCAACATTTACGATTCCAAAATTGTCCGATTACTCAAAAAACTCGGTTACATCGTTGTCCTGATTTTTCTCGGGCTGTATCTTCTTACTGGAATCTATGTTATTGGTCCCGATGAAGTCGGGATGGTGAAGTTTTTAGGCGAGTTCGTGCGACAGGTACCTCCCGGTATTCACTACCACATCCCCTACCCTTTTGAAACGGTCATCAAACCAAAAATCACCGAGGTACGACGAGCCGAAATCGGTTTTAAAACCTTGAGTACCGATCCCATACCTCGCTACCAGTATTTTCCCGAAGAATCGCTGATGCTTACCGGTGACGAAAACATCGTCAATTGTCAATACACAGTACAATATCGGATCAGTAATCCTTATCAATTTTTATTTAAAGTGAAAGATGTCGATGCTGCCGTTAAAAAAGCTGCCGAATCGGCTCTCCGTGAAATCGTAGGGAAAAAGCAAATCGATGAAATTCTCACCTCGGGAAAAGGCGTGATTCAAGAAGAAACCAAAACTCTCATTCAATCCATTCTTGACCGCTACCAATCCGGGGTACAGATCATTGCCGTTCAGCTTCAAGACGTTCAGCCTCCGCAACCAGTCATATCCGCTTTCAAAGATGTAGCCAGTGCTCGAGAAGACAAAGTCCGATTCGTCAATGAAGCAGAAGGATATCGAAGTGAAGTGATCCCGAACGCTCGAGGTCAAGCCGAACAAATCATCAAAGAGGCAGAGGCCTTTCAGGAAAAAATCGTGAAGGAAGCCGAAGGTGATACCTCCCGTTTTCTCCAGGTGCTGAAAGAATACTCATTGAATCAGGATGTCACCCGCACCCGACTCTATCTTGAGACCATGCAGAAAGTGCTTCCCCTGGTGCAAAAATATCTCTTTGATAGTTCAGCATCAACCCAAGACATTCTCAAATTTCTCCCTTTAACCGGAAAGGATGGTTTAACCGGTGCAAATCAGTAAATCAACTATAAAACAGATAATTATTTTATTCGTTATCATCATACTTTTTTCAATCACCAAACCCTGGTTTGTTCTTGATGAAACCGAGCAGGGAGTGATTCTCCAATTTGGAAGGCCGGTTGCCGTGGTTAAAGAAAGCGGCTTTCACCTCAAACTCCCTTACCCCCTGCAGGTCATCTATGTTTTCGAAAAAAGAATTCTTGATTATGACTCTCCCCCAGAAGAAGTCATTACCGAAGACAAAAAAACCCTGGTGATTGACAATTATGTTCGTTGGCGTATTGTCGATCCTCTGCTTTTTCTCCAAACAGTAGTCAGCGAATCAGGAGCAATGGTTCGTATCGACGACATTGTCTATTCTGAATTACGAGCCGAAATCGGCCGTATCCCACTCTTTGATCTGGTCTCAAAGAAGCGACGAGAGGTGATGGATACCGTCGTTATCAATTCGAACCGCAAAGCATCGGCTTTCGGCATCGAAATCATTGATGTCGGCATCAAACGAGCCGACCTGCCTCAGCAAAACGAAGAAGCTGTTTTCCAGCGGATGAAAACTGAGAGGGAACGGCAGGCAAAGCAATACCGTTCTGAAGGGCAGGAAGAAGCCATCAAGCTCCGAGCCGAAACCGATAAAGAAAAGACCCTGATCATCGCCGAAGCCGAAAAACAGTCGAAGATTCTGCGTGGACAAGGTGAAGCTGAAGCATTGCGGATATACGCCGAAGCCTTCAAGCAGGACCCGGAATTTTACGCCTTTCAGAAAACGCTTGAAACCTATGAAAAAACCCTCACCAGCCGGGATATCCTCATTTTAACTCCAGAATCGGAATTACTGCACTACTTGATGAATTCGAAACGACCTTCGGAAAACTGATTCCTCGGGGAAAATGTCAGCTCTTTTTTTCTTCCAAAATATCCAAAACTTTCTGAACGAGGGGAAGTTGAGTAAATGCTGGGCCTCCTCCCATGACCACTCCTACACTCGCCGCTTCCATAATTTCCTCAGGGCTCGCACCGATTTTTAATGCTCCACGAGTGTGTAACCAGATGCAGTTTTCGCAGTGAATAGCTACCCCGATACCAAGGGCGATAAGTTCTTTCGTTTTTGAGTCAAGAATCCCCTCGGTCATGACCTGGTGATAAAAAGCATTAAACCCTTCCATGGTTTTCGGTGATTTTTCTTTTAACTTTTTAAGACTATCTCGATAAGATTGGAAAAAATCTGCCGGTTGTGAGTTCATAGGTCAATTCTCCTTTTTTTCGTATACAAAATCCAGCCAATCTTTATAGGCTTCTTCTTCTCCATGAACCACTCGGAAGTACAATTCTTGCAACCGACGGGTGACCGGTCCCGGTTTACCTGTGCCGATTGGTCGACCATCAACTTCTACGATTGGGGTAATTTCAGCAGCGGTTCCGGTAAAAAACGCTTCATCGGCGAGATAGAGATCATCCCGGGTGCAATTGGTTTCCAGTACTTCATAGTCTAAATCGAGGGCAAGCCGAATCACGGTATCGCGGGTTATCCCTAAAAGAATAGAATACTGATGAGGAGTGTATATCACTCCTTTTTTGACCATGAAAATATTCTCTCCACTTCCTTCGGAAACAAACCCATACATATCGAGCAGGATTGCCTCATCGTAGCCTAATTCTTTCGCCTCAGTTTTGGCCAAAGCGGAATTGAGATAGTTGGCGCTGGTTTTTGCCCGGGGGGAACTGGCGTTCATAGAATTTTTGGTATATGACGAAATTTTGGCGCGAATGCCGTGCTGAATACCTTTTTCTCCCATATATGCTCCCCAATGCCAAACCGCGATCGCGGCAAAAACTTCACACGAGGTGGGATCCACTCCCATTTCTCCATAGCCGCGAAAAACCAGGGGACGAATGTAACATTCCTCAACCTTATTGCTTCGAATGGTTTCCAGGCATGCCTGACAAAACTCTTCCTGTGTATAGGGGATGCACATTTTAATAATACGTGCCGAATCAAACAATCTTTCGATATGATCTCGCAGCCGATAGACTGCAGATCCTTTAACCGTTTTGTAACACCGAATCCCTTCGAAAACCGCCGTACCATAATGGAGGGCATGAGTTAAAACATGGGTCGTCGCGTCCTTCCAGTCAACCATTTTACCATTCATCCAAATTGAAGATAATTCCTGCATCAAAACCACTCCTAAAACGTTGTTTTTGATATTGTATCTCACCTTGATTTTGAATGACACACTTTTTTAATGATTTTTTTATTTTTCTCACAAATTTTTAAAAATATTGTGAGATTTGGTTTTAAATTGGTTGCAAACTGAAAGAAAATTCATACAATAAAAAGAAGACAAGGGGGTGACAATTACGTATTGGGATGAATATTATGAATTGATGCGGCGCGAAGATTTGGAGAAAATCCAGCTCAATCGGCTAAAGAAAGCTGTGGTTCGGGCATATCACAATCTCCCCTATTACCGGCAAAAAATCGAACAGGCCGGTATAAACATTTACGATATCCAATCATTAACAGATCTTCAGCATCTCCCCTTTACCACCAAACAAGATCTGAGAAATGTTTATCCTTTTGGTGCCATTGCTGAACCTTTGCGCAATATTGTCCGGATTCATTCTTCATCCGGCACCACCGGTTCGGCAACCGTGGTTGGGTATACTCGTAACGATATTGAAACCTGGTCCCAGCTTTTAGCGCGAACTCTTTGCGGATGTGGGGTAACCGAGGAAGATATCATTCAAGTCGCGTTCGGATATGGTTTATTCACCGGTGGGTTAGGAGTTCATTATGGAGCGGAAAAGCTTGGTGCTACGGTAGTTCCCATGTCGAGCGGGAATACCTTACGTCAAATCCAAATCCTCAAGGATTTCGGGATTTCTGTCCTATGCTGCACACCATCTTATGCGCTTTATCTGGCAGAAGTCGCCAAAGAAAATCAGGTACAATGGAATCAAACTGCTTTCCGGCTGGGTATTTTTGGCGCTGAACCATGGTCTGAGGAAATGAGAACTGAAATCGAAAAAAAACTGCCGATTCGTGCCTTTGATATCTACGGATTAAGCGAAGTGATCGGGCCGGGAGTTGCTTATGAGTGTGAAATACACCAGGGTCTCCATATTTCGGAGGATTGTTTCCTTCCCGAGATAGTCGATATCCAAACCGGAAAGCCACTTCCCCCAGGAAATATTGGAGAATTAGTATTCACGACTCTCACCAAAGAAGGAACCCCGGTTATTCGTTACCGAACCGGCGATATATCGTCTCTTTCCTACGATGAATGTCGATGTGGCAGAACCACGGTCAGAATGAAACGAGTCACTTCACGAACCGATGACATGCTCATTATCCGCGGGGTGAATGTGTATCCATCTCAGATCGAAAGTGTTATCCTTAGTTTCGACGGGATCGAACCCTACTACCAGATTATCGTTACCCGGGAAAACTTCCTGGACAAAGTCGAGGTGGAAGTTGAAGTTTCTTCTGAAATTTTCTCAGATGAAATAAAAGTATTGGAAAACCTGAAGAAAAGAATGGAAGAAAAAATGAAGGCGGAACTGAATATCTCGTGTTCCATTAAGCTAACTAAACCAAAAAGCATCGCCCGATCGGAAGGAAAAGCCAAGCGGGTGATAGATTTGCGGAAAAAAGAGGGATCATCATGAAGCAAATTTCAGTTTTTCTGGAAAATAAACCAGGAAGCCTCCACGCCATCCTGGCAAAACTTAAAGAATGGGGAGTTAACCTGCGAGCACTCTCTCTCGCTGATACCGCCGATTTTGGGGTGCTCCGTTTTATCGTTGAAAAACCTGAACAGTTGGTTGAAAAACTCCGAAAAGAGAACTTTACCGCCACTCTCACCGAAATTCTATCGGTAGGCATCGAAGACCGTCCCGGCGGACTGGCTGATATTGTAGGCATCCTCACCTCCCATCAAATCTCCATCGAATATCTCTATGCTTTTGTCTCTCCTCAAGGTCAAAAAGCCTATGTGGTGATACGGGTCGAGGACATTCAGCAGGCACGAACCCTACTTCAGGAAGTCAATGCGTCGTTATTGGATGAGATTGTCATTTAAGTGAGAGAATAGAATGAGACCTGGCGAAAAATTTTTATCGATACCGGTAGGAGCAGCAACCCGGCTGCGATATTCTTGATTCGTACCAGGAAGGTGCTCCTACAAAAGTAAATTTGACAAAATATCCTTGGCGATCGCTAATCCGGCATTGGTTTTCCCTTCCCAGACCCGTTGGCTGAAAGCCGAGGCTTCTTTTTGCCGATCAGAAAGGTGAATAAGAGTGTTTTCTAATATTTGCGAGAGTTGTGAAGGCGTATTCCCACCGGGAATGAGCGCCTCCCCCAGCAGGAGTTTTTGCCGGTTTTCGATAAAATCTTGATTGGCTTGAAGTGCTTCCTTTCTCCAGGGTTCGATAGAAGGTATTCCCAAAAAAGCTGCTTGCTCGAGTGCTGTCCCGGCAAAACCTACTATCAGTACTGAACGGAAAAGATGATGGAAGTAATCACCCCGGCTCCAAGAAAACTGAATTGATTCGTTTTCAGGATGTTCAGCTAAAAATGATTGAATTTCCTCTTCACTTCTACCTGGAGAAAAGACAATATGCAAACGATACCCTTTGAATACCTCACTTTTGGTTTCCTGAATCGCCCGCATACAGAAATCAAGATTCTCTTTCCAATCCTCACGGCTACCGGGTAACAATACAATCGTCCTTCGATCTTCCCTAACCTTTCCCATATCGGGGCCAAGAAATCCCAAATAAAATGCAGGGAGACCTAACTGCCGAAACCATCCTTCTGTCAAGCGATCCCGAGTATAAATGCGAAAGCAAGCGTGACGGTAAAGATGAGCGGTTAATCGACCCAATCGTTCCAGTGGATCATTTTTTCTTTTTAATAAAAAGGTATGGGCACATGCCACCATATACATTTTTTTCTGTAAAAAAAGGGTATTCACCAAAGGGGGAATGAAATCACCGACCCCAATGACGGCATCAATAGTCACTTTAATTTTCCGTAATTGACGTAAAAAATAAAATCCATTTTGTATATTCCCATGGATACAATCGTCGAGAAATCTCATCCCTTTTTGGAATCTCGATCCAAGATAGACTCCTCCATTGGGAAGGGAATAAGGAGGAGTGAGAAGGGATATTTGGTTAGGATATTCCGAAACCAGATTTTGAAAAATCGAACCCTTTCCGACTAAGGGAAGAACAAAATAATGAATTGGGAATTGATGAACAGGGGTGAGTTGGATGAGCTTTTCCAGCAGGACAGCGGAGAAAGAGTCTTCGCCATACCCATTGGTGAGAAGCAGAATATTCTGAATTGGCATAAATGGTTCTATCCTATCCTGTAAACGCCAGGATTTTAGCCTAAGGCGTAAGATGAAAAACAACTAAGACTAAAACTGATCGGATAGACCGCCAAAAGTTTCCATCATCTATGGTGCCGTTTCACGGCATGGCGGTCTATCCTGGAAACTTCCACAGGATCCTAATTACTAGTCACCCCTGAATGGTTCTATCAGGGGTCTAAAGGAAAGTTAAAAAGGCTTAGATTCCCGATTAATACATTCGGGAATGACGGATGGTGTCGATACCCACCATAAAAATCTATTGCGTCGAAGTTTCCATCCTCAGAATGTATTGATAAAGATTTTTATAAATTAACAACGACTTTAATCGATTCCGCTTTGTGTTCATGGGCGAATTGCAGTGCATCCTGGGTCTTCTCCAGAGGGAAACGATGGGTAATCAACGATTTTAAATCAACTTTCCCGGAGTTCAAAAGATCGACACACCCGGGATAGGTGTTAGCATAACGGAAAACACCTAAGATATCAAGCTCTTTGTCGATGGTCTTAATAATACCAAAATCAAATTCGGCCTTGGAGGGAATACCAACCAAAACCACCTTGCCTCCTCTTTTGGTGACATCAACCGTCATCTGGGTCGTTCCGATATTTCCTGCGGTTTCAAAAACGACGTGTACTCCCCGGTTCCTGGTAATTTCCCTTACTTTTTCAATAACATTTTCGTTTTTCGCATTGATAATATAAGCTGCACCTAAATCTTTAGCCTTTTGAAGCCTCATATCAACCACGTCAACGGCAATGACCTCGGTGACTCCTCTTGCTAATAAAGCTTCCAAAGTAACCAGACCAATTGGCCCGCTTCCCAAAACTAAAGCTATTTGTCCAGGTTCAACCTGAGCCCGTCGGGTGGCATATACCCCAACCGAGAGAGGTTCGACTAAGGCAGCTTCCTCATATGAAACCTGATCGGCAATTGGATAGGTAAAATTGGCAGGATGAACCACATATTCACAAAATGTTCCATCTATTGGAGGTGTTGCCCAAAATACGACATCAGGACAGAGATTATAATGACCGGTGCGACAGTTTTCACATTTTCCACATGGAATTCCTGGTTCCATGGTTACCCGGTCACCCGGTTTTAAATTTTTTACTTGAGACCCAATTTCAACCACTTCACCGGAACATTCGTGTCCCAATAGAAAGGGAGGCTTGACAATATAATCACCAATCCGGCCTTCGACGAAATAATGAACATCTGAACCACAGACGCCGACGCTTTTAATCCTGATAAGAACTTCGTCTTCTCGAGGAAGTGGGATCGGGCGTGATTCAATTTCAATGGTCCTGATACCTTTCATAATTGCGGCTTTCATTTGCTGCGACATAGAATTTTCCTCCTTTTTGACTTGGAAATAAACACTTTATAGATAGTTAAAAAGGGTTTCTAATTGCCTTTTAAAGCCTGGAAGATGCTCAATATCACCACCGGGGCAGCTTTCAGCATAGCGTAATACTCCGTTTTTATCGATAAAAAATACTGCCCATTCCGCTAAATCATTTTTCCCTTTTACTCCATAAGCCCGGATGACAGTACCGCTTACATCACTCAATAAAGGATAGATCAATCCCATTTTCTGGCTCATTTCTTTTAGAGTAAAAATGCTGTCGGAACTGATCGCAAAAAATTTTCCTCCGATCTGCTCCATTCTCTTCATCATTTCATTATAACTGGCAAGAACTCTGGTGGCGGTTGGACTCATTATTGAATCAAAAAATACCAAAATGGTGGGATTGCCAGTAATGATATCCGAGAGGGTCACCAAATCCAGATTGGCATCATAGAGTGTCCCGTCGGGGAAATGCTCTTTCAAACGGGGCTTCGACTGCCAAAAAAAGGCAAGAACCTCTTTCATGAATACCGGTAAATCATTTGGTCCCTGAGCAGTTAATATATTCCCATCAACGACGGCTTGCATATCGACAAATTCCGCCCCAGCATTGATGATGTCATCGCGGATGGCATGATTACCAGTTACTCGTTTCCCTCGAATAATATCAGCTGAAATTAATACACTGGGCCCGTGACATAGAGCACCGATCAGTTTCCCCTGTTGAAAAGTTTCCTTTACTAAATTGATAACGACCGGATAGCGACGCAGATAATCAGGAGCAAATCCGCCGGGAATGATCAACCCGTCAAAATCACGTGCACTTATCGAAGAAGCAGTGACTTCCGGTTTAGCCGGAAACCCATTTCTTCCAGTATACAAATCAGAGGAACCACTCCCAACCAGTTTGGTTTCAATTCCCTCTTCTTTGAGACGCAAGAGTGGATACCAGAGTTCTAACTCTTGATACAGGTTTTCAATAAATATCATCACCCTCCGCATATTCAACCTTCTCAATCTCCTTCTTTATCGAAATCTCAACCGCCTTCTGATTTGGTTAATATTAAGTTTTATTTATTGGGATGTCGCCATCAGGTCCTTCATCATTCCCGTTAAAATGGTAAAATGCTTTTTTTCTTCCTGAATCACTTTATTCAACCATTCTTTCTTGGAAGCAGGAATCATGATATCCATGCCTTGATAAAAGAGAACACTTTCTTTTTCCACTTCAATACCAACTTCCAAAGCTTTGATCACGCTGGTATCTCCATGCATGAGATCAACACCTTTGAGGACCTTCCCCAATACTCCATTTTCTATGATTGAACCTAAATAGTTGATCGTTTCATCCATGGTGTCTGGAAAGAAGTCGGCATTCGCATTGAGATCGCTTTTGATTTTTTGGAAATAATCAAGATGCCTTTTTTCTTCTTCTTCTAAAAAAGTGAAGATTTCTTTGGATTTTGGATCATTGGTTTGTTTGACAAGATTTGCATAAAATGCAATTCCTCTCCGTTCGAGCTCTTCTGCCATATCAAGAACTTCACCCGGTGAAAATCGCAAAGTCACGGTCATCACCCCTTCAAATTCAATTCATTTTATTGTAACATGAAAAGACATCGATGCCCATTTCAAATGTCATCAGAAAACAGGATGATTTTTCATTTTTTATAGTTCTCAGGTATTGTCCTGGCATGGATGTTGACTCATCATATTTTAAGAATAGACCCTCATGTCGCATAGCGGCACCATATGAAGATGGAAATATGAGGGTCTATCCTGGAAACTATCACAAAATTCGATATTAATCGTCACCCCTGAATGTTTCTATCAGGGGTCTAAAGTAAAGTAAAAAAGACTTAGATTCCCGATTAATAAATTCGGGAATGACGGATGGTGTCGATACCCACCATAAAAATCTATTGCGTCGAAGTTTTCATTGTCATATGGTGCCACAACGTGGCATGAGGGTCTATCCTTATTGTTTTTTTTATCTTTTCAATCTTTTTATCTTACGCCGTAGGCTGGTATCCTGGTGTATTTCCAGGATAGAGATTTTTGTAATGAAGAAAAAAGGGTATCATGTTGAATAAAAAGAATCGCTGAGAGAGAGGACGATCGCATGGGAGCTATCAAACAACCATCTCCTGTAAAGTTTTTTATTGCCGTGCTCTTTGAGGATCATTCCGTTCTCAATCAGGTTCTTCCCCATCTGGAAAATGAATTCGGCCCGATTGAATGGATGAGCGAAGAAATCAATTTTGTTCAGACCGATTATTATCGGGATATCGGGGAAAAACTCAAACGGGTTTTTCTGGTTTTCCACGACCTCATGGATCCAGGTTATTTAGCCGATCGGAAAATATTCACCAATACCCTTGAAACATCAACCGGCAACGAACAAAAACCAAGAAAAATCAACCTTGATCCCGGATATTTCGATGGTGGGAAAATTGTCTTAGCCACTACCAAGAACTTTTCACATCGGGTTTATATTGGTAAGGGAATTTATGCTGAAGCCACCATTCGCTGGGAAAAGGGAGATTTTCGACCATTCGAATATACCTATCCTGACTATGCCAGTCAAGAATACCGCCCCGCACTGATTCACATTCGGAATCTTTACCGAGGCAGCCTGAAATAGCTGTCTCGTCCTCAATGAAGGTCTCTCCCAAAAATTTTGCAGTAGTAAGGATTGTTCATTAAAAGCTCTTGATTGGTTCCCATTCCAAGAATTTCACCGTCCTTTATTAACACGATACGGTCCAAATCTTTGACCATTCGCAAGGAATGGGCAATCAGAATGACAATTTTTTCTTTCCCAACATTTTTTATAGTATCTAATATATAATCTTCCGATTCCGGATCGAGGTTCGAAGTCGCTTCATCGAAAATAAGAATTGGTGAGTTCTTTAAAAGAGCACGGGCGATAGCGATCCGCTGTTTCTGTCCACCGGAAAGCCGGTTTCCCCAATCACCTAAATCAGTATCATACCCATTTTCCAAATGACTGATGAATTCATGTGCATGAGCACGCTTGGCTACCTCAATCACCTCTTCCGGGGTTGCATTCAGCTTCCCATAGAGAATATTTTCCCGAACTGTACCACCTAATATCAGGGAATCTTGAAGAACCACTCCGATTTGTTGCCGGAAAGAGGTTATTCTGATCTTACGGATATCAATTCCATCAACTTCAATTGTTCCCCGTTCGGGATCATAAAAACGTAAGAGCAGGTTAATGAGAGTGGTTTTTCCGGCACCACTTGGTCCGACGATCCCAACTTTATCACCTTTTAAAACACATAATGAGAAGTTTTTAAGGATGGTTTCCCCACCATAGGAAAAATAAATATCTCGTAATTGAATCCCGTGTTGAACCCCATCAATCGGTATTGAATCGGGTTGATCCTGAATCTGGGGTGAGGTATCAAGTATTTCAAATATTCTTTCTGCTGATGCCAGACTTTGTTGTAAAACTTGGATCCCGTTGGAAAAGTGTGAAAGTGGAGCGGCAGCTGTGGCCAGATATCCAAGGAAGGCAACTAACCCTCCCGGAGTGAGTCTTCCAAAAATTACTTCTCGACCACCATACCAGATTACCGCTGTCACTCCAAAAGATGATACCAATTCAACCAGGGGAGTTAACAAGGCTTTGGTTTTCGCCTGTTTCATGGCCAAATAAAAATTCAACTCGTTTTCTTTTTCAAATTTTTCAACTTCATAATGTCCACTCACATAGGATTGGATAATTTTAATCCCGGATATGGCTCGCTCTATCAATTGAGTGAGGACCGCAGTTTTGGATTGAAGGAGGTGAGAGACTCCTCTTATTTTCTTCCCCAGATAATCAATACTAAAACCCACCAGAGGAAAAATGATGATCGATAAAGCAGCAAGTTTCCAGTTAATGAAAAAAAGCACTACAATCGAGCCAATTAGAATCAGAAGGTCCATAAAAATATTCATAAAGGTTTGAGAAAACAGGTTTTGAATATTGGTCACATCGTTGGTCATGCGGGAAATGATATCTCCAGTGGGATTCTCTTGAAAGAATGAAGCCGAAAGCGAATAAAGGTGCTGATAGAGCTCGGAACGGAGCTTGGTGATCACACGAAATCCGGCTTTGGAAACCCATAAATTTTGTAGATAAGAAGTGACCCCTTTTATAAAAAAAATGAAAATGATACCAACTGAAACCAAGAACAATAACGTCATATTTTTTTGAATGAGAACTTGATCGATGATCACCTTGACCAACCAGGGGAGGGTGAGGTTCATTCCCGCTCCTAAAGCAGCCATGATCAGCCCACCCAACACTAGCATACCGTAAGGCTTGAGATAACGAAGCAGTCGGTATAAGCTTTTCCCGATTAACATGCCCATCTCTCCTGAATCAGCCGAGATATGGTTCGTGAAGCGGACGAAGGGAAATCATCCTCAGGAATGACAATATCAACTGTTTTTTGTTCTAATAGCATTTTCACCATTGACGCCACCTGTTCTGGCTGGACCTTTCCCCGTAACTCCGGATAGATTTCCCGATCCATTAAGATATTGGGAAGGGAAATCCATTTTTTCTTTCGATTCAAGGATCGAATGATTCTTCTTTTTATCATCGGACCCAATCCGGGTATCTTTTCGATGATTCCGGGAATACCGGTGAGAGGAATAAAGGTCTCAGTGGATTCCAGGGGCAACACAATCAAAGCCCTTCGCTTCCTATAAAACAATTCCAGATTATTCGATCCGGGAATGGTTACCGTGATATCCGCTTGAGACATTAAGGGAGAGGTTTCACCAAAATAAAAAGGAATCCCAAGGGAATCCAATCCCAGATGAGACAGATCCTCAACCGAATAATTCCCCGGAAAACTGACCACAAAAGATGAATCAGGGTAGAATTCTTGAATTTTGTGGGCAACCTGCTTATAAAAACTCATGGTATATTTATAAGCCGCCCCTCGACTTCCCGGAAGAAAAAGGATGCGGGGATTTCCGCATGGAAAACAAGAAAGAGAACGACGAGACGCGGTTTCCCACTGCTGAACATAGGAACGGAGAAGATCTCCAACGAATATTTTTGGTGAAAATGTATACTTTTTGAAGTCTTTACGATATCGGGCTAAATAGAGGTCGACCCAATGAGACCATCGTAAATGACCCCCATACACCCAGAGAGGAAAACCGGTCCTTTTTTTTAGAAGAACCGCGTAGAAAATATCACCTCCTAAGAAAAGAATCAACCCCCGTGGAGGGAGGGGTATTCGAGACCATCCCCAACAAATGCGCAACGTTTCACCAGGGGAAAAAACTTTGCGAACCAAATCATTCTCTTCGATGGCTTTTTGTTCTTTCCCTGAACTAAATTGGCAGGGAGTTAAAAATATCCAGATTTTGATTGGAACTTTTTCAACCGCAAGTGTATTTAAAAGTGGCAAGACCCAGTAATACAGTTCTCCTGGACCATTGACTGTGATCATGACAACCGGTGTTTGATCAGAGATAATTCTCGATCACCTCGATAATTTGGGAGTAAGCGTCTCCCTGAAATAGTTTTTCACGAATTTGCCAGGCAACCTGTTGCATCTGTTTTGACTTTTGAGAATTAACGAACAAATTTTCCATTTCTTTGATTATTTTTGCAGGGTGAAAGTCATTCTGAATCAATTCAGGACACACTTGTTGTTCCATGATGATGTTCGGTAAACCGACATATCTCTTCCTTAAAAATAACCGGGCAAGTAAATAGGTAAATGGTGATAAACGATAAACAATGATTTGAGGTATCCCTGCCAGTGCCACTTCTAAGGTTATTGTACCAGAACAACTAATACTTAGGGAACTTCCCTGCAATGCCTGGTATAAGTTCTCCCGCTTCTCAATGATGACCGGGATCCCGGCCAACTGGTTTTCAACCAGGTCCAAATATTTTTCGCTCGCCAGGACCAGGGTATAAGTGAATTGTGGGTGATGCTCCCGGAAAATAACCAGTACCCGGCTGATCACCTTTAGAAATTCATCGATTTCTCTTTTTCGACTCCCGGGTAATAGTACAATTCGATGGTTTTCCTCTCCAGTATCGAAAAAAGAAAGATCAGGGATTTTGGAGAGAACCGGATGACCAACCCACTTCACTTTTGCTTTTCCCCCCTGAAAATAATGCTCTTCCCAGGGAAAAATGGTCAAAATCCAATCGGCGTAATGAGATAAAAAAGTAGCACGGCGACGGTTCCACACCCAGACTTGTGGGGGGATGAAAGAAATAACGGGAATATCGAATCGATGACAGAATCGAGCTAATCTGAGATTAAAACCCGGGTTGTCAATAATCATCACTACTGCTGGTCGAATGGTTCGGATGAGATCAACACTTCGATCCCATACCCTTTTCCATTGTCGAAAAGTGGAAAAAATTTCCCAAATACCGACGGTCGCAATGGTGGTCGTGTCATAAATCAGGTTTGCCCCAGTTCGAGCCGCATTCTCTCCACCAAGCACAAACACCTCCAGGTTTCTTCTCTTCTGGAGGTGTTTGATGATTTCACCGGCATAAAAATCTCCTGAAATTTCACCGGTAGAAATAAAAATAGACTTTTTGGGATTACTGGAATTGTGAGGAAATTCCAATCACACCCACTCCGTAATCATCTGCTATGCGAACGAGCTCTTCTCGATTCAGCAGGAGTGTTTTTTTATGTTCAACCGCAAGAATCCCACCACCATTTTGTGCCAGCATCTGGATGGTAGTGCTCCCAACTGTCGGAATATCGATAAAAAAATCTTGTCGTGTTCGAGCCATTTTGACAACAACAACATTTCCTCCCCCTAATTCGGCCCCTCTTTGAATCGCTTTATCGGTTCCTTCCGCTGCTTCGATAGCTAATATCGCTTTTCTCTTCAAAATTACAGTTTGACCCACTTCACGATCGACTAAATACCGGGCTAACCTCGAACCATATTGGATATCCTCCCATTCCTTCTCATCCGGGATCCGACGGGTCATATTCCCCAAAGGTGTCAGGAAATCGCTGAGAAAATCGGCAGGGGAAATCAAACACAAGCCAAGTTTTGCAAATTCCTGAAAAACAGCCTCTAAAACCTGATTATCCTGGTATCCAGAAAGGCGGCTCAATAAATGTCGTATGTCATTCCCGATATATTGTTCTTGAAAAAGAAAGGTACGAGAGATTTTCCCGGCTAAACATAGAGCATTAAGATGTAGTTCTTGTGCTAAATGATAAATTGATGAAAACGAAAAGGTGTCTAAAAGATAACGAGGCGTCGGCGAAGAATCATAAGATAGAAATCGAAATCCAACCTGGACCACTTCGATCCCTTGTTTCAGAGCGTTTTGATGGATGAAGATAGGCAGGTTGCCTTGCCCGGATATCAGAATCAGCTTTTCAATAGACATCGCTCAATCGTTTCTTGTCTCGTGAACACCGAGTGATTCCTCGTCGGCTTTTGTAAAAAAATTCGATTATTTCTCGTACATACTCTCCATCATAGCTTTTTTGTATGACTTCGAACACTTCTGATAGGTTGGTATTTCTCCGAAATATTATTTCATAAATTTGCTTAATCTTTTCCCGGTCATCTTTGCTATACCCGCGGCGTTTCATTCCCACAATATTTTGCTCATAAATATGAGCCGGATGACCATCGGCCAGACAATAGGGAGGGATATCCATCACGACCTTGGAAAGTCCTCCGGTCATGGTCAATTTGCCAATCCGAACGAATTGGTGAACACCGACAAAACCACTCAGAGTTGCCCAATCATTGACTTCCACATATCCAGCGAGAGTAGCATTGTTTGCCATGGTGACTTCATCGCCTACCAGGCAATTGTGAGCAATATGACAGTACGACATGATAAAACACTTTTTTCCAATTCGAGTCTCATTTCCTTCTCCCGTTGCCCGGTGAATGGTCGAAAACTCCCGGATGATTGTCCCATCACCAATGAGAACTTTCGTTTCTTCCCCTCGATAGGACACGTCTTGAGGAGGTGTCCCGATAACAGCATGATGACCGATAAAACATCCTGAACCAATATGGACTTTCCCCTCTAAAATCACCCCAGCACCAATACGGGTTGATTCTCCAATGGTGACATTTTTACCAATAATGGTATAGGGTCCGACTTCAACATCTTCCCCCAAAACTGCTCCCTTTTCAATAACCGCCCTCGGATCTATTTTCATCAAACAACCTCGCCTTCTTCGCTATCAGTTTGATCATCTGATGGTTCAGTGCATGACCTGAACGCAATCCAATAAAATGACCAATCACTCGATGTCTAAGGAGCATCAAATCACCTATTAAGTCGACAATTTTATGATAGCTCGGTTCACCCGCCATGCGGAAGAGCTGACCCGATTGACCTTTATCATCGATAATCAGAGCCGCATTCCTGACTCCCAGGCCAAGACCGGCTCGAAGTATATTTTGAACTTCGGATTGAAAAGCAAAGGTCCTTGCACTCGCTATTTGGTTAAAATTTTCTTCACCCTCAACAAAATGAGAGCATTGGGCAAAAGAGGGACCATTAAAATAGTCAAGAAAGTAGGTCGCCTCAAAATTCTCACTCGGGAATACAAAGAGATATTGGTTGTTCGCTTCAACCCAGAATTCACGTTGAACTTTATAAAGAGAGCGAAATGCGTCTTGTTCTTGAATGCCAGAAACCCGGAAATGACCTGTCCAAATTGTACAGCTTCCGTCTCCAGCCGGCATTTCATTCCCTTCCACTATGACGGTGAGATTATCTATTCCGGCACCCCAACAAGATGCTAAAAAATGTTCAATAGTAGAAAGTATTATGCCATTATTCGCCAGAGCAGTATTTCGTGAACTTGAATACAGGTATTGGTAATGGGAAGGGATGCAAAGCTTTTTTTCTCCTTGACCGAGGTGAAAAACAATCCCTTGATTTTCTTCCCCTGGAAATACTATTACTTTTACTTCTTGTCCATAATGCAACCCTTCCCCCGTTTGAGAAAAAGGGTGGCGAATGGTCCTCTGTTTATCCGGGGAAGTTATGATTTGAACACTGTTTTCTCCAGATTCTTGATCCTTTGCCATATTTCGGGAAGTTTCCGTATGAAAACCTTCTCCTTCATTTCGGTCTTATGATCCTGGGCAGGGAAGCCCGATACCATTTGATTATCCGAGATTGACGATGAGACTCCTGAACGAGCCGCTAACAGCACCCGGTTACCTACTGTACAGTGATCAATCACTCCACTCTGCCCGGCCATAATCACCTCATTCCCAATAGTACAGCTCCCAGCGATTCCACATTGGGCAACGATGATGCAATTCTTCCCGATGGTTACATTATGGGCAACCATGACTAAATTATCGATTTTGGTCCCTGATCCGATTCGGGTTTCGCCGAGGGTGGCACGGTCAACGGTAGAGTTGGCTCCAATTTCAACATCATCTTCTAATACTACTTTCCCGACATGAGGAACCTTGAGGTGAGAATCACCAATCTTTTCATACCCAAAACCATCTCCACCGATGATGACACCACATTGGAGAATAACCCGGTCACCAATCCAACAGTTCTCACGAATGACCACCTGGGGGTAAAAAATACAATTGTTTCCGATCAGCGTATTTTTTCCAATATAGACTTGGGGGAAAATAATGGTGTGATCACCAATGACTGCTTCTGCATCAATATATGACCATGCACCAATCGTCACCTGATGACCAAGTTTCGCCTGGGGATGAATAAATGCTTGGGGATGTACGCCTGGATTAGGAAATGTGGGAGCATAAAACTGTGGAATGAGTTGGATGAATGCCAATCGTGGGTTCTCTACATAGATGAAATTTTTTGCATGAACCTTGGTTCCTTCCCGTAAAACCACTACGTCGGGAAAAAAATCATCACTGGCAGGAACAAATTTTGTATGAAAAAGAAAAACCAATTCCCCCGGGTTTGCTTTTTCAATGGTTCCGATATGATGCACTTCATATTCGGGGTCGCCGACGAGGCGACCCCCTATACAATTGACTATCTCTTTAATTTTCAAAGAAGATCACTTCGTTCCCTGATCAGCTGTTGAGAGGTTTTTGAGTTGTTCAATAACCTTATCGGTGATGTCAGTTCCGCCATAGAGAACCAGGGGCATGTCAACAGCTTCAGTTTGACTGACTGGTACTCGGAGCTGGCTCCTCAAAACCATACTCAGCTTCATCGATTCGGCAACCTTTTTTATTGCTGTAATTACATCACTGTATCTTTGGTTGATCAGGTCTTGCCTTTGTTTCAGCATCTGCTCACCAATCGGAGCCCATTCGGCATTCATTTGATCTTCTAATACACGCACTTCTTCCCTGGTTTTCCCTTTTCCTTTTTCATTTAAATCTTGTTGCCGTTTTTGTTTTTCAGCAACAAACTGTTTTTCTAAATCAATGATCTTTTGGGTATTTGGATGAGCATTAAATAATTTCTCAATATCAATAAGACCAACACTTGAAGAATCAGTAGTGCTCTTCTCGGCTGTCGCCGGTGTAGGGGTTGCTTTGGGGGGATTCGCCGCCAAAGATAAGGCTCCGATAAAGAATATTGACAAGACGACCAACAACCCCATAATAATAAATCTTCTTTTCATGATCACTGTTTCTCCTTTCTCTTTCTCAAAAGGGCTATAGTCCCTTCACAATAGAATGCATTTATTAGTGTACTTCAAAACAAGCCGTAACCAGTATTAGAAAGTATGACCGAGGCTAAAGTAGGTTTGTCCGCCTTCTTCACCAATTCCATAGTCTAACCGCACCGGACCGATGGGGGTGTCAAAGCGTAAACCCACACCATAACCGAGCTTAATATCTTCAAAGTTGATTGGTTCATCCAGTGCCCAGGCATACCCGGCGTCACCGAAAACGACCAGCTGGGTATTCTTAGCGACTTCCCAACGGTATTCAGCATTGAAAACGAGCATCTGCTCTCCCTGAAATTCTGACAAATCATACCCACGGAGTGTACTTACTCCACCCACTGAAAACTTTTCATATTCAGGCAACTCGGTATCAGCTAATCCGCCCATTAATCGGAGTGCCAGGACTGTATCTTTTCCGGTGTCGATATAATTCCGGATATCCAAAACATATTTATTATAATTATTGTCTCCACCTAAAAAACGTCCAGCAATTTCTGCCTGTGCAATTCCATACCATCCACTATGTGGGTTGAAAACATCATCCCGGGTATCATAAATGAGCATCGGGGTAAGAGAGTTGGTGACACCGCCCCGATCCGGGATTTCTCCTTCCAGTGGGGTAAGAGTAATATTTTCCGTCTTATAATTTAATCTCCATCTCCAGTAATCACTAAATTTTCTTCCTAAAGCAACCTGACCTCCTATACGCTCTTCCTCGTATTTCCCAATTATGACTCCTTCTTCTCGGTTATCGCGGTTTCGAATCTGGTCATATACTGAAGTGGAAAAAAAGGTGGGAGAATCAAAAAGCCAAGGCTCCTCAAAGTAAAGCCGATAGAGAGTCCGAGAACCGAACTCATACCGCAACTCCAGTTTTTGCGCATTTCCGCCAAAGTTACTTTCCTGATAGCGGATAAAACCTAACCATCCGTCTTCAGTATTGTATCCCACTCCAAGACCGGCTTCACCAGTCAATTTTTCAACCACTTTAATAACCACGACCACTTGGTTGTGATCGCTTCCCGGTTCGATCTTCATTCCGATATCATCAAAGAATCCCAGATTATAAATTGCCCGCATGCTTTTTTTGATCTTGGAAAAATCGAATACCTCGGGAGTTTTAAAAGTTAATTCCCGGAGTAAAACATAATTTTTGGTTTTAACTGTCCCCTCAATCTTAACCTGTTCGATGACTCCTTCATGAATATGAAAAACTAATACACCATCCGGGGAAAAATTGGTACCATCCACTGAAGTGATCATATAGCCGTTATTACTGTATAAAGCCTTAATACGTTCCAGATCATTTTGAAAAATTTTCCAATTCATCACCTGACCAGGCACTAAAATCATGGTCTGTCGGATATTTTCGGTTGTCATCAGGGTATTTCCTTGAATTTGGATCTCCCTGATTAACGAGTTTTCTTCAACCTTAAATATCAGTTCGATCCCATCAGGATATTTTTTTGTATCAACCCAGACTTTGGTAAAGTACCCCAGATCAAAAATTGATTTTATATCGTTTTTAATTTTATCCTGATTGAACGGTTCCTTCAAAGAAATTGAAACCGCAGACAAAATAAGTTGAGAATTCACATTTTGGTTGCCTTCAACTCGGATGGCAACTATAGGTGGAGCTTCCTGAGCCCATGCCCATTGGCCAATACCCATCAAAATGAAAAATGCGAGAAAAAAACGAATAACAACCATTGGCAAAGAGCTATACCGCATAAATTATATTCCCTCCATTTCCAGTTCGAATGTTGCCCGTTTTTCATGACAACTCAAAGTAAAGGATCTATTCCCTTCAAGGTTAAGTTGACCATCTCCCCGTATAGTATACCGAAAACTCAGCCAAGAATGTGAGCTGGTCATCATAATAAGATTAAAATTTAGTGGTAAATTCTAATTCCCAACCAAATTTCCCATTCGACCCAAATTCGGACTTAAAAGACCACTCACGATTCAGGTCAACTTCAAAATTCCAGGTTGAATTATCTCCTCCATTCAAATCATGAGTATAGCTTATTGAAGCATTTTCTCCAAGGTCTTTTTTTAATTCCAAACCATAAAACCCTTCGTTTTTTTGGCTTGGAGTAATGAGTTCAACGCTATCGAAAAATAAAAAATTATTTAAACCAGCCCCCTTCATCCCCAAGAAAAAACGCAATGCCTTTAAAAGATGAGGTTCAAGATCTAAGGAATCTAAAGAAGTATAGGCATCTTTATCACCCACAAACAGCAAGGACAGAATCTCCTCCTGAGAGAGAGGGGGTTCAGATTGGAGTATCATTTCATAATTATCTAACGGTCCGTCAGCACGTAAAACGATATTATAATGATTAACCTTGGTATGCCCTTCAAGATGAACCTTTGGCATGAATTCAAAGAAATCACCGAAAATAACGTATCCTTGAATGGGAACGGTTCGCATCACCAAATCATAGGTTCCATTGACCACATCCAATCGTCCCTCGACTCCGAGCGAACCATCCAGGTTTTGAATGGTGAGCCCACCAGCAAGTTTTAAATCCAAAAAACGAGTCTTTACTCGAAAAGTATCATCGGCAACCAGTAAAAGTTTCATTTTTATGGGTATTTTCTGAAAAGAGCCAGCGAAAGACTGGAAAATGGCTGATGAGGTTTGGGTTTTATCCAAAGTGGTTGTATCAAGGAATCCATTTTTTACTTTGATTTCACCTTCAGCCCTGAGATCAGCGATGCTGCCTTGAAGAGAAATTTTACCCTGCCAAAGGCCTTGTAAAGTTTTTAACTGTCCCAGGAGGCCGTTCTCTCCGTCGATAAGGAAAGTGAGATGTATATCGGTCGGAGAGATTGAGCCTTCGGTTTGAATATCAAAACCCAGCCATTGACCCGAGCCCTTGGTAATTATCAATGCACCGTCCTTTACCGTTCCGGTCATCTCTTTCACCTGGAACACTTCTTCCCCCTGTTGAAAAAGAATGGCATTGTTGATCTGAATATGGCCACTATACCGTGGTTTTTCAACCGATCCGTTTATACTGAGCGTCGCCGATCCCGATAGTGATATTTCAATTCCGTAATCCGGTAACGGAAAAGAGGTGTCAAATTGACCCGATACCAGTCCTTCAATGATCTGGTTCTTTAAATCATAAAAACCCGAACCCTTGACCTGGATATTTTTCGATTCATCTTTGAAAATCAGCTCCTGAAACTGGATCCGGTCATTTTGGTAGATTCCTTGAATGTGTCCAGAAAAGTGCAGTACGTCTCCCACACTTACTGTCATTTTTTCAGTCTGGATTAACCAGATTTTTTTGGTGACATCCAAATCAGCCAGTATATCGGCGGTACCTGCTATTTCATATTTCCCTTTTCCAGTTAATCCGAATTGAGCCAGATTGGCACCGCGAATGTGAATAGTTCCCTTTTTTAATATTTCGGGGTTGAGATAGGTCTCTATCCCCGCTTTTTCATTTTTTTGAGGCAATCTGGTTTTCCCTTCCAGAACAACCTGGAAAGACTCTCCGATAGATTTCCCCTGAAAAGAGAGGTCTTCTCCTTCTCCATTGATGAAAAAAGAGACATTGTCCCAATCTCCTTTTACCGAAAGTGAGATTTGATGAATTCTTCCTTGATATTGAAACGAATTGTTGGGAAGATGGACATCGTTAAGATGTCCGTTGAGGTCAATCGCTTGATAAGGAGAAATATTTCCATGGAATGACAAATGACCTCCCAAAAATTGAGTATCTAATTTTTTTATTTGAATAGTATCGGATGATATATCACCCTGGAAAATGAAATTGGTACCTGACCATTCTCCAAAATCCCAATGTGGTGATGTTATTGCCAAATTAGCCCTCCATTTATTCTCAGCGAAGTGAAATCCCCCCTGTCCATCCCAGGTAAAATGGACAGAGCGATCAGCCACAGAATAGGATAATGGATATCTGGTCAATTGAAAGGTCCCCTGGATAGAATCAGAAATTTTTTCAATCCGACCTTCTACTTTTCCTTCCTGATTCTGGAGCATCACATCGGTGATCGATAATTTATCTCCCTGATAATCGAGGTTTCCGATCAATTGATTTCCGAGAAACATATCTTTCCAATAGAGGGCCCCATCGTTTATCACCATTGTGAGCGATGGCGCATCCGATTTTGATTTGTGAATCTCGATATTTCCTGAAAACCATCCATTCAATGGTATCTTTTCACCCAAAAACTGGTCGATTTTGCTTTTGAAGAGAGCACCAGTTGCAGTCAATACGTTCTCAGTATATTGACCTGCAAGTTTTAGATCTCCACCGAAAATTTGACCAGATGCCTGAAAAAGGAAACCTTTCTTCCGATCATATTGAAAGGTGACCAAGGGCTTGATCAATTCATACTGTTGAAAGCGGAGCCATTCCCCACTCAGTTGTCCCTCGGCGGTAACCGTGCCTGATGAGTAGAGCATTTCCCCTTTTAAAGAGCCATTACCGGTCACACCAGATGAACTGATATCGAGCGATGGCGTGATAAATTCCAGTTTGATTTGTCCATTCCCGAAAGTCCCATTGATATCAGCATTTACGGGATTCCCAGCAAAAGAGGAACCCGAGAGCAGACGGAGAGAGAAACTTGAAGTTTCAGGAACGATAAGGAACGTAGAACGAAGTTCAAAATCTGGATTCTTTGCCATGATATACATTTTTCCTTGAATATTATCATTTTCGGTTGGCTGGAACTCAAGATTCACCTGATAGGGTTTCCGATCTTTCCCGTTGGTTATTACACCCATCAGTTCCAATGCCAGTTTAGGTTCCATTTGCAACCGTCCCTTTCCGGAAAAGGTGAGCATTTTATCTTGATCTTGAACTTCTTTTAATTGTAATTGCTGGAGTTCGATTTCTCTATCATGAAAACTGAGTTTGGTTGACAGGGCAAGATTTACTTTGCTGAGTATAGTGCCGTTCAGTATATTATCCTGAAAGAGAAGCTCAAAATGTCCTTTTGCCGGATATTTTTTATTTAAAATACGATAATCGACAACGGCACGCTTTTCAGGTTCAATGGTTCCCGATAGAGAGATCTCAGAATGATCAACCTGAAAATGAAGAAGATTGTGTTTTTTCTGAAGACGCACCGGAATAGGAGAAGACAAAAAATCATTCTTTGGTAAAAGGAGATTTTGAATGATAACCTCAAAATCGGGGACATGATTCAAACGAAAATCTTTGATATTATTTAGGAAGTTATCTGATTGAGAGTCAATTTTGGCTTGGGGAAGAGAGGCACTGATGGTTCCCTCACCGCCAATCAGGAGATTCCAGTTGAATAAGATATTGACTTCCGGAGCAGTGAGCAGAAATTCTTCATTCCGAAGGGTGACTTCACTTAGTTTCAGACTGAGCGGGAAAGAATAGTTCACATTTTTAAAATGAAGCTGAATCGAACCGGTGTTGATTTGGCTCATGAGGCGGGTAATAACTCTATTAGCCAAACGCTGAAAACCAAATAAAAAAAATAAAGTCAGGCAAATTATCAATATGGATAGAGTGAAATAAAGTCGTTTCAACTCATTACTCCAAAACGACTACGCTTCCGGTAAATGATCCTTCTAAGACGAAAGGAAGAGAAATCGCTTGAGAAAAATAATTTTTTTGGGTGCTGCTGGGAAAGGATTCAGCTTTACTTCTGATTTCAATGACTACTCCATTCGACTTCAGTTGTTTTACTTTTTCATCGATATAGATGTCCAGGTCCGTTGGTGACGGTGAGGGCGATTGGGAGCTCTCTGCACCCCACGACAAACCGCGAGCAATCACATCGGCTTCACCAGGTACGAAATCTTTCGGGATTAAAATGTCAAAATCAAGACTTTTCATACCCTGCCGATGAAGGTTTAAATCAATCTTTCCCTTTAAATCGCTGCCTCGCTTCACATCAACCGGTAAATAGAGATTTTTGAAAGTGGCTTCTCGAACATCGGGAAGATAAACTACCTTAATCTCAATTTTTTCCGCATCAATCGGTTGAAAGGGATTTTTAAATATATCTTCCAGAATTTTTGTTAAATTGTTGGAGATATAACTGGCGATGTCATTTTTACTGACCCAGAAAAATTCATTAAGAAAGTGAAACTGAGAACCATCGATTACAAGAAAAACTCGTGCGCTCCCCGGGCGCTGGCTATCAAGCGCTTGATCAATGGAGTCAAGAATTATTTCAGGAAAAAATTCAACAACCACATTTTCGTTGCGAATTATATCAAATTCATATTTAGCGAGAGAGGATTTCTCGTTACCGATTTCAATACTGGCTTTAATGACTTCCGGCATCACCCCCAACCGACCAGCTATTCCGGCACTTCGGTCTTCGTCGATAATTCCTACCGGCTCAATCGGGGTTCCAACTTTGAAAGGAAAATCTTTTCCTTCCAGACTAAAATTCACATACATTGAAGAGAGAAAATAATTGACTTTCCCCTGGTGTAAAAAAGGATGACCAAAAGCAATAATTTTATTGCCCTCTCTCCAGGTTAAAGTTCCCAAACTCACGACATCAACGTCACCCCGGATAAGCTGAACACCGACTGCACTCCCCGGTTGAAGTTCAATTCCTTGATCGGACTGCCGCTGACTAAACAGTATTTTTGGTAAAGAAATAATTTTTCGGGAAAAAAGGTTCTCTTTTTCTTGAAGTTTTTTTCCGGCTCTTTCTCCCAGGCCGATAGTAAATATGACTGAGCTGGGTAAAGCTTTCATGGTTGGCATATCCGGCAGGTTTTCCCAGAGTTTGAGCATAGTTTCGATAGGGGTTACCACTCCAATTAAATTGTCTTTGGTTTCCCAGCTATACGCAAGTGCGCCCGCGATCTTCCCATCAAAAAAAATAGGACTGCCACTCATACCTGCAGATATTCCACCCATTTTTTTTAATTTTTCGTCGGTTACTTTTACAACAATATAGCTCTGGGCAATATTTTTTCCAATGACGACATCGACCACTTCAACGTTAAAATTTTCAATCTTGGTTCCATAAAAAACGCTCTTGCCCACCCCTTCCATATTACGCTTGACCGATTGGATGGGAAAATATTTGGAATTATCACCTAAGCACTTGCTGGGTGTGATTATGAAAAGGAGATTGATGAGGCAAATAAATAAAATCCAACGGAAAGGTTTTGTTTTCAAAGATTAACCGTTCCTTCCTTTCGTATACAAGAAGCCTTCACGTAAGGATTTCAAATTATCAAGTACTTTCCCGGCTCCCAAAGCAACACAGGATATCGGATCATCCGCAACGTAAGTTGGAGTCCCTAAAGCCCGGCTGATCATTTCATCCATACCATGTAACAACGAACCGCCGCCGGTGAGACATATTCCCTTATCACCAATATCAGCAGACAGTTCAGGTGGGGTGTGTTCTAAAATAATACGAGCAGTATCGACAATGGCAGAAAGCGGTTCTGCCAGACATTTATATACTTCGGAAGCAGTAATAGTTATCGTTTTAGGAAGTCCAGAAACCAGGTCTCTTCCTTTCACATCAGCAGCTTTTTCTTCACGTGGTGGAATCGCCCAACCGATTTCAATCTTTAAAACTTCGGCAGTTCGCTCTCCAATCATCAGATTAAATTTTTTGCGAAGATGCCGCATGATCGCTTCATCTATCTTGTTGCCTCCGACCCGGACTGATTGACTGATAACCACTCCCCCAAGGGAAAGGACAGCGATGTCGGTGGTTCCCCCACCAACATCGATCACCATGTTCCCCGACGCCTCAGCGATATCCAGACCGGCTCCCAAGGCAGCTGCCATCGGTTCTTCTATCAAATAGGCTTTTCTCGCGCCTGCATGATAGGCAGCATCTAAAACAGCTCTCTTTTCCACCTCGGTTCCTCCTGAGGGGACACAGATCACAATATCAGGCTTAAAGACGCTTCTTCCGCAAACTCGTTGAATAAAATAAGTGAGCATTTTACGGGTTATTTCATAGTTATCAATGACCCCATCCTTGAGAGGGCGATGCGCAACAATGTATTCTGGAGTTTTTCCAATCATTTCCCGGGCTTCTTTCCCAATGGCCAGTATTTTATTGGTCCCCTTGGCCAGTGCCACCACGGAGGGTTCATTCATCACAATTCCTTTTCCATGAATATAGATAAGAGTCGTTGCTGTCCCCAGATCCACACCCAATCGCTTATTCCACATAGAAAGACTCCTCCTGTTTACTCGTTAACCCTCTTTATTGAGGCACCAAGTTTTACTAATTTTTGTTCCAGATCGGCGTATCCCCGATCAACATGGGATATACCGTAAACCTCTGTCTTCCCCTCAGCCGCCAAGCCAGCCATCACTAAAGCTGCGCCCGCTCGTAAGTCAGTTGCCGTTACCTGGGTTCCAGTTAGTTTTTCTACCCCTACCACCACTGCACTTCTTCCTTCTACTTTAATATTTGCTCCCATCCGCTCTAATTCACCCACATGAGCAAAACGATTTTCAAATACAGTTTCGGTAATAACGCTAACACCATCCGCCAAACAGAGAAGTGTCATAAACTGCGCTTGCATATCGGTTGGGAAACCAGGGTAAGGCATGGTTTTAATATCGGTCGCGTGAGGACGCCCTTTCAAAGAAACCAGCAAAGAATCCTCGGAAATTTTCTTTATTTTGGCACCGATCTCTTCCAGTTTCGTGGTTATAGAGCGCGTTACAATATGATTGACACCTTTGACGATAACTTCTCCCCCGGTAATGGCAGCCGCCACATAAAAAGTACCGGCTTCGATGCGATCATTGATGATAGTATATTCACAACCAACCAATTTCGATGCGCCATGAATAACAATGGTATCAGTTCCCACCCCCTCGATTTCCGTTCCCATCGCCATGAGAAAATTGGCCAGATCAGTCACTTCCGGTTCTCGAGCGGCGTTTGCAATGACTGTGTCTCCAGGAATAACCGACGCAAGCATCATGATATTTTCCGTAGCACCAACACTGGGAAAATCGAGATAAATCTCTCCAGGATGAAGTTGTTCAGCCCAGGCTTCGACATATCCAGAATGGGTTGATACTTGAACACCTAAGTGAAGAAATCCCTTGATATGGAGATCAATGGGTCTCGAACCGATCGCACATCCTCCGGGAAGAGGAACTTGTGCTTTTCTCAGGCGGGAAATGAGTGGACCGATCACTAAAAAAGACGCTCTCATTTTTCGTATGAGTTCGTAGGGAGCGTCAGATTTTACCAAGGAATCCGGATAAATGGTATAGGTTCCTTCGGATAGCTTATCGATTCTGACACCCAGGCTTTGCAAGACTAAAATCATGGTATCGACATCAAGTAAATTCGGTACATTATGGATAATAGAAGGAGTATCAGTTAAGAGAGTGGCAGCAAGAATTGGAAGGGCTGCATTTTTTGAACCTCCGATTTCCACCACACCCGATAGAGGTTTTTTACCTTCGATTACAAATTTTTCCACGCACAATCTTCCCCTTTCAAACCGGACCGAAAAGTCCGGTATGGGTAAACACCGCTCCCTATCAAGCTTCAGAGAAAGCACTTATCCTATCCTGGAAACTACCCAGGATCTCAGCCTACGGCGTAAGATGAAAAAATAAAAAAAATATAAAACGATTAACATGAATCATTATATCGCATTCTGATTGACATTTCTGCGGAAAAAATAAAACGGTTGAAAGATAAATATCTTGACCCGCATGTTGCAAGTAACATGAAAAGAGAAATAAATATATTCCCTGGCTGCGAATCATTCTTTCGTTTGAGGATTGGATTCGTTCTGATTCTTCTTGGCTGGGAGAGCAAATTCAAAGCTGATTTTACCACCTTCTTGGACAACTAATCGAGCTTTAAAAAACTTCCCTTTTTTGGATTTAAAGCCGGAAATAATATCAGTTCGTCCCTGAACGATGAGTTTTTGAGCTTGGGTTCGTGGAATGGTTTTTCCCAAAATTTTCTTCCATAGGGTAAAAGGACAACCTTCTTTCCACCTGGAACAGGCATAGGCACTGCGATTTTCATAAACTGGTGATCCACAGATCGGACAGTTTCCAATGGAAGTGGTCATCTTGGATCGTTCTCCAGTATCGGGTTTGTTTTTTACTTTACGAACGATCTCCTCGGTCATCCTCTTGATCTCATCCATGAAATTTTGACGGGTAAACTGTCCTTTTTCAATTAAATTCAGTTTTTTCTCCCATTCCCCCGTCAACTGTGGAGAAGACAATTCAGCAATGGGGATACTTTCCACCAGATTAATCAGTTCAATCCCTTTAGGAGTGGGAATGAGAGTTTTATCATTTCTTTCGATATACCCAACTTCGATGAGTCGCTCGATGATCGCCGCTCGAGTGGCTGGGGTTCCTAAGCCCGATTCTTTCATAATTTCCCGTAGTTCTTCATCCTCAACAAATTTTCCAGCCCCCTCCATGGCTGAAAGTAAGCTGGCTTCAGAATAACGAGGTGGAGCTTTCGTCTCCTTTTCTTCAATCCAGACTTTTTGGGTTTGCACCTCGGTTTCATTTTCTAATTCGGGGAGAAAAACTCCATCTTCTTCCTGGGATTCTTTCCCATAAACGATCCGCCACCCGGAATCAACTAAAACCTTGGACTTACTGATAAACTTTTCACCATTAACCTCAGTCTTCATGCGCCGTTGTGACCATACCGCTTCTGGATAAAAAACACAGATAAGTCTTTTACAGATCAGATCAAGGATTTTTTGATCATCGTGATTGAGAGCATCCCAATCAATTTTTTCACCGGTTGTTATAATGGCATGATGATCAGAAACTTTGGTATTATCAAATACTCTTTTATCGGAGAGGGCTTGCGATGGCTTCAACTCAGAACGAGTAAAATTATCATAACCACAAATCCGAAGCATAGCCCAGCTAACAATAACCTGATTGATCAAATCATTAGATAAATATCGGGAATCAGTCCGAGGATAGGTAATGAGTTTATGAGACTCATAGAGTCTTTGAGCCGAATTAAGAGTTCTTTTGGCTGAAAAACCAAATATTTTGTTCGCATCGCGTTGTAATTCGGTGAGATCATAGAGAAGTGGGTGCTGCTCTTTGGTTTTTTTATCGGAGTATTCAATAACGACTCCAGTTTTCCCCTGAACTTTTTTCTCCACGGATAAAGCTTTTTCCCGGTCATAGGTTCGATCTTCACCATCGACCCATTTCCCGATATAATTTCCTTGCGGAGAAGCAAATTCGGCAAAGATTTCCCAATAGGGAACCGGAGCAAAGGCTTGGATTTCTTTTTCTCGTTGAACCAAGATGGCAAGAGTTGGTGTCTGAACTCTCCCCACCGATAAAAGGATTTTAAAACGAGTGGTAAAAACCCGGGTTCCGTTAATACCCACCAACCAATCACTTTCAGATCGGCACTTAGCCGCCTCAGCCAGTAGTTTCATATTTTCTCCAGGAATTAAGTTCAAAAACGCTTGACGAATGGCGTCGGCAGTCATCGAAGAAAGCCAGAGTCTCAAAATAGGTTTTTGAGACTCCACATATTCGTAGATATATCTGAAGATAAGTTCTCCTTCCCGTCCGGCGTCACATCCATTGATGATTTCGTCCACCTCATTGGCATCAATTAATTCTTTAATGATTTTTATTCTTTTATCGGTTTTGGGGATTGGTTTTAAAAGAAATTGATTGGGAAGAATGGGGAGTAAGTTTAACCGCCAAACTTTCAGCTTTTTATCATAATCTTCCGGCTCAGCCAGGGTAATCAGGTGCCCGACTGCCCAGGTTATATAGTACTTCTCGTTTTCCAGATATTCTTTCTGATTGGTAAATTTCCCAAGTACTCGGGCGATATCTTTCGCTACACTCGGTTTTTCAGTGATAATTAGATGCTTACCCATACCCGAACCTCATTCTCTCTGCGATTGATTGAAATCGAATGGCCGTTCGAAACCAGTAAAAAGTTACAAAGTATTATATTGAACTCGTTCGTGTCCGTCAAACCAATTGATGAGCGAATAAAAAAGCCAACAAGGGAAAATGGCAAAGACCGGTTTAGACAAAGAAAATGGAACCTCAATGGGGATTTCGATTTTATAAAAGGATGATCCTCCGGTGGCAAATCTTACCGGATTCAAAAAGATCACCACCATGGCAATCATAGGCAACCAGAAGCGGTAAGTCTATTACCCACAGACGAACTAAAGCTTGCGCGCCTAAATCCTCATAATCTAACACATCAGAACGAACTACAAAATTGGATAGGTAAGCCGCTGCCCCACCACAGGTAATGAAATAAACTGAAGAATATTTTTCGATAAGCTTTTTCGTTTCAGGACTTCGTTCACCCTTACCTATGGTGGCTCTCACCCCCTGCTTTAAAAAATATTCCATAAACTGGTCCATACGACCGGAGGTAGTTGGTCCGATCGACCCAATAATCTTCCCTGGCGGAGTCGGACTTGGACCGGCATAATAAATGGTGGTATTGGTTAGAGAAAACGGCAGGGTTTTTCCGGAATCGATATCGACCATCATCCGCCGATGAGTGGCATCACGAGCACAAATAATTTCTCCGCTCAAAGAGACTTTGTCTCCTTTTTGCAGAGGAAGGATATCATCCACACTGAGTGGTGTTTTCAGAATGTATTCATTCATATCGCTCATTTTGATCACCAGACCAATTTTTTTTGACGAAAGACATGGCAACTGCAGACCATCCCGACTGGCAGGCTTGCGATATGGCATGGGTGGCTTTCTATGCGAACTTCCAAACAAGTCACCAGCCCCCCTACCCCCTGGGGGCCAATCCCCAATCGGTTGATATCCTCCCGCCATTGTTCTTCCCATTGTCGATATCGGGAATCGGGATGACTGGTTCCCAACGGACGGGCAAGAGCCAGAGACGCCAGATATAAAGCATAGGCCGCATTGCCGCCGATTCCAACACCGACGACGAGAGGGGGACACGCTCGGCTAGCGTTTTTATCCAATTCACGTAAAATAAAATTCTTAATTTGATCGGGAGAACATCCCGGGGTCAGCATGCCCAACGCGCTGATATTATCACACCCGCCGCCTTTCACTAAAAGGTGAATGTTTAATCCATCTCCTTTGAATTGCCGAATAAAGACTACCGCCGGAGTATTGTCTCCGGTATTCTTCCCGGTAAAAGGATCAGCGAGGATTGATTTTCGGAAGTAATTTTTTTGGTACGCTCGGCGAATGGCTTCGTCCAATGCTTCTTGAATAGTCCCTCCGATTATTCTCACCTCAATCCCTATCTCTACCTCCGCCATTATCATGCCGGTATCCTGACATAAGGGGAGTTTATGTTCTTCGGCTACTATATAATTTTCTAAAATTTCGGAGAGCATTTCCCGAGCGGCTTCGCTTTTTTCAACCATCAATGCGTCCAGCATTTGACAACGGAGAAGTTCCGGACTACAAAGATTCATATCGACTAAGGCGTTTTCTATTTCGGGAATGATTTCCTCAATTGAAATTTCTTTCACCGTCAATCCTCCTGAGGAAGAAGAATGTAACCGGATTTCACCATTTCTTGTACCAGGTCTTGCGCTCTGCGGATGATTCCCTCAATTTCCTTCCTTAACTCGGTTTTGGTTGGATTCTTACGAGCGTAATTCTGTTCTTCGGCGACCTCGGCTACCGCTAAGGCTTCTTCGACGTATACTTGCCATTCTTCCATGCTGGGAATAATATAATCGGCATTCAAACCCTTTTTTTGAGCAAATCGATACAGAGCCCGCGAAGCCGCCAGACACATTTCGTCGGTTATCCGTGTCGCCTGAACCGAAAAGACTCCTCGGAAAAGACCAGGAAACCCTAATGAATTGTTAACCTGATTCGGAAAATCAGATCGACCGGTGGCTACTATCCGTGCTCCAGCTTCTTTGGCTTCCCACGGCCAAATTTCTGGATTGGGATTGGCACACGCAAAAACGATGGCATCTTTCTTCATGGTTCGGATCCATTCCGCTTGAATAACCCCGGGACCCGGAGTCGAAAGAGCAATCAGGATATCACGATCACGGATTGCTTCCGCTTTCCCTCCTTTTAAATTTTCTCCATTGGTCACAAGACATAATTCCCATTTCCAGGGATGATTCTCTTCCAAGTCTTTTCTCTCCCGGTGGAGCGTTCCCCCGCGATCACAGAGTACGATATTCTCCGGCACCACTCCGGCTTTAATCAGTAAATGAGCGATCCTCAGATTCGAAGCCCCGGCGCCAATCAAGGCAACCCGGATTTTATCCAAAGGTTTTTGAACCACTTCCACCGCGCCCAACACTCCGGCCACTGTAACCAGCGCCGTCCCCTGCTGGTCATCATGCCAGACTGGAATATGAAGACGCTTCTGAAGAGTTTCCAAAATAGTGAAACACTCCGGCTGAGAGATATCTTCGAGGTTGATTCCTCCAAAACTGGGTTCCAAGGTTTCAACCACCCGAATCAATTCTTCGGTGCTTTCGGTCCGCAGACACAGCGGCCAGGAATCAACTCCTCCCAAATAGCGGAATAAAAGCGACTTGCCCTCCATAACCGGCATAGCCGCTTCCGGCCCAATATTCCCGAGCCCTAAAACCCGCGTTCCATTCGAAATGACAGCGACCGTATTCCAGCGATTGGTATATTCATAAGAAAGAAATGAGTCCCGAACGATCGCTCGGCAAACTTCTGCGACTCCTGGAGTATACCATACCGCAAAATCATCGTAGGTCCTCACCGGACATTTGAGATTCACTTCTATCTTTCCTCGATAAAACTGATGGAGCTTCATCGCTTCCACCAATGGCTGGTTCAATTCGTTTTCACTTTTCTTTTGCATGTGTTTTCTCCTATTCTGTAATAAATGCAGTGAAATGTAAAAGGTAAAAAGTTTAAAGA
>CAYSWT010000004.1:0-13189 GCA_964434845.1 uncultured Atribacterota bacterium | reverse complement strand
CCGTTATTGTATTTTATTTGGTGAAGTTTCCACAACTCGACCATTCTTTTCTCTGATGGGTCAAATCAAAATAGGATCTGATTATTTTCCTCCCAAAATCTGAATTTGGATCAATACCCGATATCTTCTGAATCGTTTTTTTGATCCCCAGGGTGTGAATCATGTTTTGCAGCTTCATCGCATCCGGGTCTCCCGGAAAATCATAATGATAGGCTGCTCCACACACATAAGCAATGGTTTCTGGCTGAATACCCTGAGAAAAGCAGAGTTTGGCACTCCCAATCAACCGATCGTCGGGGCCTAACTTCCGAACCGGATCTTTACCAACTCGTTGAACGGTATCCATTATTTGGGGATTCCCAAAGCGGATTCGTACGTCTTGACGAATTGCTTGCTGTTCTTTGGCGCTGAGATCTGAAGGATACTTTCGAAGGAGAGCAGCTGTGGTTTCATCCAGTGCCTGCTCAAATCGGGAACTGATAAAAGAGTCCCGCAAAGGTTCATGAATATAGGAATACCCTTTTAAATACCCCAAGTAAGCGAGAACAGCGTGACCGAGATTATGGGTAAAGAGTTTTCGTTCGACTTCAGCGATAAAATTTGCAACCGGTTTAAATCCGGAAATTTCCGGAAATGCTCCTCGAACACCTGCAGAATCATAGGGAACCTGATGATACGAGTCGGCGACAACAAACAACCGATCTTGATTTCCAAATCGATCGCTGGCAGCTGGAACCATGCGAGCAATGCTGGTTCCAACAAAACCAACGTTTTTCTCTGCCCATTCCTGATCTTCAATCGAGAGTCGTTCATAAACCCGCTGACGTAATAATTGTGCAGCATCAAGTACATTTTCACACAGAAAAATATTAAGCGGCCATGAATTGAATAAACGACGTGCTTTCAAACCAGACGTGATCAAAGGGGCAATAGCGTCCAAGTTTTTCACTCCTACTGACGTTCCGACTACATCACAGGTAGAAATAATCTGAGTAATCTCTTCGATTTGACCTGTCCACAATGCCTGAACTGGAGCGATGGTGAGGTCGATCTTTTTCCCACTATAAGCATCAAGCAGGCAAAGAGGGTATTCTTTTCGTTTATTAAGCTCATTCACCAGATCCTGGTTGGAATCAACAAAGACCATCGAAAAATCCGATTCTTGAAAAAGTTGCCCCATAAAGCCTCTTCCGATATTCCCTGCTCCAAATTGAACCACGGTTTTCACTCTATCACCTCGTCTTCCATTCTCTTTGAAATAAACCTATCCAAGCATTAGTCTATCATTTTTTTATAATTTCTTTTCATCTCGCTTCGAATCTGTTAATATCCTGTTTAATCGATCATTTCCTCAGGGAGGTTGAACATGTCGGAACCAATTGAATATCATCAACAAGGGTTTAACTGCTGTGAATCAACACTGATGGGTTTATGCGATTATCTGGGGAAAAAGTGTGATCTCTTCCCCCGTCTGGCGACAGGATTTGGCGGTGGATTAGGACATACTGGTGATGTCTGTGGAGCTATAACCGGTTCCATCATGGCCTTTGGAATCAAATTTGGGCGTGATGATGCCACCGATAAAAAAACCCGTGATGAATTGTACCGCCTGGTTGAACATTTTATAAATGATATTAAAAAAGAATTAGGAACTATCGATTGTATCAATTTAATCGGAATTCCCATGAACACTGAAGCAGGAATGGAAGAGTATCGGAAAAAACATATGCACTTAAAATGTCGGGAGTTTATAGATACCATTTCCCGTATTGCCAAAGACTATCTTGATCATAACCGGAAATAATTCTTCTCGAGGATTCGAATGAACCTCTTTCATTTATTGGTATTTTACTCACCTCGTTATAAAAACAGCCTGAATGCGCTTTTAGGTGCATTGCAGAAAAACCCGGTTTGGGATCGGATTCAGATCCATTTATGTACCCGAGAATCGGAGCTTCTACGAAAAGTGGCTGAATATCAACAATGTCTGGTCTTGGTCTCGATCATGACCTCCGATTATGAACCAAGCCTCACTCTACTCAAAAAATGTAAAACCCTCAATCCTTATGTTAAAATTTGTGTCGGTGGTCCGCACATCAGCGCTGACACTCACGCCTTTGAGGAATGGGCAGATTGGCTGGTCATCGGAGAAGCTGAAGACATAATCCAAGAAATAGTCCAAGAATGTATCGATGGAATATCCTACTCTTTTCCCCGAATTTATCGTCCGTCGCATCGGGTCAATCTGAATGTTTATCCACCTTCACCAACCAAATTAGGAATTTATGGACTCATCGAAATCACTCGAGGCTGCCCCTTCGAATGCCAATATTGTCAAACCAGTTCACTCTTTGGGAAAGACGTACGGCATCGGCATCAGGAAGTCATTTTTGAATATTGCCAGGAAATGAAAAAAAAGGATCTTTTAGATATACGCTTTATTACTCCGAATGCTCTTGGTTATGGTTCTCCCGATGGACGAATTATGAATCTCGATGCTGTCTCCCAGCTTCTAAAAGGGATAAAAAAAATCATTGGGCCTAAGGGGAGAATATTTTTTGGGTCTTTTCCATCCGAAATCCGACCCGAATGGATCACACTGGAATCCATTCAACTTTTGCGGAAATTCACTGATAATGAAACCCTGGTGATTGGAGCGCAAACCGGAAGTAACCGAATGCTCAGCAAACTACACAGGGGTCATACCCGGGAACAGGTAATGAAGGCAACGGAATTGGCAATTCAGCATGGTTTTAAAGTGGCGGTGGATTATATTTTTGGATTACCGAATGAAAATGAGCTGGACCAAAAAGAAACACTGAACTCAATCCAACAACTCATCACTATGGGTGCAGTTATTCATGCTCATAGCTTTCTTCCCCTCCCAGGTACCCAGTTTGCTGAAGCAGTTCCCGGACCCATAACTCCGGTTCTACGCCACTTTTTAGGAAAAATGGCTCGAGATGGTTCTCTTTTCGGACAATGGCAAACCCAGGAAAAACTTGCTCAAATAATGACATATACCAACACCCATTAGTTAGAACCCATCATATGTTGGGTTCTTCTTCGCATAATTAAGACTTAAAAAAGAGAGAGACCGGTTTGAACCGGTCTCTTGAGTGTTTTGGAAAGACTATATTTCGAGAATACTATCCTGTGGTTTGAATCGATTCCCCTGACGAGATATTTCTCGAATGGTCTTTTCGAGTTTATGACGTGGAACCATAACAAAACGTCCACATTTCACACATTTCATACCGATATCCACTCCGATGCGGATCACTTTCCACTGTTGTCCTCCACATGGGTGAACTTTTTTTAAGGTTAAGATATCTTCAACCTCGATTTTGATGATTCCCATTTGAATTCCCTTACTCGGTATAGACTTCCTGACTGAAAATTCTATCCAGTGGGCGTCGTGAAGTCGATTGAGCAGGCTTCACCGGATACCCCAATGGAGTAATCGCCACAACTCGGACATCAAATGGTATATTACATATTTCCTTCATTTTTTCTTCATCAAAATCTCCGATCCAGCACGTACCCAATCCTTTATTCCATGCGGCCAGAATGAGATGAGTCATAGCGATGGTAACATCAATCGGCCAGCTTTCCATATATTTCCCAATGTAACCACCTCTTCCGATAGCACAGGCAACGATAATAAGTGGAGCTTCTCCGACAAATTCCTGTCCCGAGCAGGCTTGGGCAATCAAACGTCTCTTTTTATCATTTTTAACCAGAATAAATTTCCAGGGTTGAAGATTATTCGCCGATGGAGCTAATTGTACTGCTTCCATGATTTGGTTTATATCATCCTGGGCAATATCATCCGCCCGGAATTTTCGAATACTCCTCCGACTTCTTATCACATCCATTAAATCCATTACGATGACTCCTTTCAAACCTTTACTGCTTAATTCAGCGAAGTAATGCGAGGTATCTTGATCTCGGTATATGGTCTTAAATTGTAAGGACTATCGATCACATCCGCATTCGCTTCTAAAATCTTTTTCCATTTGGTTCCATCACGATAATAGCGTCGTGAGATTGTCCAGAGGTTATCCCAGGGAAGAATAATATAAGAAGTGTATTTTTTCGATTCATCGAGTTGAGCGGTGAGATCTTCGATCTTTTTTTGGAGAGATTCAATTTGGTTCGATTTATCCTGAACACTTTGAGCAAGATTTTGGACTTCTTTTTCAACTCGTTGCTTCTCTTCTTCAAGTTTTTGAATTACTTCAACTGACTTTTTCTCTTCTTTCAAAAGAGCTAAATCCTGATTGATCTGGTTTAATTCGGTTTGCTTTTTCTGAAATTCTGCTTCCAATTCTGATTTCTCATCTCCTAATTGCTCGATTTCAACCCGTAAACTGTCTTTTTCCTGGCTGAGATTTTGAACTGAACGTTGAGTTTCCTGGATAAATTTCTGTCCTTCGATCGCATTGAACAGTGAGTTCACTTTATTCTCGATCTGGGTTTTTTCATCTTTCAATTGATCCAGACTCTCTTTAAGAGTTTCTATTTCAGGAACGGCAATACCGTATTCTTGAACGATTTTTTCAATTTTCCCTTCAACACCGGCAATCTTTTCTTCAATGGAATCAACCCGGATTTCAATCTCTTTTTTGGAGAGATCTTGTTTAAATTGCTCCAAAGCAGTGATCCGGTTTACGAGTTCATTGATAGAGGTATCCAGTATTGCTAAGGTTGGCTTCAGCTTTTCCTCAACCGGTTCCTTCAACAGATCAGCTTTCACCTTTTGAAATTCGGTTTGGGCTTGTTCTATGAGTTGCTTAACATCGGCAATTTTATTATCCAAAAGAGTATTGATCGAATTCCATTTCACTTCCCATTCCTTGAGGGTTGCACTGAGCTGGGTTATTTGTTCATCGGTTTTTGCTATTCGGGCTTGTAAATCGTCTTTAGTAGCTAATAATGAATTGATTTTCCCCTGCATACTTTCTTCCATCTCAACGGTTATTCCTTCTTGTTGGCTGATAGCTTGCATACTTTCTTTCAATTGAGCAATATCTTTTACGTTCCCCTCGATTGCGGCAGCAAGTGTCACTTTTTCTTTTTGAATGGCATCGATCTTTTGCTTTAAAGATTCTCCTTCGGTGATCAGGGTACTGATTTTGGATTCGATTTCCTTTAAGGTGTCAGATCCCGGTATTTCTTGTTGTATATTCTGAATTAAAGAACGGCATTCATTGATCGATTTTTCTTCCGAAGCCGTGATATCGCTCTTCATTTGATCCATCTGGCTATCAAGTTTGGTAATAAAATTTTGCAGGCGGGTTTCGGTGTTCGATAGCGATTGATTCAGATTATTGACCAGATTCCCTAATTGAGCGGAATTGGCGACGATGTTCTCCTGGGTCTGTTTTAATTGGGTGAGATCACTCTCCAGAATACCCGTCCTGGTTTCCAGATTGGTCAGTTGAGTCATTACATCAGTATTCGGTACCGTCATTTTTTCTGACTGAGCGTGTTGTGATGACTCGATGCTCTGGATTGAACCGGTGAAGGCATTGATCTGATCCTGGAGAGTCTTCAGCTGGTTATCGACCGTGTTTTTCATGACGTCAAAGTTTTGGCGTAAAGCACTCAAAGACTCGCCAAAATCGGATATCTTGGTTTCAAGCTCTTTGATTATCGAGGAAATCTGATCGGCAGTCATGGTTTTTGTGGAGAGCTGGGTGATTGATTGTTTCAGCTGATCCAATTCGGAAAAACGTGATTGAAACAATTCTTGATTCTCTTTTAATTCATTGCGAAGGAGTGCCATTTGTGATTCATTTTCGGTTTTAAAATTGGCAATGGCCTTTCCCCAATCGTTTCGATATGCGTCTATCCGTTGTTTCTGTTCAGCAACCATCTGCTGGATGGTTTCCAATTGCTGCACTAAAACCTGGCGATCGGATACTCCCTGCTGAATACTCTGTTCGTAATCTTTTTTTATGGTCTGAATCGCATTCTGCAGCTCTTGATTTTTTAGATTCATCAACTTAATGGTGGCTGAAAACCTTTGATCAATGTTTATAGAGTGAAGCTCAGCTTGGATGCGGGGAATCTCAATGCTTATAGTCTCCAATTCAGCAATGGTAGATTGCAATTTGGATAACTGCACATCCCTTTCTCCTGAGAACTTTTTTAATTCAGAAATTGATTGATCCAATCCTTCAAAACGATTTGCATATTCTTTCAAACGTTGCAACATATCGTTTACTTGATTTGGGATATTCTCCCATGCCATCATATTTTGTACCAGTTGATCGCTCTGATTTGAAAGTGTGGCTATTTTCTCCTCAAATGCAGACAGACGATTTTCATAGGAGGTAAAATCGGGATACGAAGTTATTTTTAGAGTGATTTCGGATAATAAGGTGTTTTGGGTTTTTAAATTCTCCTCCAATGTAGCAACTTTCCCCGATACTCCGGTTAAGGAATTACGAACCGGGAAAAACAGAAAGATCATAACCAACGAAAAAACTAAAGCAATCAATGCCAAAATAAATGAAGTCCAGTTTTTCAAAATATCACCCCCCTAATAGATTTATTGTATTATCCTTTATCAAATCTATCATTCACTCTATTTTCGAAGATACTCAGAAGAGATTTATTTGTTTATTGACATGAATAATATAGATTCTATCAGTTATATTTCACCGCAATTTTATACTTTTCGCTCTTCATTCCTTCATAAACAACTCTTCCACTCGTTGAAAAACTTGAAAATCATTTTCTGGTTGCGGAAAAAAAAATATCCCCAATAGAATAATAATAATAGAAAACAAAAGAAGGAAACCGATGATAAGCCAATTCAAATCATAACTTTTTCTCTGGCCAAGATCGACATTTTGAATCCAGGTCGGAAGATCCTTTTTCTTCATGATTCCTCAAAAATAATCCGTTCCAAATCCAGGTCAAATTTGCTTTCTACTACCCATTTTCTTCTGTCGACTCTTCTACTATCCGAGCATAAACCGTTCGGGCGAACTCTTTTTTCGTCGTACGATCAACAAATTTGAAAGCTTTCAATAATTGATATTCATCATTGGAAAGGGTACCGTTCCGTAACAATCGATCTAATTCTGGTAATTGAAAATTGGATAAGTAAAGAGAAGCGACTAAAAATTCTCTTCCTTCTTTGGATCGAATACGAGCTTCTAACTTCTCTACGACCGATACGTCACCAGAACGATACTGTTCAATCACATCCTCACCGGATAATCCAGGAATATTTTTAAAAACAGTATGGATGACAATGTCTCCCATTGGCTGTCCGGATTGAATTTTTTCCTTAATATCCCAGAGAAGCGGCGAGAAATCAATGGTCTCTTCGGTGAGGTTGATCTTTAGGTTCTTAGCATCCAGGTTATATTCTTGAATTTTTTTCAATCCCCGTTCGAGAATCGCCTGTCTGGGTTCCTGAGTCTTCTTTTGTTCAATAAGTGGAATCCTTGGAGTCACTTTTTCATCACCGGTGACTCCTAATAGTTCGGAAGAAGACACAGATTTAAAATCTTTTTCTTCGAGATTGATTTTCGGTTCGGCTGGAATCGTATACTCCTTTTTTACTCGTACTCCTTCCCGCTCAGGCAGTTCCTTATCATGTGGTATATTTTGCCATTTCCGCTTTTTCTCTAATTCTCTCAGGTCACTTTCAGTTGGAGGGGGTGCTGCTTTAGTTTTCAGTGGAAAGTTGATCTTTTTTTCCGCAAAGAGTCGTTTTTTAATTTTCGGCTCTTCTTCAAAATCCTCATTCTCTTCTTTCCATAGCTTACGTTCTCGTGCGCTTTCACGAAGAATAAGGATGATACTAATCAATATGGCAACGATCAGAATCGCCAAAATCAAACCAATAATATCCTGAATTCTCAACATACCCTGCATAGGTTCACCTCTAAACTTTTCGGTCAAAATAAATATTTTTTCCCTGGGCAGAGAGAGGTATTCCCATAACGATATCATCTTGGGAATAACCCATTTTGCGCGCTAAAACTCCAATTCGATACATAATCCGATTATCGGCATTCAACAGAGAGGCAGTTTTTACCGCCGAACCAAGAGCGATGCCCAAATCGAGTAAACGAAACATACATTGGGGTCCCTTAAACTCGCTTTTTTCAACCGGGTGTAATTCCTGGCAGGAATCAAACCCACAGGCTCCGCAATTCAAATTCATAACTGCTGCATCCTGAATGCCAATCAAAACCACTACTTCGGACTCAAGAACGTTTTTCCCATCACGGATAAAACCGGGAATATTCTTTTCTTCTCCATATTGTATCATTCCTCTGCCCAGTTTTTGCACATCTTCACCTTTTAATAGTTGAAAGTTTACGAAATCTTTTCCTCCCGATTTCGGAGCGGTGCGGGCAGCAATTGCCATCAATCCGCCAATCTGTTCCAAAATTTCTCTCATCCTATCACCCCTTGGTTTGATATCCCACTCTCATTCACCTATCATAACTGAAAACCACTATCAGGTCTACCTGCGCCTGATCCATATCCGCTCTCGTCGATATTACCAAGCCGATTTTAATAACTCGATCATGTCTTCCCGACGAAAGGGACGAGGATTTTCAGTAATATTCTTTCCTATGTTATCTTCTCGGAGAACCGTTTCTAATTGATTCTTTTGAACCTGAAAATCTCTGAGTTTCATTCGTAGGCCTACCCGCCGGAGAAGATCTTCAAAGGCACTCGCCAGTAATTCAGCCGGATAATGGCCATTATTCTCTTCCAAGCCCAATCGTTGAACGAGCTGTAAATATTTCGCGAAAAAAACCTCGTGGTTGTAACGGATAATATGAGGCAAAAGCAACCCACACGCTTCTCCATGCGGTATTGAAAATTCCGGTCCGATCAGATGGGAAAAACCATGAGCGGCACCCGACGAGGAATTCGCAAAAGCCATGGCACTCATCATACTCCCTTTTGCAACAAACTCCCGACTTTGAACATCTTTTCCATTCCGAACCACTTCCGGGAGATACCGCCAAAGAAGCTCCACTGCTTCCAGAGCAAGAACACCACTCACTGGGTTCGAATGTGGGCTGGTAAAAGCTTCGATCCCCTGTACCAGAGCATCGATTCCACTGACTGCGGTGACATAGGGATTCATGGAAAGTGTGAAAAGTGGATCAATAATAACCATTCGGGCAACCAGAAAGGGACTGCGAACGCTTTTCTTGAAATTCAATTCATAATCGGTCAAAACTGAATTGCTCGTCATTTCCGATCCAGTTCCAGCGGTGGTGGGAAGGGCTACCCAGGGAACACCGGGCTGTACCAGGCGAGCTCCATAAAAATAGGGGCGAATACTCCTCTCCTTTCCCAAGAGACATGCAACCGCTTTCCCACAATCAAGAGCGCTTCCTCCCCCAATCGAGAGAACCATATCACACTTAGCAGAAAAACCACAATCAATGGCGCGATCCACCGTCGTTAGGGAAGGTTCAGGTTCAACTTCATCGAAAATGGAATAAAGCACTCCGGCACGATCCAGCGAAGTGGTGATCTGGTTGAGAATCCCATGTTCACGAACTGCTTTTCTACCGGTAACAATCAGGGCTTCCCCCCCGATATCTTTCACCAAATTTCCCGTGTCGTTCCCTTGACCCGAACCAAAAAATATTTCACGAGGAAGTCGGAAAACAAATGGAGTGCCCAACTTTGATTACTCTCCCTGTATTTGAGCAATGACCGTACGTGAACGCGGGCGATTATCAAAATCTATAAAAACCACATCTTGCCAGGTTCCCAAAATGAGCTTTCCTTCATCGAAGGGAATAACCAGCGAAGGACCGCACAAGGCTGATCGCACATGAGCATACCCATTCCCATCTTTCCATCGCTCATTATGTTCATAACTTTCTTTGCTGCTTACCATATTCTCCCAATGTTTTTTGATATCTTCTATAAGACCGGGTTCATATTCCATGGTGGTAATCACAGCTGTGGTTCCTGGAACAAAAAGAGTAATAATTCCAGAACGAATGTGAGATTGTTCAATGAATTCCTTCACCTGAAGAGTTATACTAATGATATCAGTGTGGCCTTTGGTGGAAAACTTAATTTCCTTGGTTAAAATCATCTCATAATCCCCCTCTCCTCTCCTTTTTTCAAAATACCAACCACTTTCCCAGCAATTATGAATCGCCCCGCTGATGGTGAATATTGTTGATCGTGCGGGTTCAAAGTGAACGTGTTTGAGGTTTTTTCACCTTTGATCTGTACGAGTGCAACCTCAGCATTATAAATAACCAATACCCATTCACCATCTTCAACCAGCGATTGGCATTTAATGAGGAGATATTCTTGAGAAGTATTTAAATTGATAAAGATTGCATCACCATGATTTTCCCAAATAAAATAATCTCCATCTTCCAAAAAATAACGCGGCATAGGGACAAATGATATTACATCGTCATATTTGATTTCCCCCTGTTCCATATAGAGAGATCGGAGAAGTGGAATGGGAATGCATTCCTTATTTTGGTTGATTAAGGATGTATTGGGTAAAATTTCAATAGCGCGTGGTTTTGAAGGATTTCTTTTAATAAAACCTTTTTCTTCTAATTTCTTAAGACGATAATGAACGCTACAAGACGATTGCAAACCAACAGCTTTCCCAATTTCTCGAACGGTAGGAGGATAACCTCTCTTACTCCAATAATTATAGATAAAGAACAGGATTTGCTGTTCTTTGAGAGATATTGTTTGTTTATTATCCATACCAATTATGTAAAACAACATCATTCATGACGATCATATAATCGGACAGGTCAAGGTCCTTTTTACTCCATTGAGGCTTTGAAGCTCACGGAGAATCGTTTCTCCAATATCGCGATTACTCTCAGCTTCAACTAACACAATTATGTCAAACGGTCCCATAATGCGATCAACGCGAAGGACCCAGGGAAATATGGCTAATTCTTTCTTGAGCGTTTGGGCTCTTCCGGTTTGAACTTGCATGAGAATATAGGCTTGAACAGCCATCACTTCACCCTACATAAGATCTTGCGAGGTCATTTTGATGATTTCCTCGATATATTTTTTTAAAGCCTGCGGTACTCCGGGAAGATCAACATTCAAAAAACCTCTGGTAATTAAAGAGAGGGCTTCTTCTTTCGTCAGACCACGTGATCGAAGGTAATTAATTGCTTCTTCTTCAATCGGTCCAACTGCCGCCTCGTGAGATAAACGACTTTGAGGAGCACCATATACTTCAAGTTCAGGAACCGATAGAATTTCCGCTTGATGGGAAAACAGTATTCCTTTACATTCCAGGTGGGCTTGAGCCTCATCGTTATATGAAACCAATTTCCCACGGGCGTAAACTTTTGACTGATCAGCAGCACAAACCCGAGATACTGAATTTCCTCGACAGCCTCGGTTTTCCATCATCAGGTTGGAACCGACATCGATAATCGATGTCCCCTTGCCAAAAATTATGCTTTGAAAATTGGCATTGGCATTTTCTCCCTTTAAAATGGCCTTGGGAAAGGTTTGCAGAGAAAGAAGTGGTTTCAAAAGAACATAGGTACTGCTGTAAAACGAATTATCTTCCATTTCCACCACGGTTCGAGGACGGACATGAAAATTTTCACCCCAATTATGAATCATGGTAAATGTCAATTGCGCATTTCTTCCAATATAAAATTCACTGACTCCAATATGTAAACCCTTCTTATTCCCTTTTACCGAAGCGCACCCAGTGTTGATATTGGCACGAGCGCCTTCTTCCAGGATGATTAAATTGTGAACGCTTTGAACCCGCGCTTCTTCCGACATTAATAAACAAGCCTGAAGTGGAACATCAATCTGTTGATGGGCAAAAATCCGAATGAAATACCCTTCAGTTTGGCAGAGTTCGGCAAACGCAGTATATTTATCAAAATCAACTGGTATGAGACTCCAGTAATAACGGCTTATTTCAGGGTATTTTTCGATTGCTTGGCTAATACTCATGATTTCTAATTTACCTTGGAAAGCTCTCTGAATCTTTTCAAAAATTGCCGAGCGATCAACCTGAACATAGGTAGCGGCGTTACCAGTATCCAGCAAATCGATACCAGCATACAAGGCGGCTTCCTTCATTGATTGTGAAATTTTCTCGATACTATCGATCTTTTCATGGGGAGAGCATACTGAAAATTCCGTCAGATCAATATCCGGTCCTAACGTCGCTTTTTTATCATAAGCCGCTTCTGCTTTTGATTTTATTTCACGTAAATACTTTTCACTCATCATGGTTGCTCACACCTCGCACACCCTTCATAGCCATTGACTTTAATATCAGAGAAAAGATCGCGGGGATTTCCTCGACAAATGATTTTTCCATCCATTAAAACATGCCCCATGTCGGCATTTAAATAATCTAAAATATACCCGGTGTGGGTGATAATCAATCCTGAGCGTTTTTTGGTCTTGACCAATTGTCGTTCAAAGAGCTCTCGCAAAGCATTTCCCACCAGAGCGATATTATCGAGATCAACGCCTGATTCTGGTTCATCGATCATAGAAAAAATTGGACGTTGTAAAAGGATTTGAAAAAGCTCGGCTCGCTTGGCCTCTCCTCCAGAAAAACCCTGTCCAATAGCGCGATTTAATAGCGAGGTACAATTTAATTTTTGAGCAATATCATCAAGAGACTCAGAGTTTTTATGTTTTTCAATGATCAAACCACCCAGGGTTTGAAGTTGGACTCCAGGCACAGTCGGCATTTTTTGGAATGCCATTCCTATTCCCAACTGTGATCGTTCCTCGATACTCAGCGAAGAAATGTCTTTTCCCAGAAAGGAAATATGTCCATCTAAAATAGTATAACCCGGCATACCCATGATAGACATTAAAAGAGTTGTTTTCCCAGTGCCATTGGGTCCAAGTAAAATATGAACCTCCCCCTCACCGATGGTAAGATTGACATCTTTCAGGATGATCTCACCGCTCACTGCTACTTTTAAATGTTCGATGTGAAGCATAATTTCACCTGCATTCTCCATACATCTCTTTTTTTCATTATATCATGGAACACTGTCTTTGACAGTAATCTTGGTCAGCAGAGAAGTCATGAAGATCTATCCTGGAAACTACCCAGGATTTGATGTTAATCGTCACCCCTGAATGTTTCTATCAGGGGCCTAAAGTAAAAAAGACTTAGATTCCCGATTAATAC
>CAYSWT010000003.1:0-59530 GCA_964434845.1 uncultured Atribacterota bacterium | reverse complement strand
AACTTATGAAAGACTTAGCCCAGGCCAGGAAAGATCGGGAAAAAGATGTTCAGGCAATGCGCAACGAATTTCGCAGAGACCTCAAGAAAACCAGAACGACACTTTTAAACGATCTGGCACAGAACCGGAAAGACCGCATAGAAGATGTGAAGGCTATGCGTGAAGATTTCCGTAAAGTCCGTTCCGAAACCCGAGATGAACTTATGAAAGACTTAGCCCAGGCCAGGAAAGATCGGGAAAAAGATGTTCAGGCCATGCGGGAGGAGTTTCTCAAAATCCGCTCTGCCACCCAAGAGGATTTAAAGGAAGCGGCGTTCGTTTGGAGTGAATTGATTAAGACCATGGCAGCAAAAAAATCGGGTGAGAAGATTATCATCAAAGAAAAATCGGAAGAAACTCTCCCTCCACCCGGGACGAGGAAAAAGAGTGTACCGGTAAAAATCGAGGTTCCCACCAAGGAAGAAGTACCAGCGGCTGAGAGTATAGTCGAAGAAGGGGCTTTAGACTTGGAAGATAAGGTGCTCTCCATTATCAACGAACACCCTAATGGGATAACCCTAATGGATATTGCCGAAAAATTTGGGGTGGTTCCAGTTGTCTTAGGACGAGCATCCAGAAGTCTTTTAGAGAAAGGAAAGATACGTAAAGAAGAGAAATTGTATTATCCAGTGATCGGTGAGTGATCAGGTATGGATAGCGAAGCATTGAGAAAAATACGGACCACACGCCAGATCAAGCCCAGCCTTGAACTGGCAAGAGGAAGTAAACTTAGAACCACCAACTCATTATCTAAAACGCCCGAGGAATTGCATTATTTAGAATCTGTGTCACTCAGTGAAAGCCAATTGAAGCAGTTCTTAGATAAAGAAAAAGAACGGTTTGCCAAACAAGAAGCAGCACATGACCGAATTCGACAGAAAATGTTAAAACTCAGAGATAAATTAGCAGTAACCATCAACCGAAATCGGGCTTTTACTGAAATACGATACCAGCTCCAACAACAGAGGTACCAGCAGAAGAATGTTGATCCTCAGAGCATAAAAACCAAAATCAATCCAGATTGTTCTTTGCGACATATAGATATACATTATTAATTTTTGAATAGCTACGACATTGAACAACGATACGGGGGAAAAAGGTTTTTTCACCTCCCCCTTTTTTAACAATTTCAAGTCATTTTTCACTCGATTGTGCTTCTTGCCCGGTGGACTCAGAGAATCACCCGCTGGATACCTTTCAAGGAAAGATTGGGAGAACTTCTCTATTAGAATGAAAACAACCAGGTTCCTGATATTCATTTATATCTGTCTTGGTTGTCTTGGAATTATGATTAATACTTTTTATGGAGGCTTAAATTATGTATGGAGAGCAAGTAACAGTACTCACTCTTCAACCAAGTTCAGACTTTGTAGAGACACCGTACATACGGGATATTATCAATCGAGCACTTGATTACATCCGGATTGGATTTCCGGTTCATTTTAGTGGTTCAGCCGGGGTGGGAAAAACCACCCTGGCTTTTCATCTGGCTGCCCAGTTAGGCCGTCCAGTAGTGTTGATCAATGGCGATCACGAGTTTAATAGTTCTGATCTGATCGGTGGTTTGTACGGATATCATAAACGTTTTTTAAAGGACAACTTCATCCGTTCAGTCACGAAAACCGACGAACGGATGTCTCTTCACTGGGTTGATAACCGTCTCACTGTGGCTTGCCAAAATGGCTTTACCCTTATCTACGATGAATTTACCCGATCTCGTCCAGAAGCGAACAACGTTTTACTCCCCGTTTTAGCTGAAAGGATTCTTCCTCTTCCCACTGCCCGGGGAGGAGAAGCTTATCTCAAGGTTCATCCCAATTTTGTGGCGATCTTTACATCCAACCCAGAGGAATACGCCGGGGTGTACAAAAACCCCGATGCCCTCATCGATCGAATGATAACCATTGAAGTTGACCACTTTGATGAAGAAACCGAAGTTGCAATTACTCAGGCTAAATCTGGCCTTACGCTTGAAGACTCACGACATATCGTTGGTCTGATCCGAAAAGTGAGGGAAGCAAAATTAAATAAAAGGTTTCCTACGGTGCGAGCTTGTATCATGGCGGGGAAAATACTAAAATTAAAAGGAGTTCCTTCCATCAGCACCGATCATGTCTTTCGAAAAGTATGTATGGATATTCTTACTTCGGATGTGCCCAGAGAAGAGAGAGAGAAGGTTCAACAGGTAATCGACGATTATATCGCCGTTTCATTTTAAAGGAGAGTGTACCCGATGACCACCAGAAAAGAAAAAAAAACCATGAGTTTTGGAGGTTTATTTAAAGGCATAGGAGATCTCATTGATATGGTCTCTGATTTAGGGGAAGATGCAATAGAAAAACAGGGGGAAATCGAGGGACTTCCCAAAGGGATGAAAGGAGTATACGGTTTCAGTATCAAGACGATGGGTGGAAAACCGGTAGTAGAAACATTTGGAAATATCCACCACACTAAAGGTGGCTCGGTGATAGAAGAAGTTCGAGAACCGATCACCGACGTTTTTGATGAAGAAGATCAAATCCGGGTAATCATAGAAGCTCCGGGAGTCTCGGAAGAAGAAATGAAAATCGAAATAAACGGAGACATCCTGAACTTTAGTGCTACGGGCAAAGACCGGAAATACCTCAAAGAAATCCTTCTTACTGGCAAGGTTAAACCAGAACCCTCGAAGACGTCTTTCAAGAACGGTATTATGGAGATTTTTTTAGAGAAGCAAAAAGCAGAATAGTGTATTCTACCAGAGACTGATGTTCGAAACAAAGAAAGAGGCTTTTATGAGTACGAATAGTACCTTTAAAATATTGAATCTAAGAGTTGCCGAAGCAAAGCCGAGAGACGTGGGAAGAGGAATTGTCCGTATCGATCCTTTAGATTTCGAAAAGATCGGAGTAGGAGTTGGAGATATCATCCAGATCGAGGGGAAAAGAAAGACGGTTGCCAAAGTCATGCCGGCCTATCCCGAAGACCGGGGCAAATCTATCCTTCAGATGGACGGACTTCTCCGAACCAATGCCCAGGTTTCTCTAAATGAGAAGGTTGCAGTACAGAGTGTCAGTTATTCACCCGCGGAAAAGATTATATTAAACCCACTCAATTCGACCAGAAGGATTTCCCAGGATAAAGACACCAGATATATTAGTACTCTGTTGGACGGATTACCCTTAATAGAAGGTGATACCATCCGGGTGAATCTCTTCGGGACCCGTAGTCAAGATTTTATGGTAGTTAACGCGGTTCCCAAAGGAGCGGTGCTGATTCATTCCCGAACCAGGATTGAAGTCCGACAGGACGGTGAGTCCAAGGCCAGGGGATATAAAATCTCCTACGAGGATATCGGTGGTATTGAGAGAGAACTGCAACGAGTGAGAGAGATGATTGAGCTTCCCCTGCGATATCCTCAGGTCTTTGAACGGTTGGGAATTGATCCTCCCAAAGGGGTTTTACTCTATGGTCCACCGGGATGTGGGAAGACTCTAATCGCCCGGGCGGTGGCTAACGAGACCTCTGCATATTTTATTCACATTACCGGTCCAGAGATCATCGGTAAGTATTATGGGGAAAGTGAAGCCCGTTTAAGGGAAGTATTCGAAGAAGCTAAATCAAATGCTCCCGCAATTATTTTTTTTGATGAGATTGATGCCATCGCCCCCAAGAGGGAAGAAATGGGGGGAGAAAAACAGGTGGAAAGAAGGGTGGTGGCACAGCTCCTTGCCCTGATGGATGGACTGCAATCCCGGGGTGAAGTCATCGTTATTGCTGCCACTAACATTCCCAATTCCCTTGACCCGGCGTTACGACGACCAGGACGGTTTGACCGGGAGATCGAGATTGGTATTCCCGATCAGAAAGGACGTCTGCAGATCTTGAATATTCACACTCGGGGGATGCCCTTAGCAGATAATGTAGACCTGGTGAAACTTTCCCAGATGACTCACGGATTTGTTGGGGCCGACTTGGAAGCCCTCTCTCGGGAATCGGCCATGAATGCCTTGAGGAAAATAATGCCCAGCTTCGATTTTCAGCTGGATGAAATTTCCTATGAAACATTATTAAAGATTGAGGTAACCATGTCTGACTTTGAGGAGGCTTTAAAAGAAGTAGAACCTTCAGCCATCCGGGAGTTTTTCGTAGAAGTTCCTCAGGTGAAATGGGAGGATATAGGTGGTTTAGGGGAAATCAAACAGAAATTAGTAGAAACCGTAGAATGGCCATTACAATATTGGGAAGTGTTCCAGCAGGTGAAAGTGAAACCGCCCAAGGGTATTCTCCTCTCGGGACCACCCGGTACCGGAAAAACCTTGGTGGCAAAAGCATTAGCTAATGAAAGTGGGGTTAACTTCATTTCAGTCAAAGGACCAGAATTGATGTCGAAATACATCGGAGAGTCAGAACGGGGTGTGAGAGAAGTCTTTCGAAAGGCAAAGCAGGCCAGTCCATGTATTCTCTTTTTTGATGAATTTGACTCACTGGTGCCAGAACGCAGTCAGACCTCCAATTCTCAGGTTACCGAAAGGGTCATCAGTCAGTTTTTAACCGAGCTTGACGGCTTGGAGGAATTAAAAGGAGTATTGATTTTAGCTGCCACTAATCGAAAAGACCTGATCGACCCGGCTATCTTACGACCAGGGCGATTTGATTTTATTCTTGAGTTTGTCCCTCCTGACCGGGACGCCCGATGGGAGATCTTCGCCATTCATACCCGGGGGAAGCCTTTGGCACCAGAAGTTGATCTAGGTCTTCTCTCTCAGCATACAGAGGGAATGACTGGTTCGGATATCGAAGCCATTTGTCGGGAAGCTTCAATGATTGCAATTCGTGAGTGTTTGAAGACCGAGCAGAAAGGGAATACGATTCTGATTCTCCCGAAGCATTTTGATCAAGCGATTGAGTATTTAAAAATTCAGAGAGGTGGATAAATGCTTCCCAATGATCAACATAAATATCTGTACGGAATTATTGCCGAACCTCAACCCCAAAGGTTCAACATGGTGGGGATTGAAGAGGCTGAAGTGTATACTATAACATTTCGAGAACTGACAGCGGTGGTGAGCGATACCAATCTGATAGAAATTGATCCGGTTCGGAAAAATGTACTTGCTCATACCAGGGTTCAAGACGAGCTAATTAAGAAATATGATATGCTCCCTATGGGTTTCGGCATGATAACCGATAATGAAGAGGAAATCCTGAAATTGTTGGAAAGGAACTACCAGATACTGAGAGATGAATTCCTTCGACTGGCTGGCAAAATAGAAATTGAGATTAAACTTTTTTGGAATCAAGCTGCGATATTACAGGCACTTGAAAGTGAAAGTCAGGAGTTTAACAGGCTAAAAGAGAAGATTAGCCATGAGTCTTCACCTGCAAAAGCTCAAAACTTGCTGGTGGAAGTTGGAAAAATCATCGAGCGTACCGCTGAAGAGTGGAAAGTCAAATATGCAGAGGAGGTCCGTAGCATCCTCCAAAATCTGGCGATCGACGTCGTCCTGAATGATCCCTCTGGGGTGGAAAATATCTTGAATGCCTCCTTTTTGGTTGAGCGATCGAGAGAGGGTGAATTTAATAACAAAGTTCATGAACTGGATATTGCCTATCAAAACAAAGTCAATTTTAAGTATATTGGTCCATTACCTCCCTACAATTTTGTCAGGGTGAAGCTGGAGTTATTATGTTGATAAAATTTCTCTCCGATATATTAATCGGTGTTCCTTTGACTCTCGCCAAAGATATGTTAGAGAAGATACGAGACGAGGTTGATAAGGAACGTTTGATTACCGAAGAATCAATCAAAAAAAGACTTCAACAGCTGCAACTTCTGCTCCAGGAAGGGAAGATCAGCGAGCAGGAATACGAAGAGCTGGAATCCAAGCTCATAGAAAGGCTGAAAGTGGTAAGGGAATATAACAAAAGCTGAGGAGATGCATGATGGCGTTACAGGCAACGAAGAATGAACCATCCAGTTTAGTAGATTTGGTTGATCGGATTCTGGATAAAGGACTGGTTATCAACGCTGATATCTCGGTCTCGGTAGCTGGTGTCGATCTTTTAGGGGTGAAGGTGCGGGCTGCTCTGGCTTCTTTTGAGACAGCAGCAAAATACGGGCTCGAGTTCCCCAGCGGGACTCAGTATGAAACAGCTGCCTGGAAAGAAGCCATGGTCGGAAAAGAAGAATGTCCTCAGTGTGGCAAACGAGTGGCCAGCGATGTCCTTTTGAATGAATCCTGTCCCTGGTGTGGATGGATGAGCGCTCAAGCTAAACGAGCGAAAGTGGTAAAGACAACAGAGATACCGGTTGAATGAAAAGAGGCTCTATCTTGAGATGATGGATAATGAAGCCCGAGGAATTGATCAGAGGGTGCTCCGGTTGCTGGAAATCCTCGACCCTAAAAGTCAGGCTATTCTCTGGTATCTCTGGTGGCATCGGCACGCTGATATCGAGGAGATGAGGAACCTAATTGATGCTCCCGGGGATTATGAAATTGTGTACCGGTTCAAAGAAGTCATCAATCGGGAAGCGGAAAAACTGTGGGGGAAACCGCTGGTGAGCTTCGAACAGGCAAAAGTTGATCCCCACAGCGGAAAAAAAATCATGTTCAATTGGTGGTTTTTGGACGATGAAGATTCACCCAAGGCAGAAAGGGGAGACCCCTTAGTCGATATATTCAGCGATCAGGATGGCTTGACTATCATTGCCCAAGTTCCCACTTACCTTGATTATGATTGGCCGAAAATAGATTATAAAAATGGAGTAATGAAACTCAGATTTCTAAAGAGGGAAAACCATGAAACCGGAAGAGAAGAAAGATGAGGATTGGGACGAGAGACAGGAAGGTGACATTCTTCATCAGGTGAGTCAACTCATCCCGGGTTTAGGAGGGCTGGTTCAGGAGATGGAGAAGTCGGAAATTTTTCGGGAACGAATTCGAGAAGTCAACCAAGAGCTCATACGTCGTTTAAAAGGGACTCCTACCGGTGTTGAGAGAAGGAGTGCCATCCCTCATACTTCGGCATTGCCAGTCCGACGGACTGTTCAACGACAAGATAGATCAGCTCCGCTTCCTCAAAAAGAAATCATGGTGGATGTTTTCGATGAGGGGGATTTCCTGCGAGTTGTTGCTGACATCCCGGGAGTCAACCAACCTGACATTCAAGTGGAGGTAAGAGGAGAGACCCTTCTGCTCATGATTTCCAATCATGTCCGGAAAATTGTACTCCCGGTTCCAGTTGATAGAGTACCACAAACCGAATTGAAGAATAATATCTTACAGATTATTCTTAGAAAGGCGAAGTGACTGATCTATGGCAATAACCATCAATGAAAGTAACCTCAAGCAGGGTGTTTTAGGACTCGTTTTGGCTTTAGTGGAAGTGATTAGGGATGCGTTGAAGATTCAAGCCTTAAAAAGAATGGAGAGTGGGCTTCTCACCGAAGAGGAATGCGAACGTTTGGGAGAAGCGTTAATGGATTTGGATATTGCTTTGGAAGAGATCAAAGAGGAACAAGGTATCACTGATTCGGTGCAGGCAGTGAGAGATGGTCTGGATGAGATTGTTGATGATGTGATTGATCGCATTGTCAATCCGGAAAGGTGGGGAGAAGAGGTCAATGGAGATAAACCATAACGGGATGAAAAGTATAGAAAACATCTTTTATGCTGTTCTTTCTTTATATATAGCCCGTAAACCGATCAACCTGAAAACCATCCGGACTGTTCTGGAAATAGCAGGGGTTCCAGTCAATGAAAAAGTGCTCGAAGCTTTATCGACTTTGGTGGAAGCTTTTGAGACAGAAAAAATGGAAAAAAAGAAACAAATAGACCCGCGAATCCTTGCTTTTCTTCATTCAGAACTGGAAAGACAGAAAGAGCGGACCCGGTATCTGGAGGCTCTCATTGAAGAAGTCAGACTTCCTCAGATTTCACCTGAGGGAAAACCCACTTCTATTTTGTCAGGATGCATACCACGTGAGAGAGAATCTTCTCAGTCTTGGCAGGAGAAGTCTGATGAAATATCTGTCAGGGAAGTACTCAAAAATGTCGATACCGCTTTTACTGATAAGAGGGAAGAAAATACCACGAATTCAATCGAAGAAAAGGAATGTGATCAAATATCTGAAGAAAAACCGAAGACTACCAATTCTGGTTTGCCAGGACGGTATGTCTATGGAATTGGTGGAGAGGGGAAAACGATACGATTGGGACCTATCGGAATTGAGAACTCCGAGGTTTACACAATATCTTACCAGAATGTATGTGCCATTGTTCATGATTGTCCGGATGAGCCCTACCAATCAAATGATGATGAAGTGGTAAAAAAATGGATTCACTCTCATCAAGCAGTCCTTGATAACGCCAAAAAATACTTCACCACCATTATACCCATGGGTTTTGATACCATACTCCATTCTCAGGATGAAACCACTTCTCCAGACCAGGTTGTACAGGATTGGTTGCGGGAGGATTATTTACGATTATCATCGGTGATGGAAAAAGTCTCCAACAAAGATGAATATGGGATCCAGATCTTCTATGAGCCCCGTGTTGTCAGCCGGAGTATTGCTGAGCAGAGTCCAGATGTAAAAAAGATAAAGGAAGAAATGGCAACCAAGTCACCAGGGTTAACATATCTATACAAACAAAAATTAGAAAAAGCAGTGAAAAATGAGATGGAAAGAATTTCTGGGGAATGGTTCCAAGATTTTTATCAGCAGATTAAAAAATATGCCGATGATGTTGTGATAGAAAAAACAAAAAAGGGAGGGAAGGACAAAGTGATGTTACTCAACCTCTCCTGTCTTGTCGCCAAAGAGAACGTGAACGGGTTAGGTGAAGAATTGGAAACAATCAATAACCGAGAAGGTTTCAGTGTCCGTTTTACTGGCCCTTGGCCTCCTTATAGTTTTGTAGCGAAACCAAATCTCGATTCGAGCGTGAGTGAAGACCATGAAGTTCAATCAGCAAATCGAGTAACAGATTCAAAAAATTCCATTACTTCTCAGGATAAAAAGTAAGAGAGTATGGAGCCAACCCGTGATTCCCATGCCACCTTGGTGGACCTCATCGATCGGGTATTAGAGAAAGGACTGGTGATCAATCTTGATCTTATCATCCATGTTGCTGGTATTCCCCTCCTGGGAGTTAATTTGAAGGCCTGTCTGGCTGGAATCGAAACCATGTTGCAGTATGGGATTTGGAAAGACTGGGATGAAGCGCAGCGAGCAGTGGCAAGTAAAGAGTATCAACGGAAAAAGAAAATCCTTCTTTCCCCTGGAGAAAAGGAAATATATAAGATATTTGCATCTGTCTGGTATGAGAAAGGTATTTACCGGAGTTGGAGGCCAGGATATCTCTATTTAACTAACCAAAGAATCATGTTAGTAAGGAAGGAGCCTTTGGAGGTATTGTTTGAATGTTCCTACCAGGATATCAAAGGCATCATGGTAGTCAAGAAAAAAAACACGGTAGGGAGAGAGACTGAATATCTTCATCTCAAGCGACGTTCTGGAGAGATTGTTCAGCTCCATCCCGTTGACGTTTCTGTAGTACAGGAGATCATCCTGGAACAATTAAAAGTCCGGGGGCAGGAATTGGAAAATATTTTTTCTTTCCCGGAATATCCTACCAAGGGAATACAATGAAGGGTGAATGATTGAAAGAAGTTGAATTGGAAAAAACCTTGTATCCGTTATCCTGAAGAGTCCGGTATGGTCCGGACTACGTGAAAATTACGTCTTTTTTCTGTCATTGCGAGCCCTCATTTTGTGAGAGTGGGGTAATCTTATCTTTTAATGCCAAAAAATAGGATTTCCACGTCGTACTACCACAAAACGGACGTACTTTTCAGGATGATGATCTATGGTAGTATTGGGAAACCAACTATTTTCATCCTTTGATGGTGCCCGGGGTTTGGCCTATCATTTATCGGAAGATAAAACCTCAAAATAGGGAGAAAGGAGAAGGATTGAGGATGAATACCAATGAAATCATGAAAAAAGCCTGGGAGGATTTTGCCAAACTGACTAAAGTGACAGTGGAAAGAGCCATCGGACTGGTCGAGACGAAAGAGGGATGGACCGTCACACTGGAAGGGCTGGAGAGAAGGGCTATTCCAGATACCATGGATATTCTTGGCATCTATGATGTTCGTGTCGACAAAGAATGTAAACTGATTGGCTTTGAAAGAAAAAGGTTGCGGAAACGTGGTGAAACAGAAGAAGAATAAAAGGAGGGAACTCAATGGTCAGATGGAATAAGTGTCCTGGCTGCGGGATTACCATTAGTCGGGATCATGATTTTTGCCCAAATTGTGGTGAGCCATGGACTATCCAATGTCCCAATTGCGGTGCAACCTGGCGCTTCTGGGGATTTTATAAGTTCTGTGATAAGTGTGGAGTAACGGCAAAAAAGCATGGCCTTGAGCGAGGGGAAGCAAGAACAAGAAGTGTTCAAGATCAATGAATAAGGAACAAGTATTGTGTGAGCGTTCGTACCAGTTCTTGGGACCATCAGAGGGACGAACGCTTTTATTCATCTATCAATAAGTATTCCCCATGAATGGGGAAAAATTTGTTTTTAGACTTCACTGGTTTTTTTTCTTCGATAAAGTTCTTCGCATAATCTTATGTCCATCAGGAAAATATATAGATAGCTTCCTGACGCGAATTCGAATCCTTATCTTCTTTTTTATCATAGTATAATAATAAGTGAAGTATTGCTTTGTTATTCTAAATTTATGAAAAAATAAGGAATAGTGTGAACAGAGTGCTATGGATATAGTCATCAGTCATGAAGGAACCGATTTCGATGCGATGGCATCGATGTTCGCTGTTTCTAAGCTTTATCCCGGAACCCGGATTATCATTGGTGGGAGTGTCAACCGTAATGTACGACGGTTTTTGTCACTCTATGGTTCCTTTTTTGATTATTCTCCGGAAAAGGAAGTTGATTGGAAATCGGTGAAAAAGATTTGGATCGTCGACAGTTCGTATCCGACTCGTACCGGAAAGGTCATGGAACTCATCCAGCATGGGCAGGCTACATTTGCGGTATATGACCATCATCCCGAAACACCCGAAGGATTAAAAGGGGATCAGATAATGATCCAGCCGGTTGGTGCCTGCACCAGTATTTTAGTGGAGTTGATTAAAAAGTGCTCACTCCCACTTACCTCACTTGAAGCCACACTTCTCATTTTGGGGATTTATGAGGATACCGGATCACTCACTTTTCCAACCACGACCTCACGTGACTTGGAAGCGGCAGCTTTTTTAGTGGAACACGGTGCTCAATTGAGTTCAGTGCCGGATTATGTCAATATGCAACTTTCCAACGAACAAAGAGATGTTTTAAAAAAAATGGTCAATTCGCTCACCGTGGCGGAAGTCAATGGTATCCAGGTTCATTTTACCCTGGTTCAGGTGGAAGATTATGTAGATGGGGTTTCATTCCTGGTCCATAAACTCATGGATCTCGAGGAAATCAATGTTCTCTTTTCTTTGTTTGACATGGAGGAGAAGATCTATGTTATTGCCCGCAGTCGACTGGAAGAGATTGACGTGAGCATTATCGCCAAGGAGTTGAACGGGGGTGGCCATAAGAGCGCCGCATCGGCTGCCATTAAAGGGAGTACCCTAAGTGAGGTACGGAAAAAAATCATTACCATGATGAAACGTTCGTTTTCCTTTACCCGGGCGATCGATATCATGTCGGTACCGGTGAGGACGGTTGACAAGGAAGATTCGATCAATAATGCTTATATGACCTTGATCCGATCCGGTTTTTCTGGTCTGCCGGTGGTCAATGAAAAGGGAATACTGGTAGGGATTATCGCCCGAAGAGATATGGAAAAAGCCATTCATCACGGTTTGCAGAATGCGCCGGTGAAAAGCTTCATGTCACCACAAATCATCGGTATTTCTCCTCACGATTCGATTTATACCGCTCGGAATCTCATGGTGGAAAACGACATCGGACGGATACCGGTCATCAAAGATGGCCGCCCGATCGGTATTATTACCCGGAGCGATCTGCTGCGAGTTTTTCATCAGCGGGAACATATCGTCGTCAATGAGCTCACCCGCATGAACTTATCCGAGCAATTATTTATGCATTTTTCGCGGGCCGATCTTGATCTTATCAATATCATCAGCGGTCTGGCTCGAAGAATTGGGTTGAAGGCTTATCTGGTTGGTGGGGTGGTGCGGGATATCATTTTAGGAGTTCCGAACCATGATTTGGATATTGTGGTCGAGGGGGATGCCATTGAATTTTCTCAAAATTGTCAACGACTCTTGGGGGGGAAAGTGGTTTCCTATCCTCCATTTGGAACGTCGGTTCTTTTTTTAAAGGATGGGAAACGGATCGATTTTGCCACCGCCCGCAAAGAATTTTATCGTTTCCCTGGGGCAGCTCCGGAAGTTGAATATTCCAATTTGAAAAAAGACTTATTTCGTCGCGACTTCACCCTGAACGCTATGGCCATTAGTATATATCCAGATAATTGGGGTGAACTTTTCGATTTTTTCGGCGGTTTTCGCGACCTGCGCCAGAAAACCTTGCGTGTTCTTCATCCTTTGAGTTTTGTTGACGATCCCGCCCGATCGATTCGAGCGGTAAGGTTCGAACAAAAATACGGTTTTCACATCGAACCCTTTACCATGAGTCTTTTGAAGCAAACTGTCGGAAAAAACCTGTTGGATAAAATTAAACCCGACCGTTTGAAAGAAGAGATTCTTCTCATCCTCAAACTCCCCGAATATTATCGGTACTTGGTACGGATGCATCAACTCGACATGTTCTCAGCGATTTTTCCCGGTTGCATTTGGAAAAGAGAATATACCGATCTTTTTATGAAATTGGAAAAACGGTTGCCAATTGTGGGTGGTCTCAGTGGAATTGACCAATTTCTACTGAAGTTATCACCGATTTTTGACGATTTTGATCCGAAACAAGCTTCCTCGTTACAGGCCAAATTCGCTCTTCCTCGTCATTTTGTGCAGAAGGTATTGAATTACCAGAATAAAAAAACCGACTTTTTCAGAGTCATTGAAGAAGCTGAGGTACGTCCATCGGAAATTTATCGATGGTGCCGATCGCTCCCTTTGGAATTTTTGATATTGGTCCAAACCAAAACTTCTCCAGAGAGCATGGTCGGACAACGTTTGGAAAAATATTTCAATGAATGGATATATATCAAAACTATTCTCAAGGGGAATGACTTGAGAGAACTGGGCATTGAAGAAGGTCAACACTATGCTACAATTCTGGATGAGTTAAAATTGGCAAAAATTGATGGGCTGGCCAATACTCGAGCGGATGAAGAACGTCTGGTCAAGCTCTATTGGGAAAGGATGAAATGGAGTGGTCAAAAAAGAGAGAATTTTTAGCGGTATGAGGCCAACCGGTAAGATGCATATCGGTCATTATTTTGGTGCTTTGCGGAATTGGCTGCAGCTTCAAAATGAATATGATTGTATTTTTGGTATCGTCGACTGGCATGCGCTAACCACTTCTTTTGAACATACCGAAAATATTGAACAGAATATTATCGACATGGCTATTGACTGGTTCAGTGTGGGAATTGATCCTGAGGTATCCATACCCATGATTCAATCACTGGTTCCGGAACATGCCGAACTCCACCTTTTACTTTCCATGATCACTCCTATGGGGTGGTTGGAAAGGAATCCAGTGTTGAAGCAGCAACTCCAGGATATGGGACTGAAAGAAGCGGTAGGATATGGGCATCTTGGCTATCCGGTGTTGATGGCAGCCGACATCATCATTTACCAGGGAGTGAAAGTGCCGGTGGGAGAGGATCAAGTGCCTCATATCGAAATCGCCCGGGAGTTGGTCCGCCGTTTTCATTTTCTTTATCAATCGGAGGTTTTCAAAGAACCCCAGCCACTTCTCACCGAAACCCCTCGTATATTAGGAATCGACGGCCGCAAGATGAGTAAAAGTCTCAATAACGCCATTGGACTTGCCGACACTCGGGAAGAGTTACGACCCAAAGTGCTCTCGATGTTTACCGATCCGGAAAAAATTCGCAAACATGATTCCGGACATCCAAATCGCTGCAATGTCTTTCATTTTCATACTATCGTCAATAATCCCCGGATCAATGAAATCGAAAGCGATTGTCAGAGTGGTGCCCAGGGGTGTGTTGACTGTAAAAAAGAATTATTCGGATTGCTGGCTGACTACTTGGAGCATATTTCTCCCTATCGGGAACGCTATCAGGGGAAAGAACAAATGGTGAAAGATATTCTCATTGAGGGCAGCCGGAAAGCTCAACAACTTGCCCGGGAGACCATGCGCCGCGTTAGAGAAGCCATGCATGTTGATTATAACCTTTCCCGATGATGATGGAAACTGAATGGAAACAACGGATAGAAAAAATTACTTCCCTGTGGGGGAAGTTGAATCTGCTCCAGGAGAAAGTCGATGCTGTTGAAGCGGAATTGAATGAAATTCTCCAGATATCGGAAGAGGAGCATCCGGAAATGGAAAATGAATCATTCGAGAAGAAATGGTGCGAATTGTTTTCTCAGGTTCTCAGCGATCTGAAGGAACGGGAGGAGAACACCCTGAAAGCACCCCAGGAACGCTGGAAGAAGATCCAGACCCGTGAGGTGCTTGACCTGGATAAGATGTCGTTGGATAATTTGTTGGAACTTTATCGGGTGTTTCTCGGTTCGAAAGAACCGGATCGAAAACTTGAAATTGACGATTATTTTGAAACTCTCATAGAAGATCGCAGAAAATACATCTCTCAATTTTTTGAAAATCGACCTCGGCAGTGGTTCCGGATGGAAAATTTATTTAGCGATGAAGGTGACCGCCGGGAAGTTATCGCGACTTTTCTGGTTTTATTGGACATGGTCTTTCGAAATCTCTTGAAAATGAAAGAAGAAGACAGGTTGGTGTATTTCCTCAAAAATGAATGATGATATCAAGATAAAGGGGTTGATTGAAGCCTTTTTGTTTTCTTCCCCCCGGCCGGTCACTCTTGAAGAGCTGATAAATATCACTCAAACCGATCAGGAAACGGTAGAAAAAGAGCTGCACACTTTGCTCGAGGAGTACGAAGCTCGGGGGAGTGCTCTTTTTTTACGTCGTCTCTCCGGACAGTGGCAAATGGCGGTTCGACCTGATTATGGGAGTCGATTAAAAGAGTATGCTCGGACAACGGTGAAAAAAGGGATATCGCGGGCGGCACTGGAAGTGTTAGCGATCATTTCTCTTGAGCAGCCGGTGACCAAAACCCAGATCGATATCAAACGCGGAGTTGACTCCGGTGCAGCAATAGGTGTTTTGCTGGAAAGAGGGCTGATATCGATTGCCGGTCAAGTCGAGCGGCCGGGGAAACCATTTCTTTACCAGCTCACTGATAAATTCTATGAAGTATTCGGTTTGGAAGACCGGGATGCTTTGAGACGCATCCAGCAAATCGTAATCGATCAAGGGATGAACTGTGAGGTTGAATAAGTTTTTAGCCAGTGGTGGAATTGGATCGCGTCGAGCCTGCGATGGCTATATCCAGCAGGGGCGAGTCGCCGTCAATGGGGTGGTTCAGACTCAACCCGCAACTCAAGTGAGTGTGAATGATGAAATCACCTTCGATGGGCGACCGGTAAAGATCGATCGGGATCGGATTTATCTGAAGCTTTATAAACCGAGAGGAACGCTAACGACGGTTCGTGACCCCTATGGAAGAGAAACGGTGATGAAGTATGTCGACGGAATACAGGAAAGAATCTTCCCGGTTGGCCGGCTTGATTATGAGAGTGAGGGACTTTTGCTTTTTACCAATGATGGATTGTTGACCAACATTCTGACTCATCCCCGCTATCAGATGCAAAGAACTTACCGGGTGTTTGTCTCAGGTCAGATACAGGTCAGTGACCTCGATCTTTTAATAGCTGGTATTCAGAAAAACAGTGAACATTATCGTCTCCAATCGGCGACCGTGATTGATGAACAGAAAGGTTTTACCGTGGTCGATGCAACTTTAAATGAAGGGAAAAAACATGAAGTCCGAATTCTTTTTGAGAGCATCGGTCATCCGGTTTTACGATTGATCCGTATCAAGATGGGACCAATTTTCCTCGATTGGGATATGCTTCCGGGAGAATGGCGTTATTTGACCTCAATAGAGATTGATTTACTTCGCACGCAGGGTGGTGTATGGGCTGATGTCAATGAATAGGAATTTGATCCAGGTCTACTATGGAGATGGGAAAGGAAAGACGACGGCTGCCATTGGATTAATGGTACGAGCTGTTGGACAGGGGATGAAAGTCCTGCTTCTCCAATTTTTTAAAAAAAATATGACTGGGGAATTGATTGCCCTTCAATATCTTCCTGGGGTTCGATGCTTTCAGTTTGGCACCGGAAAATTTTTGATAAACCGGGAACTGGAGGAAGAAGATCGCCGAGAATTCCTGATGGGTTGGCAGTTGACTCAGCAAGCACTTTCGTCCGGGGAATACGATTTGCTGATACTGGATGAATTGACCTATGCATTTTCTTGCCAGCTTCTAACTTGGGACGATTTTCGAAAGGTCATGGAAACCAGAAGTGAACAAACTGAAGTGGTGGTGACAGGGAGAACGGTTTTTCCGGAACTCATCGAGTACGCCGATTTGGTTTCGGAAATCGTGATGGTGAAGCATCCTTTTCAAAAGGGAATTCCAGCCCGGAAGGGAATCGAATTCTGATGCAGACCGAAAAAAACCCAATGCGTGGCATCCGGGGTGCAATCACTGTTGAGCGAGATCATCCTCGAGAAATCGCCGCCGCTTCTCTTTTGCTCTTCGAGACCATAATGGAGAAAAATGAACTGCAACCGGATGATATCACCGCCTTGTTCATAACTGTCACTCCTGATCTGCATTCCGCTTTTCCGGCACAAGCCATTCGACAGATCGAAGAATATCGATATCTCCCCATCATGTGTGCACTGGAAGTACCAGTCCAGGATGCCATAGACAATTGTATTCGTTTCATGGTGATTGCCTATTGTCCAATGCGAGACCAAAAGAGTATCCATCATGTCTATCTGGGACGCGCCCAACAACTCAGAGCCGATTTGGAGGTCGATTGACCGTGAAAACAGTTCGTGTTGAACCAACTCTACAGGGAGTAGGAGGAGATATTAAATGTCCCCGCGATAAGTCTTTCAGCCACCGGGCAGCGATGATTGGTGCATTATCGGAGGGAGACACCGTCATCGAAGGATTTTCCTTTTGCCAAGATACCTGGTCAACCTTGAGTTGTCTTCAGCTTATTGGCGTCGAAATCGAAACCTTTCCGGAATTGGAAAAAGTGCGGGTTCGCAGCCAGGGATGGGCAGGGCTTCATGAACCGTTTGATATTCTGAATGTGGGGAATTCGGGAACGACACTGCGAATGTTAGCGGGGATAGCTGCCGGCATCGAGGGTTTATCGATATTTACTGGTGATCACAGTATTCGGCGGCGACCCATGGGACGGATCATCGACCCTTTGCGAAAGACCGGTATCGAAATCAGGGGTCGGGATCACGACCGGCTTCCGCCCATTTATCTATTCGGGAAAAACCGACTGCACCCAATCCATCATTCACTTGATATACCCAGTGCTCAGGTGAAATCCTGTTTACTCTTTGCCGCCCTCCGCGCCGATGGTGAATCGTCTCTTGAAGAACCGATTGTCTCCAGGAATCATACTGAAAATATGCTGCGATCAGTCGGAGTCAGAATTGAAAAGAAAAAAAACACCATTCATGTCCATCCCAACTCTTCACTCCGAGCCCATTCTTTTCATCTTCCCGGGGATGCCTCTTCGGCTGCCTTTCTTATTGCTGCTGCTCTTTTGATTCCCGGGTCACGCTTGGTCATCAGAGACATGGGGTTAAATCCGACCCGAACTGGATTTTTGGAGTGCGTGCAACGCATAGGCGGGAATGTCGAACGTTTCGGTGAAAGTGAAGAATTTTATGAACCCCGCGGCAATCTCACTGTTGAGTACAGTTCTTTGAACAATTTTCACGTTACTGAGGATCAGATCCCATCGCTCATCGATGAAATTCCCATTTTAGCGGTACTGGCGTGTCGGGCCCGGGGAACTTCGGTCATTTCCGGAGCTGGTGAGTTGCGAGTGAAAGAGAGTGACCGCTTGCATGCCATCAGTGAAGGATTGAGCCGGCTTGGAGCCAATATCATTGAAACCGAAGACGGTTTAATCATCTCTGGTCCGGTTCGATTACAAGGAGGGAAAGTGAAAAGTTATGGCGATCACCGCATTGCCATGAGTATGGTCATCGCCGGTCTGATAGCCGATGGTCCAGTCGAAGTCGAGGATATCGATTGCATTCCGGTCAGTTATCCCGGATTTTTCGATGATCTGCAAAATATCGGGTATAGGGGATTCGAAGTAAATTAAGCACAGGGAGACCACATGAAAAAACATATCGCCATTGATGGACCGGCAGGGGCGGGGAAAAGTACGGTGGCACGAAAATTAGCGGAGCGGCTCTCGTATCTGTATGTCGATACCGGTGCCATGTACCGGGCGATAACCTATTATCTGTTAATGGATGAGATTGATTATAATGATACAAATTCATTGGAGAAGGCTCTTGAATCGATTGATCTTCGATTCGAGGTGATCGATGGCGCATCGGTCATTCTCCTAAATGGTATCCAATTAAATGATGAAATTCGCCAGCCAATCATCAATGAACATGTCTCGCCGGTGGCAAAAATCGCAGAAGTGCGGCATTTTTTGAGGAAAAAACAATGGGAGTTGGCTCTTTCCACTTCTTCGGTGACTGAGGGAAGGGACATCGGAACCGTGGTTCTTCCCGAAGCCGACTTGAAGATATTTTTAACCGCCCGACCTGAAATTCGAGCCCGTCGCCGCTGGGAAGAACTTGCTTCCAAGGGGATGGGTATCGACTATCAGGTTGTTTTGAAAAATGTCTTGGAACGGGATGCCATCGACTCCAACCGGGCGGAAGCCCCATTGAGGCAGGCCGATGATGCGATTTTGGTTGATACCTCGGAGATGACCATCGATGAAGTGGTGAACTTTCTATACCGGAAAGTGATAGAGGATGAATGATATGAAAATCCTGATAACCAAACATATTGGATTTTGTCCGGGTGTGAAAAGGGCTTACACGATGGCGATGAATGCTTTTGATACAACCTCTTCAGCGGTATTTCTGTTGGGTGAATTGGTCCACAATCATCAGGCGGTGAGAATGCTCGAGGTCAAAGGAGCGCGTTTGGTGAATGCTGTCGACCAGATACCAGAGGGAGCGACTGTAGTGACCCGTTCTCATGGGCTCGAAAAAGAGATGCGGGAATCACTGCTAAAAAAGGGAATAACCATTATTGATACGACCTGCCCCCGCGTTCGGAAAGTCCAGCTTTTAGTGAGTGACCTGGAGAAAGAGGGATTTACCATCATCATCCTCGGCGATCCCGATCACGCCGAAATTAAAGCGTTGGTGAGCGAATTGGAACGGCAACCGATGGTTTTTGGGAAAGACCCTTCCGATTGGGACAGTGGGCTTTCGTCTCTTTCCGGAATCAATAAAATTGCGGTGATCGAGCAGACGACTTTTCCTCGACTGCAATTTGAAGAGTTTAATCAGTGGTTACGACAAAAACATTTAAGCGATCATTGTGTGATCTGGAATACCCTTTGCCCGGAAACCGAAAACCGGCAAAATGAGTTGCTCTCCCATCTTGAGACCGGGACCATCGATGTGGTAGTTATTTTAGGCGGAAAGCATAGTTCCAATACCCGCGGACTATATCTTGTTGCCAGGGATCATGCCCCCCAAACTATCTGGGTTGAGGATCCAGATGAAATTCAAAAAGAGAGGTTTCAACCGAACCAAACCGTGTTGATCGTCAGCGGGGCGTCGACCCCTGACCAAGCAGTGAAAGAATTGATCGAAAAAATCAGCTCAACCGATGATGATCATGAATAAAAAAATGCCATTGGTAGTGATTGCTGGAAAAAGTAATGTAGGGAAATCGGCCCTTTTTAACCGACTCTCCGGCCGGAGAATCGCGATTGTGGATTCAACCCCGGGAGTGACCCGGGATGTGATCGAAAACATCGTCGAAATTGATGGTTTACAGATCCGGTTGGTTGATACCGCTGGGATCGAGCTTGCCTCATCGTCGGACAATATACTCCAAACCCAAGCGGAAAAAAAGGCCTGGCAAATGATTAAAGAAGCGGACTGCATTTTATTGGTTCTCGACGGGCGAGAAGAGCTTACCAGTACTGATTTTGAGTTGGTCAGCAGGTTGCGTCGAGTAAATGATGCTGTCCTTCTGGTGATTAACAAAAGAGAAGGGATGACTCAACAGGGACTGCTTCCGGATTTTTATTCTTTAGGATTTACTGATGTTTTACAGATATCCGCTATTCATGGAGATGGATTAGGGCAACTGAAAACCGTGCTTTTCAATCGATTACAGACGGCCGATCAGTTAGAGGCTCACTTCGAGTCCAGCCGACAGGATTTCCGTATTGCCATCGTCGGAAAACCAAACGTCGGTAAATCAACCCTGTTCAACACTCTGTTGGAAATTAACCGTTCACTGGTGAGTTCAATTCCCGGAACGACCCGGGACCCACTTGAGTCATCTTTGACTGGTGGATATGGAACCTATCAGCTGGTGGATACAGCTGGTCTGGTACAAAAATCTCACATCAAAGAAAATGTTTATTTTTATGCAACGGTTCGTACCATGGAAAAGATCGCTGAAGCTGACTTGTGTGTTTTGGTGCTCGATGCCCAGGAAGGAATATCCCGTCAGGATCAACGAATCGGTATGGAAATTTACCAACAGAAAAAATGTTGTCTCATTTTTATGAATAAAATGGATTTGATTCCGGTCCGGATCAACAAACGGAAAATCGAGGAAGTTCATAGCTGGATTCGATCCGAACTGAATTTTTTAGATTATTCCTCGATCCTCATCGGATCGGCAACCGATCTCAGTATAAAACCAATTCTTTTGACTCGATTCGCAGCCATTGCCTCTCGGTATTACCAGCGGTTACGCACCAGTTTTTTGAGTCGAACCATTAAGGATACCATCAACGATATGAATCTGAATGCCGGTAGCGGGCGACCGTTGCGTGTTTATTATGCCTATCAAGAGTTGACTGCTCCCCCACGGTTTTCATTCTTAACTAATTTTAATGGTGATGAGCGAGAACGGGAACGGTGTGTACGGACGATTGAAAAAATAATCCGTCGGGAAAGTGATTGGGAAGGAGTGCCTTTCCGCATTGAACTCAAAAACAAATAGTATCTACCTCGCCGCTTTTCGTGAATATTTAGAGCTGGAACGCCATTATTCAGCTCACACCGTGGAAAATTATCTGCGTGCCTTAAAGCAATTTACCGGTTTTTTAACGACAAATACTGCTAAAGATTTTACCGAAGTTAATACCCGGGACATTACTGGATTTCTGGCTTATCTCAAGACTTCACACCGGCTGAAAAGAGTATCGCAGCTCAACCGGATGTCAGCTTTGAAAACCTTTTACCGTTTTTTACGAAAAAAAACGTATATACAAAAGAATCCCTGTGATGGCATCGGAGGTTTAAAAGGGGAAAAGAAACTTCCCACTTTTTTTTCGATTCGGGAAGTGAATCTTCTCCTTTCATCCCTGAAGGAACGATTCCAGAAAAAACCAGACTTTCTTCACGCCCGTGATCGAGCGCTTTTTGAGCTGCTTTATTCGACCGGTCTTCGCGTTGGAGAAGTGGTGTGCCTGAAAGTTACCGATCTCAATGTTCATCAAAAAACTTTAAAAACGCTGGGGAAGGGGAGAAAAGAGCGCATCGTTCCTTTTAACGATACCACTCTCCAGGCGATACAGGATTATTTGCCTTTTCGTCGTCCGGAATACGGAATATCGGAGCTTTTTCTTAATTATACCCAACGTCCTCTGACCGCCCGCGGGGTACGGGTGATTTTGAATAAAGTCCTTACTGAAGCTGGTTTTGTAAAAAAAGCCTCTCCCCATACCTTTCGTCATAGCTTTGCCAGTCATTTCCTTTCCGGAGGAGCGGAGATGCGTATCGTTCAGGAGGCACTCGGGCATTCCAGCCTCTCCACCACCCAAATCTATACTCATTTAAACTGGGAATACATGAAAAAGGTATATGATAATGCTCATCCCCGATCATATAAAAAGGAGGACTAAATGATGAAAATCATTTCGACAACGGTTATTGCTGTACTCCGTGATGGGAAAGCCGCCATGGCCGGTGATGGTCAGGTCACAATGAATGAAGCAGTGTTGAAAAGAGGAGCCAAGAAAATTCGAACCTTGTATCAAGGAAAAGTACTGGGTGGTTTTGCTGGTGCCGGAGCAGACTGTCTCACCTTGCTTGACCGATTTGAAGAAAAGCTGAATGCCTATAGCGGTAACCTCCCTCGAGCCGCAATAGAACTCGCAAAGATGTGGCGGACAGATAAAGTACTGCGACAATTGGAAGCGCTTTTGTTGGTCATGGATCTCGAACATATTCTCATCATTTCCGGAAAGGGAGATGTCATCGAACCCGATGAATCGGTGGCAGCCATCGGTTCCGGAGGCAATTATGCTCTGGCTTCCGCCAAGGCTCTCTATAATAATACCGATCTCGATGCTGTGACCATTGCCCGAAAATCATTGGAGATTGCTTCGGAAATCTGTATTTACACCAATAACCAGATCTACCTGGAAACCCTTGGTTGAAGGAAAGCTCAGCTTTTCCCCTTTTACTCTTTACAATATTTTTAGAACTGGTGTTATTCTGGAAAGGGAGGTTTTATATGGAATTCATTGACAAATATTTAACTCCGGAACAGGTTGTTCAGGAACTTGACAAATATATCATCGGTCAGGAAGATGCCAAAAAATTGGTAGCAATCGCATTACGCAACCGGGTGAGGAGACAACTGCTACCCCCAGACATTGCTGAAGAAATCACTCCAAAAAATATCATTATGATTGGCCCAACCGGGGTTGGGAAAACTGAGATTGCCCGGAGAATTGCCAAGTTGACCAGGGCTCCTTTTATTAAAGTGGAAGCGACCAAATTCACCGAAGTGGGATATGTTGGCAGGGACGTGGAGTCGATTATACGGGATTTGACCGAACTTGCTTTGCGAATGGTAAAAAGTGAAAAAATTGCTGCTCAGGAAGGGAAAACCATAGAAATCGTAGAAGAACGGTTATTGGATTTACTCTTCTCCAAGCGAGTGACTCCAGAAACGATAGAAGAAACGACACCTGTGGAAGAAAGTCCACGAGTCGATGTGGTGTGGTCTAATCCCGCTTCCTCGGTTGACCGGACCCGGGAAAAGCTCCGGGACAAATTGCGCAAAGGGGAATTGGATGAGCGGGTCATTGAAGTCGAGGTAGAGGAAAGTTCTATGCCGGTAGAGGTGATCAGTGCCGGCGGAATGGACAATATGGGTATCGATTTCTCCGGTCTTTTTGGTGGATTCTTTCCTTCCCGTAAGAAAAAAAAGCAGGTTAAAATCAAAGAAGCTCGTGAAATACTCGTTAACCAGGAAGCTCAGAAAATGTTAGACATGGATGAGTTGAAAAGCGAAGCCGTCAAAAGAGCCGAGGAAAGTGGAATCGTGTTTATTGATGAAATCGATAAAATTGCATCTCCGGGTGGAAAAGACACTCATGGTCCGGATGTGTCCCGCGGAGGAGTGCAGCGTGATTTACTCCCGATCGTCGAAGGGTCAACGGTGATCACCAAGTATGGACCAGTCAGAACCAATCATATCTTGTTTATTGCTGCCGGCGCTTTTTCGCATTCTAAACCATCCGATCTCCTGCCCGAACTCCAGGGACGGTTTCCCATCCGGGTTGAATTATCTGCCCTGAGTGAAGAGGATCTCCATCGAATTTTGATTGAGCCATACAATTCTTTAGTGAGACAGTATACTGCATTGCTTTCGACCGAAGGCATTCAATTGAGATTTACCAAGGATGCGCTCCAAGAAATTGCCCACATTTCTCATCTGCTCAATCAGAAAATGGAAAACATCGGTGCCCGCCGTCTGCACACTGTAGTCGAGCGGATCCTTCAGGATATTTCTTTCCGAGCTTCAAGTCTTGAGCAGAAAGAAGTGGTCATCGACAAGGAATATGTCCATGAGCATTTGAAAAACATCCTGCAGGACGAGGACGTGACCCGTTATATATTGTAAATTTTTTATTGAATACGAAGGCAGAGTGATCTGAGTTGAAATATTTTTCCTTTTCATGATATACTGTGCCCGGTTTATACACAAAACAAGAAAAAATACTCATGTCGGACCGAGATTCCGGTGATCCCGGGAATGGGGTGCCTCTTGCTGAGTCCGACAGAGGAAAAACCGGAAGGAGTGTTGTTATGATCGTTACCATGAAGCAATTACTCGAAGCTGGGGTTCACTTTGGTCATCAGACGCGTCGTTGGAACCCAAAAATGAAACCCTATATTTTCACTGAGCGTAATAACATTTACATCATCGACCTGCAAAAGACGGTGGGACTTGTCGAAAAAGCCTATCATTTTGTTCGGGAAATAGCCCAGGAAGGTGGAACGGTCCTTTTTGTCGGGACAAAAAAGCAAGCCCAGGAAGCGATTGAACAGGAAGCAAACCGTTGTGGTATGCATTATGTGAATCAACGTTGGTTGGGAGGGATGCTGACCAACTTTGTGACGATTCAGCATAGCATTCAGAAACTGGTCAAGATAGAGAGCATGGAAGGAAAAGGAGTGCTCGATCATCTGCCAAAGAAAGAAGCCATGCAAATTCTCAAAACCAAGGCTCGGTTGGTCAAATACCTGACTGGTATCCGGAATATGACGAAGGCTCCGAATTGTGTTTTTGTGGTTGATCCCCGGCGGGAAAGAAATGCGATATTGGAAGCCAGGCGGATGGATATACCAATTGTTGGTATTGTTGATACCAATTGTGACCCGGACGAAGTTGATTATATCATCCCGGGCAACGATGATGCCATTCGAGCGATTCGCCTATTTTCTTCCATTATTGCCGATGCAGTGATTGAGGGAAAACGATACGCAACCGAAGGTCTCGAGGAAATAGCGACTGAAGGAGTGGCGGTTCCTGAAGGTGAAACTGAAGCTGCTCTTACTCCAGTGGTCGAAACTGAAAATGAAAGTCCATTGTCCATCTTAGAGGAACTGAAAAACCCTGGATTAGAAGAAATTGAATCCGATCATTCATCCGAGGAATCAAAGGAGGATCATTCATGAGTTTTGATGCCAAAGAAGTATTTGAACTCCGTAAAATGACTGGGGCAGGAGTGATGGAGTGTAAAAAAGCTCTATCAGAAACCAGTGGAAATTTAGAGAAGGCGTGCGAACTTCTACGCAAAAAAGGGATTGAAACCGCAGTTAAAAAACAAAGTCGAACCGCAAATCAAGGCTTGATCGGTTCGTATATTCATACCGATGGGAAAATTGGAGTTTTAGTTGAAGTCAATTGTGAAACTGATTTCGTTGCTCGAACTGAAGAATTTAAAAATCTGGTTAAAGAGTTAACCTTGCAGATTGCCGCTCAGGCGCCCCATTGGGTATCGACAGAAGATGTTCCCGAAGAAGTAAAAACCAAGGAGCGTGAGATCTATGCCGAGCAATTGCGGGAGAGTGGGAAACCGGAAGCGGTTCAGCAGAAAATTATTGAAGGAAAAATGAATAAATATTACGAAGAGAATTGTCTCTTAGAGCAAATATATATTCGAGATACCACGAAAAAGGTTAAAGAACTGTTGGTGGAAACCATCGCTAAAGTCGGTGAAAATATTGTCATCAAGCGTTTCGTGAGATTTAAACTTGGTGGAGAAGAGAATGGATGAGACCCTCTCACCGTTGTACCATCGGATATTACTCAAATTATCTGGAGAAGCTTTCATGGGTTCGCTTTCTTCAGGGATCGATATTAAAATTCTTGAGTATTTCACCCAGGAGATTAAACACATCCATGATCTCAATATAGAGATCGCCATTGTCGTTGGTGGAGGAAACATCTTCCGAGGGCGAACTGCTGGAGATAAGGGTATCAGCCGAGTAACAGCCGATAATATGGGAATGTTGGCCACCGTGATCAATGCGCTGGCTCTTCAAGATTTTCTTGAAAATATTAATATTCCCACCCGAGTCCAGACAGCGATTGAAATGAGGGCGGTAGCTGAGCCATATATTCGGCGTCGAGCCATTCGCCATTTAGAAAAAGGGCGGGTGGTCATTATGGCTGCCGGAACCGGTAATCCATATTTCAGCACTGATACTGCAGCAGCGCTGCGAGCAGCTGAAATACGGGCTGATGCGGTTATCAAAGCCACCAAAGTCGATGGAGTTTATGAATCGGATCCGACTCTCAATAGACGAGCCGTGAAGTATGAAACCATCAGCTACCTTGAGGTCTTGAATCGAGACCTCAAGGTCATGGATTCAACCGCGGTTTCGCTGTGCATGGATAATAATATCCCAATTATCGTTTTCAACTTTAACGAAGCGGGGAATCTTTTAAAAGTTATTTTGGGACAAAAAATCGGAACATTTATCACTCGGGAGGGAGAAAAATGGCCGAACCGTTAAAAGAACTTTTAAAGGATATTGAAAAGCGAATGAGAGCAGCAATTAGTGTCTTGAGGGAAGAATTGGCTCATATAAAAACCGGTCGGGCAACTCCAGCTTTGATCGAAAATGTCGAAGTCGATTATTATGGAAGTACTGTAGAATTGAAAACCATTGCGTCCATTAACATACCCGATGTGAAAACTATCATTATTCAACCGTGGGATAAAAAAGCACTCCAGCCGATAGAAAAAGGAATCTGGAAATCAGATTTGGGTTTCAATCCGGTCATCGATACCAATATCATTCGCATCAATGTCCCTCCTTTAACTGAAGAACGGCGTAAGGAAATTGCCAAATTTACTAAAAAATCCGTTGAAGAAGCCAAAGTAGCAGTGCGTAATCTTCGTCGCGAAGCCAATGATGGCATCAAAAAGCTGGAAAAAGATGGCTTTATCTCTGAGGATGAAAGTAAAAAAGCCGTTGCAGAGGTTCAAAAACTGACTGATGAGTTCATAAATGAAATCGAAGGCTTATGGGAGAAAAAAGAGAAAGAAATAATGAGTATTTAGGATATGGTATTCATCACATCGCCATCATCATGGATGGAAATGGCCGTTGGGCACAAAGGCATGGTCTTCCCCGCCTGGAGGGGCACAAACAGGGAGTAGAAGTGGTTCGTCGGATCGTTGCTGAAACCTGGAATGAGAAAATTCCTTTTCTAACTCTCTATTCTTTTTCGACCGAGAACTGGCGGCGGCCTGTCAATGAAATTCAGGGATTAATGCAGCTTTTTATGGAGTCCATTGACCGGTTTGGATCAGAACTGCACCAAAATCAGGTAAAAGTACGTTTTATCGGTAAGAGAGAAGGTTTTCCTGCTCATTTGATAGATCAAATGGACCGTCTGGAAGAGCTGACCGTAAAAAACACTGGACTTACTCTCAATCTGGCGTTGAATTATGGGGGTCGGGATGAAATATTGCGGTCTTTTCATAAATATCTCAATGATACCCAGTGTCGAGAAAAGAATCTGGACGAAAATATATTTCGTCTCTATCTGGATACTGGGTCGCAACCGGATCCTGATATCTTGATTCGAACCGGCGGTGAAAAGCGCTTAAGTAATTTTCTGCTATGGCAGCTGGCCTATAGTGAACTCTATTTTACTGACGTTCTCTGGCCAGATTTTAATACTGAACACTTTCACTTTGCTCTCAAAGATTTCGTGAATCGAAAAAGAAATTTTGGAGGGATTTGATTTCAGGTGGTCAATTCCTCCCGGCATACCGATTTTGAGCTCAGGATACGGAGTGTTCTCATTGCTTTACCCCCTTTTTTATTCCTCGTCATCTTTCGGGATTGGACGTTATTGGGGGTTTTTCTCGTCCTGTCTTTTATGTCTTTTCTGGAATTTATCCGAGTTGTTCTCTCGTCACCATCTCAGGGTATAACAACGTTTCTGATCGTTCTTTCTCTCTTTCTCTTTTACTGTCCCACCATTTTTCCGATTGGTGTGCCTTATTTGGGATGGTATGGATTTTTTCTCGTCCTTATCCTTTGGGGATTTCTTGATCACGGTAAAATTGCCGAACGTATCGGTTTTTTTCTATTGGGAATGGTATATTGTATCGTTCTTCCCTTTTCCTGGGTCAAAACCGGTCTTACTTTTGGACGATTCACCGTGCTCGGATTTGCTCTTTTGGTGTGGTTAAATGATATCAGCGCCTATCTGGTAGGGAAAAAGTGGGGACGGCATAAAATTATTCCCCGCATCAGTCCCGGGAAAAGTTGGGAAGGGTTAATTTCTGGGATTGCCTTTACCTGTGGAGGGGCGATTGGAGTCAGATTTCTTTTTTCCTTGAGCTGGACGGTTACACAGAGTTTGGCTATTGGTGCGATTATGGCTATGGTCGCTTTTTTAGGAGATATTTTCGAATCAGCTATTAAAAGAGAGTTTCAACTGAAAGATTCCGGTCATTTTTTGCCAGGCCATGGTGGTTTCCTCGATCGGTTTGACTCCTTTTTTTTAGCCGGACCGGTGGTTTATTTTATCAATTCCTGGTGGGGTGGATAATATGAAAGTCGCCGTGATTGGATCCACCGGTTTTTTGGGGGAACAGATTTGTGATGTTGTTTCCCAATTACCAGGTTTTGAAATCCGTTTTATATCAGCCTATCGGAATTACGAGAAACTCCTGCATCAGGCCCATGCCTATCGCGTACCGGCTGGATACTTGATTGATCATCATGCTACCTTAGCGGCAGCATCGCACCATACTGGTGAAGAGCCTTATTTTTTGAGAGAGAAAAATGAAGTGAGAGAACTGTTGATGAGTGATGCTATCGACGGTATTTTCTTTGCTTCCTCTGGAATTGATTGTATCGATCTTTTTTACGATCTCTTGACCACTGATAAAATAATATGGATGGCAAATAAGGAAATTATTGTTGCCGGGAATGAGCTCTGGAAAGGAAAGCGGGACCTGAAAACCAGGAAAAACCTTCTCGCCTTGGACAGCGAGCATAATGCGATCAGTCAACTCCTTTACAATCTGAATGATACAGATATCGCAAAGATTTATTTAACCGCATCCGGAGGGGCTTTTTATGAATGGCAGGGCAATTTGAACGAGATCACACCGGAGATGGCGCTTTCTCACCCCAACTGGAAAATGGGTGCGAAGATAACCGTCGATTCGGCGAATCTGGTGAATAAGGGACTGGAAGTGATTGAGGCGAATTGTCTTTTTGGTTTTTCTTATCAACAGATTGATGTTTTAGTCCAAAGAGAGAGTATCATTCACGCTTTAATCGAATTACAGGATGGTTTTGTCATGGCACTGTTATCCAAGCCTGACATGAAGTCAGTCATTCTTCATGCGATCTCGCCTCACCGGAAACAGGGGAATAGTACTTCCCGATTGGACTTCACACTTCTGAAAACCTTGCATTTTGATCATCCGGTACCAAACCGTTTTCGCGGGTTTTATTTAGCAGTGGAAGCCGGGCGGAGGGGAGGGGGATTTCCGGCCTTTTTTTGTGGAGCGGATGAAGCTTGTGTTCAGGCTTTTCTTAATCATCGTATTCTTTTTAACGATATTCCAGTTATTCTGGAGAAAGCAATGGATACCCAGGTTGATCGGCCGTCTTCAGTTGAAGAGGTGATTGGTCTTTTTCACCAAGGATATGTGACGGCGAAAAACCTGATTCAACAAAGGAGTTCTTTGAAATGCTGACCATTCTGGCAACCATTTTTGTCATTGGTTTATTGATTCTCTGCCATGAGTTCGGACATTATATCATGGCCCGGCTTTTTAAAGTCAGAGTGTTTAAGTTTGCCATTGGATATGGCCCCAAAATCTGGTCAACTCAACGGGACCAAACCGAATATTCGATTCGTGCTTTTCCCCTGGGCGGGTTTACCAAGATGGCTGGAATGGGAGACAATCTGATCGAAGGGTACGATGAAGCCGTCGTTCCTGATTCAGAACGCTTTGACAAAAAACCCCTTTGGCAACGAAGCATGATTGTGGTGGGTGGACCCGCCATGAATATCATATTATCAATTCTCCTGGTTTTTATCGTATTCAGTATTTTAGGAGTTCCGACCAGCAACCTGAAAATTCAAAATGTGATCCCCGACAGTCCCGCTCAAAAAGCAGGTATCCTCCCCGGTGATGTCATCGTCGCTGTGAACGGAAAAAAGCTCCAAAAAATGGAAGACCTCTCAACTCAAATTTCCCTCAATGGTGAGAAAGAACTCATTATTACCGTGCAGAGGGAAACGGAACAAGTGGATATGAAATTAACCCCACGATGGGATGATACTGAAAAACGCTACTTAATCGGTATTCTCTATGGAGTAGAAAACCAACGGGTGAACCCTCTCATTGCTCTCTATCAGAGTGTTTCTTCGGTAGTAAACTGGTTCGTGGTGAGTTTGGTCGGTCTGCTCTATATGGTTATGGGCAGAGTACCGATGGAAATGACCGGTATCGTTGGTATTGCCCGGATGTCAGGTCAGGCAGCCAGCTTTGGTTTTCTCAATCTCCTGTATTTTTCTTCCTTGATCAGCGTCGCTTTGGCACTTTTCAATTTGTTACCCATACCGGTTCTCGATGGAGGCTATTTGGTTCTTTTTCTCTATGAAAAAATCATGGGCAAACCATTAGATCCCAACAAGATCGGCTTTATATATATGATCGGAATAGCGTTCATTGTATTAATGGCGATATTTGTTACCTACCAAGATGTTTTGAGAATTATAGCCGGACAATGAAGAGAGAAGAAACCCTTCGGGTTCAGATTGGTTCAGTTGGTATAGGCGGCGATTGTCCGGTTTCGGTGGAATCGATGGGAAGAATCCATCCCAGTCGCATTGAAAACTGTCTAACTGAGATCGGAGCTGCTGCCTGTGCCGGAAGTGAGATATTCCGGATAGCAGTTCCGGATAACACCGCTCTTTCTGGTTTAATCGAAGTCAAAAAAAAGACCCCCTTGCCATTGATAGCTGATATTCACTTTCGTCCCGATATTGCTCTCCAGGCGGCTCGTGCTGGGATTGACGGAATCAGGATCAATCCTGGGACTTTCAAGGATTCCGGAAAATATGATCAGCTTATTGATATCATGCATGACAACCAGCAGGTGCTTCGTTTGGGAGCCAATACCGGTTCACTTCCTCCTCATCACCGGCAAAAAGAGAGAGTAAAAGCTCTTTTTGAAAGTATAACCGAGGCACTTGAACTCCCCGAAAAAAAAGGGTTCCGTCAGATCATTCTCTCAGCAAAATCGACTGATATTGATGAAACTATTCAGATATATGATTGGCTCGCACATTCTTTTCCATATCCGCTTCATGTAGGACTCACTGAAGCCGGCGAGGGAACCGAAGGCATCGTTAAATCGGTGATTGCTCTCGGATGCATTCTCCAAAAGGGTTTGGGAAATAATATCCGAGTGTCGCTCACCTCGTCCGATCCGGTTCTTGAATCACGTGTGGCAGTCCAGATCCTCAAGTCACTGGGGTTGCGATCCAAAGGAATTGAGGTAATTTCCTGTCCGACCTGTGCCCGAACCAAAGGAGATGTGGTATCATTTGTGAGAGAAATAAAAAAAGAAATTGCATCGATTCACTCCCCCAAACCTTTAAAACTGGCGATTATGGGGTGTGAAGTGAATGGCCCGGGGGAAGCTCGTGAAGCCGATATTGGTCTGGCTTTTGGAAAATCGACCGCCCTGTTTTTTGTTCGTGGAAAAGTCGTCAAAACCGTTCAACAACAGAACGCTCTGTTAGAATTATTGGATATGTTGAACTCGATGATAAGAAAAAATGCATAAGAACAGGAGGAACAATTGCATTGAAAATGTCAGGTTTGTTTGCGCCGACTTTGAAAGAGAATCCGACTGAAGCCGAAGTAGTCAGTCACAATCTGATGTTGCGGTCAGGAATGATACGACAGCTTTCTTCGGGTATTTATAATATACTTCCTCTGGGTCTTCGTTCTTTGGAAAAAATCATGAAGATCGTTCGCCGGGAGCTCAATCGGGTGGGGAGTCAGGAGTTGCTGATGGCAGCGATGCAACCGGGCGAACTCTGGAAGGAAACCGGCCGCTGGGAGGTCTACGGTCCGGAATTGATTCGTTTGCAGGATCGCCGGGATCGTGACTTTTGTCTGGGACCAACTCACGAAGAGGTTATTACTGATATGGCTCGCAATGAAATCCGATCCTATCGACAACTTCCTCTCCTGTTGTACCAAATTCAAACCAAATTTCGAGATGAGATCCGCCCCCGGTTTGGAATTATGCGTTCCCGGGAATTTATCATGAAAGATCTGTACAGCTTTGATCGAGATTATGAAGGTTTACAGCTGAGTTATCAGAAAATGTATGATGCCTATGGGAGAATTTTTAAAACCTGTGGACTGGAGTACGTAGCAGTACGTGCCGATTCGGGGGTGATTGGTGGCGATATCTCACATGAATTCCTGATTATCGCTGACTCAGGAGAAGAAAAAGTCATGCGCTGTCCCAAGTGTGGTTTGAGTTCAACCCAGGATATAACCGCTTGTCCGGTATGCGATGCTGAATTAGAAGAAAAAAGAGGAATCGAAGTGGGGCATATCTTCCAACTGGGAACCAAATATTCTGAACTGATGAAAGCCTATTTTGTCGATCAAGACGGGAAAGAAAAGCCCCTGATCATGGGGTGTTACGGAATTGGTATCGGCAGAACCATGGCGGCTGCCATCGAAGCCAATCATGATCAAAATGGAATTCAATGGCCGTGGAATATCGCCCCTTATGAAATGATCGTTATTCCGGTGAATGTGAAGAATCCGTCCTTTCTGAAAATTTCTGACGATCTTTATCAAAACCTGTTAACAGCTGGCTATGAAGTGGTTTGGGACGATCGAGAAGTCTCGGCAGGATATAAATTTAATGAAGCCGATTTGATCGGTTTTCCGCTACAAGTGATCGTCGGAGAAAAAACCTTGAAAAACGGCTTACTTGAAATTAAAATACGTACCAATGGAAAACGGATTGAGTTTTCTCAGGATCAACTATTAACGGTTATAAAAAAATTAAAGGACGAATTGCTCATATTGCATGGATGAATATGGTTAATCATTCTAAACCAACCAATACGAATAACGATCGAGTAACTTCGATAATTGCCGCATACAATGAGGAAAAGACCATTGGACCCATTATTGATGTTTTGAAAAGAGTCCCTCTGATTGATCAGATTGTGGTGGTGAGCGATGGATCGACCGATCGTACTGTTGATATCGCTCGCAGTCGTAATGTAGAAGTGGTTGATTTGGTGGATAATGTCGGGAAGGGGGGAGCTCTGTACCGGGGCTTGGAATATATCCGAACCGATGTGGTTTTACTCCTTGATGCCGATTTGGTCGGTTTGGATGAAGGGCATATTCTCAGCTTGGTGAAACCAGTCACCGATCGCGAAGCCGATGTGACCATCGGGGTATTTGAGGAAGGACGTTTTGCGACCGATTTTGCACAGAAGATTGCCCCTTTGCTTTCCGGGCAGCGTGCCATCCGAACCGATGTCATTCAGAATATCTCCGACATGGAAGTAGTCCGTTATGGAGTTGAAGTGGCGATCAATCGCTATATACGAAAAAGTGGCGTTACCATGAAATTAGTCAAGCTCCCGGGTCTTACTCATATTATGAAGGAAGAAAAAATGGGATTGATGAAGGGGTTTCGAGAAAGAGTGAAAATGTATTGGGAAATATTAAAAAGTTCATACGGTGGAGGAGGTTGATATATTTCTGAACCGCAAGCTGGTGTTACCCAAAGCAATGGGAATTATCTGTTGGGGCCATGAAAAGCAACCCGGATTTGCGATAGAGGATATAAAAATGGAACTCCTGGAAATCACCCGCAGCGCTGGTTTCCAGGTGGAAGAAGTGTGGGAAGTGAAACTTCCACATCCTTTCCCCTATTTCTATTTAGGCAAGGGAAAGGTGGAAGAAATTCAATCGTATTTATATCTGTCCCCTGATATTAAAAGTGTTGTTATCAATGCCGAAATATCCCCCTCGCAACAAAAACACTTAGAAGCAGTCTGGAACCTCCCGGTCTATACCAAAATTGCTCTCATTCATCGGATTTTTGCCGCCCGTGCCAGAACCTCGGAAGGAAAAATTAAGGTCGAAGTGGCTCAACTGCACTATCAACTGAGCCGGTTGGTGGGAAAGGGCAAAGAAATGTCACGGTTAGGAGGTGGAATCGGTACTCGAGGACCAGGAGAACAAAAGATCGAAGCCGAAAGAAGGCGGATCAAAGAAAAAATTGCTCAACTTAATAAAGAATTAAAGCGCATCAACCGTCACCGACTGGTGCAAAAATCACTGCGCTTGAAGCGAAATCTTCCGATAATTGCTATCGTTGGCTATACCAATGCCGGAAAATCGACGTTATTAAACAGTCTGGCCAACGCTCATGCCTATACTGAGGATCGGATGTTTGCCACCCTCGATCCATCGGCCCGCAAATCGTATCTTCCAGGAATCGGTCAGGTTATTTTTACTGATACCGTGGGATTTATTCGGGAAATGCCCGACACTCTGATCGATGCCTTTCGTGCAACCCTGGATGAAATCAACGATGCCGATTGCATATTGGAAGTACTGGATATTTCGGATCCGAATTATACCACTCATTATAAGGTTATCAATCAAATCCTTCAGGACGTGGGCATTTCTTACCGGCCAAAAATCATCATCTTTAATAAAATAGACAGAGTCGATCTCTTACCCGGGGTAGAAAAAGAATTATTCGACGAATATCCCTGGGCAATGGTTTCGGCTGAGAAAAAAATCGGTTTGGAGAACTTGCTCGAGCTGATTAAAAAGGTATTGGTCGATCAGTATGAGCATCTCCAGCTCTTGGTGAGTTATGGAGATCTTCCAACGGTGGAGAAAGAAATCTATCGGCATGGCTATATCGAGAATTTGGAATACTTGCCGGATGGAAAGATCCGGGTATGCTGTACCGTTCATAAAGGGGCAACCGGGAAACTTCGCCAGGTTGCCCGGGTAAATGTCGATCGTGTATAATTGATAGTGGTTCCCATAATGTATATTATGTAAAATTTATGATCCACCTTTTTTCTCCTCTTCTTTCTTCATTTTTTCCACATAATTCAACCGCAAATTGGTGAGTTGCATATCCATCTCTCTTTTGATATCAACCGGAAAATCGTTTTTGAGATTTTCATAAATAATGTCGAATAAATCGATGGCTCGTCGCGCTTCAGTCAGATCAAACCGGATTTCACCATTTTCCGGATGAACCATCAATCCCAGATACTGCCAGGCTTTGGCTTGCAATACGTTTAAAAAATAGAAACCGAGATCGATAATTTTTTGAGGTTCCAATTTTTCTTGGGAAGTTTCCGTCATAGTATCAACCTCCTGACTTCATCTTGAGATACCAATCAATGATTTCATCACATATTATATCGTTATTTTTTCCTTCGGTGGATATCCAATGCACTGGAACTTTCCGAAACCAGGTTTCCTGCCTTTTTAGATACTGGCCGGTACTGATAATGATGCGTTGTCTGGCTTCGGAGAAGCTTATTTTTCCCTGTATATACTGGATGATAGGTCGATAGGTAAAGTTATTCAAAGCCGGAACATCTGCTGAGTATCCTTTATTGAGCAACTGTTGAGTTTCCTGAATGAGCCCCTCAGCGAACATTTTATTGGTTCGTTCATGAATTCTTTTTTTTATTTCAATACGATTCATAAAAATTCCTATCAGGATATACCGGGAGTGTTGGTTTTGGGCAAATTGACTGCTTTTTTCAAATGATGTCGGCGGTAAACCGGTTTGGATATATATTTCCAAGGCACGAACAAGGCGTTTCCGATCGTTTTTCCCGATGTGTCGTGCCCGAGGCGGATCAACGGCTTGCAGGCTGGCATACAATTGGAGGTTGGTCAACCGTTCCAGGACGCGACGCAGGTTCACATTGGCTGGGCTTCCCTTGGCGATGAGCGGCTGATAGAGACTTTTCACATAAAACCCGGTTCCTCCCACCACCATGGGAAGGTTTTTGCGCTCACGTATAGCAGCCATGCAAGCTATAGCCTCGGCTCGAAAACGGAATGAGCTCCAGCGTTCAGTTGGCTCTAAAATGTCGATTAAATGATGAGGGACCAGAGCTCGTTGTTTGGTGGTTGGCTTGGCAGTACCAATATCCAAGTATTTATAGAGAGCCATCGAATCGGCATAGATGATCTCGATATTCCCTAATTTTTGTGCAATATGAAGGGAGAGCTCGGTTTTCCCACTGGCGGTTGGTCCCACTAAGCAAATGATGGGTTCAATGATGAGCATCGATGAGATCACCAATCAGTTTCCCCTGCTGGATATCCTTCACGATGACTGAGACTTTGGAGCCCAGGGAAAGCTGGGAATGGGTGATAAAAGAGATTCTGTGGTTGGATGAGGTCCGACCCGAAAAATACTGGTCACTTTTTTGGTCGATCAAAATCACGAATCTCTTTCCGATCAAGGTCTTGATTTTTTGCTGGTGAATTTGGGAAAGTGTGTCATTCAGAAATTGGAGTCTCCGTTTTTTTTCACTCATCGGAATCGTATCAGATAATTGAAAAGCATGGGTTCCAGGCCGGGGGGAATAGACATACGTATACGCCTGATCAAATTGAGCGCGTTGTACCACCTGGAGGGTTTCTAAAAAATCCCGGTCAGTTTCACCGGGAAAGCCGACAATGATATCGGTTCCAACCCCCGCTTCTGGCAGGGTTTCTCTGATGGTCTGAACCAGCTGTAAATAATGTTCCTGGGTGTATCCCCGGTTCATTGAATGAAGAATGATGTTGGAACCAGCTTGTAATGGCAAATGAAAATAGCGACCAATGATTGGTGAGTTTTTGACGGTAACGATGATTGATGGTCTCATGTCCCGGGGATGAGAGGTTAAATAACGGATCCAGACTGAAGTGTGACCAAACCGGCGATCGATGGCTTCAAGAAGGGTTTCAAAACCATATTTGATGTCGAGGTCTTTTCCGTAACTATTGACATTCTGTCCTAACAGAGTGATTTCTTTGAAACCCTCTTCCACGATGGTTTCCATTTCAGCCAAAATGGTGGAAAGTGGTTTGCTGCGTTGGCGACCGGTGGTATACGGGACGACACAATAACTACAGAAGTTGTCGCATCCATAGGTTATGGGGAGAAAGGTGGAAATATCGGTTCGGTTTCGTAGATACCCCTTTTCGTCAAACACCGTTGAGAATGGGTTTGGATCCAAATCCATAATCGGTGTTTTTTTCTCGACTCTATCCAGAAGGTATTGAGGCAAACGATCGATATTCTGAGTTCCGATGATGATATCGGCACGGGGAACTCTTTTTTTCAGCCGTTCACCGAGAAATTGACTGAGACATCCAAATATGACGATGATGGGATAGAGCGATGACTGCGGTTTATTATCTTCTATCGTCTTCTGGATGACGCTGATTGCCCGTTCAGAAGCGTGTTCGCGAACTGCACAGGTATTAAACAGGATGATGTCGGCGGACTCTCGGTTTTCGGCCGGTATATACCCATTTTGAACCATCACAAAGGCCAAATGATCGCTCCGGCTTTTGTTCATTTGGCATCCAAAAGTTTCAAAATAAAAAGTCATATTCTCCTCAACTTAAAAAACCACAAAGCCCTCTCTTATCTCCCTTTATCCAAAGGGAGAGGGTGAGGATGAGGGTGATTTTTAAACTGTTCACTATTCACGATTCACGACTCACTGTATTTCCAGGATAGAATTGGAATCTTCATTTTTAAAAAGGTCCGGGTATTTACCTGGCATGAATGTCTCTTCTAAAATAATAAAGCCTGTACGAATGGAGGTATTCAAGTACAGGCTTTATTCCCGTTTGGGATTACTTTTTCCAAGGTTTCACGATGAGTTTTATCGCGGTTCTTTCATCGCCATCAATGGTGATGTCGGTGAAAGCTGGGATGCATACCAAATCAACGCCGCTGGGAGCTAAGAACCCTCGAGCAATAGAAATCGCTTTTATCGCCTGGTTAACGGCACCGGCTCCGATCGCTTGTATTTCAGCAATTTGTTTTTCTCGAATGACGCCTGCTAATGCACCAGCAACTGCATTTGGATTTGATTTTGAAGAAACTTTGAGCACTTCCACCTGTGTAAACCCTCCTTATTGGAGTTTAAATGAATCTGAAGATGAACACGTCATCTCAGTGCAAATCGTGAAATCGATAGCGACTTTCCGGTTTGATCATCGACTTCAACAATGACACCGTTTAGGATGACATCCTCTTTCGCGACAGTATATTTCACGGGTATTTGAGTTAAGAACCGGCTTAAAATCTGTTTGGTTTCAATGCCGATGACTGATTGATGGGCACCGGTCATCCCGATATCGGTGATATAAGCGGTTCCACCGGGAAGAATTTTTTCATCGGCGGTGACCACATGGGTATGGGTTCCGACCACACAGGATACTCGTCCGTCACAATACCAACCAAAAGCAATTTTTTCTGAGGTTGCTTCAGCATGAAAATCGATAAGGATGATGTTGGTTTCTTTACGTAAAATTTCTAACTCTTTATCTACTGCTTGAAATGGACAATCGAGTGGTGACATGAAAACCCGTCCGCTCAAATTAATCACTGCCCACTTCTGGTGATTATTATTCAGAAGAATCGAACCATATCCAGGAACGCCGGGAGGATAATTGAGTGGGCGAAGGAGTTTTTCCTGAGTATCAATATAGGGTAAAATCTCCTTTTTATCCCAAATATGGTTCCCGGTGGTAATAACATCGATTCCGTAATGTAATAGCTCTTCACAGGTTTCGGGGGTAATCCCCAGCCCACCGGCGGAGTTTTCGCCATTGACGATCACCCCGTCGATTGCATGCTTTTTCTTTATCTCTTTGAGTTTGTCTCCCACAATCTTTCGGCCGGGTTTTCCAATGACGTCTCCTATAATGAGAAATCGCAATACAGATTCCCCCTATTTAGCATATTCTACGGCTCGGGTTTCACGAATAACGGTCACTTTAATTTGACCCGGGTATTCGAGTTCTTTTTCGATTTTTTTGACAATATCACGGGCTAACTTTGCTGACAGAATATCATCGATCCGGTCTGGTTTCACGATGATACGTACTTCACGACCTGCCTGAATGGCATATGATTTTTCTACTCCATCAAAGGAATTCGAAATTTTTTCTAATTGCTCCAATCGTTTTATATAGGCCTCCAGACTTTCTCTTCGTGCACCTGGGCGTGAAGCTGAAATCGCGTCAGCAGCCTGAATGAGAACTGCTTCAATAGTTTGCGGTTCGATATCGTTATGGTGAGCCTCGATTGCATGAACGATTTCCCATTTTTCACCATACCGCCCAACCAGTTCCGCCCCAATTTTCGCATGTGGTCCTTCGATTTCATGATCGAGTGCTTTCCCGATATCGTGGAGAAGACCGGCTCTTTTCGCCAAGTGAACATTGAGCCCGAGTTCAGCTGCCATAATACCGGCGAAATGAGTCACCTCTTTTGAATGTTGAAGTACATTTTGACCATAACTGGTTCGATAATACAATTTCCCTAAGAGCTTGACCAAATCGGTGTTGACGTTTTTCATGCCGGTATCGAACAGTGCCTGCTCCCCTTCCTGGATGATTTTTTCTTCCACCTGAGATTTGGCTCGTTCAATGAGCTCTTCAATTCGAGCCGGATGGATGCGTCCATCAACAATCAATTTCTCCAAAGCAATACGTGCGATTTCTCTTCGGATAGGATCAAATGATGATATAATAACCGCTTCCGGCGTATCATCGATAATCAGATCAACTCCGGTCATCATTTCAAAAGTGCGGATATTTCTCCCCTCTCGTCCAATGATTCTGCCTTTCATGTCATCGTTGGGGAGAGTGACGATGGAGACGGTATTTTCAGCGGTATATTCGGCGGCATATCTTTGGACTGTCTGAACCACGATCTCTCGTGCATTTTTCTCCGCTTCTTTTTTAGCGATTTCTTCAGCTTCTTTGATTTTCAAGCCGGTTTCATATATGAGGTTTTTTTCTAAACGGTCAAGCAATTCGTTTCGAGCGTCTTCTATGGTTAATCCAGCGATACGAGCCAATTCGTCCACTTCTCTGGCTTTCATTTCTTCTACTTCTTGTCGGATTCTCTGAGTTTCTTCCTGCATTTTTTGCAAGGTGTTTTCCCTTTTTTCCGCTTGATCGACGCGCCGTTCCAACATTTCTTCTCTTCTTAATAAGCGAGATTCTAAGCCTTGCAGGTCTTTCCGTTTTTTACGGATTTCTTCTTCAAGACTCTGTTTTTCTCGGAGGATCTCTTCTTTTGAGCTCAGAAGGGCTTCCTTTTTCATCGCTTCGGCTTCGCGGCTGGCATCCTGAAGCATCTCCTCAATTTTTTGCTTCACATCTTCTTTTCGTTTTTGGAGTTGCATCGTTTTATAAAATATACCGGTCCCAAATCCTACCACGGTTCCTATGACAATTCCTATGAATATATATAAAAGCAGCATTTGTGCGATCACCCCTTATTCAGTTTTCAAAGTACGAATGAAAAAACCTCTTTAAATTAAAGAAAACCAGTTCTCTGAATGGTTGTTCAAGTAGAACTGGTTGAGCAGAAAATCGATCGTTGGCAAAACGAATGAAAAGAGAGTAAACTATCTTTTAGAACCTTTCGTTTACTGTATCGATAGAACAATCGGTTCTTTGTTCTTATTTATTAATTGATGAATAATTCACCGTCGGTTGTCAAAATCCTCAAAACCAGCATACAAATTATTCTAATGAAGGATAGGAGGCAAGTCAAGGTTGCTCTTCTTCCATTGTTTCCTGGAACTGTGACCAAGATTCTTCAGCAGCATCTGAGTTAAAACCTCTTCTAACCAAACGATGAATCAATTTTATCTTTTGACTCTCACCGAATTGAGACCATTTTCGCAAAAGAGCAACCCCATCTTTCACCTCTTCAGAAAACGGATAAAATTCTGCGCGTAATCTTTCTAAATGGTTTTCTTCGATACCCAATCTTTTCAAGTCCATTTTATATGCCCAATACCCGTGGGGATGGCTTCGCCTTTTTTCTTCCAGGTAGGTTTTTATAAAATAGTCATCGTCGAGATAGCCATCGTTTGCGAACGACTCCAGGGATTCTTCAATTTCTGGATACGAATAACCCTCCTGAATCAATTTTTCCCTGAGGCCTTTTTTTGTGAATAATCGTTTGTTTAGATACCAAGCGGTCCTTTCTTGGACCGTCATCTTTTTCTTTTTCATGTCAATTCATGGCTAAATTGGGATTAACGTTCATTTTTTCAAGAGTAGCAACAAGAATTTGATTAGCTACATCAGGGTTTTCTTTAAGGAAAGCCCGGGCGTTTTCTCTTCCCTGTCCCAGGCGGTAATCTTCGAATGAGAACCAGCTTCCTGACCGTTTGATGAAACCGACATTCTCTCCCAGAGTCAGGACCTCCCCTTCTCGAGATATCCCCTCACCGTAAATAAGTTCGATCTCTACCTCTTTGAAAGGAGAAGCTACTTTATTCTTCACCACTTTCACCCGGGTTTTGGTACCGATAATTTCATTATCAGAAATCCTGATAAAATCTCTTTTGCGGACATCGATCCTGACACTGGCATAAAATTTGAGAGCTCTCCCTCCTGGAGTGGTTTCGGTCGGGCCGTAAATATTTCCGATATTCTCCCGGAGTTGATTTACAAAAATAGCGACAGTATGGGTTTTGCTAATGTATCCGGTCAGTTTCCGTAAGGCTTGAGACATGAGCCGTGCCTGCAAACCGATAGTTTGCTCACCGATGGTTCCTTCTAATTCGGCACGCGGTACCAGGGCGGCCACCGAATCCAAAACCACGACATCAACTGCTCCACTTCGAACTAAAGTATCAACAATATCCAGTGCTTCTTCGGCAGTACTGGGCTGAGATATCAGGAGTTTATCGACTTGGACTCCGATTTTTCCGGCATAAGTGGGATCTAACGCATGTTCGGCATCGATAAAGGCAGCTATCCCACCTTTTTTCTGGGCTTCGGCAATAATATGCAGAGCGATGGTGGTTTTCCCTGAGGCTTCTGGTCCATAGATTTCCACTACTCTCCCCCGGGGAATACCGCCTACACCCAGGGCTATATTGAGGAGTACCGATCCGGTTTTAATGATCTCGACATCGGCAGCCATGGTTTCCTGATTCAAGAGCATAATGGCTCCTTTTCCATATTTCTTTTCGATCATGCTGATGGCTTGTTTCACCATGTCTTCTTTTTCGCTCAATTATTTCACCTCTTTCAATGTGAAAATATCTAAAGGGGTATAGATCGGTCCCTGGGGAGTGAGCGTGCTTTGGTAAAACGATAATTGCCGAATTTGTGTCGTATAGAATGAGGGCTGAATCAGTTGCTCGGGTTGGATTGCAGTCGGATTTTTGAATCGTGCCAGAGTAATGTGAGGGGAAAATTCGTGGGTTTCATCTTCGATTTCGATGCCGCCAGTTGAGCATCCTTTTTTCAAGAGAAATGCTATCTTTTTCATCATTTTACTTGAATGGTCGTCGACTCCGATCCAAAGCACACGGACTTTTTTCCAGGATGAAAAAGCACCGAGTTGTTGGAGAGTGAATCCAAAAGCATTGAGAGGAAGCGCTATTTCCTGGAGAACCATCCTGACCTGATTGACCTGAGAAGCTGATAAAGCTGGGAAAAATTGAAGAGTGATGTGGATGCGGTTGATTGAAACCCAACGAGCATGAGGAAACCGTTTTTGATTGCTTTCAATAACCGATCGAATGTGTTCTTTCGCTTCCGTAGGGAAGTCAAAGGCGACAAAACAACGAATCACGTTATTGTCCATGGGGAATCTTCTCCTGCAGATGGAAATAGAGCATGGTTAATGCGGTTTGTGTGGAAAGGGTTTTTATCGTTAGTCGATCACCCGAAAAAAGCTGTTTCTTCACCACTGTCGATTGTTGGTTGGCAAGGGCAATATACACCAGACCCACAGGCTTTTCTTGAGAACTACCATCCGGACCGGCAATACCGGTGATGCCGATACCAAGGTCGGCTCCGGTTTTTTTTCTTACTCCTTCGGCTAAGGCGCGAGCGACTTCTTCGGATACTGCACCATGGGTGGTGATCAAAGTGGAAGAAACATCGAGATCCTCGGATTTGGCTTGATTGCTATACACGATATACCCGCGGTTAAAATAATGCGAGCTTCCGGGAATGTTGGTGAGACGATGACTCAAAAACCCCCCAGTACAGGATTCTGCGGTGGCGACGGTTAACCCCAATTTTCTCAGTAAGTTCCCACAGGCTTCTTCCAAGTTTTCACCCCAATCGGAAAAGAGATACTGTCTCCAATTGGTTTTTATTTTTTTAATGATGGTTTCTGCCTGGTTGATGAGTTCGGGATCTTTGCGGTAGGAGTAAAGATAAAACCAGACTTCACCGAAAAAGGGAAGATACGCTGGATGGAGAGATTGGGGAAGATGATTGAGCAGCGATTGAATATCGGTACCGAATTGCGATTCACCAATGCCACAGATTTTTACCATTTCAGTCCGATAGAATTGAGAATCATTTGATGGAAGCCGTTCTTCAATGAGAGGCCAGAAAAATTCAGTTTCTTTGGGAACACCAGGAACGGCAAAGATTTTTTTATTTTGAAATTGGATCATGAATCCGGGAGCGGTTCCAATCGGATTTTCTAAAAGGGCTGATCCCTCCGGGATATATGCTTGTTTTTTATTGTTTTCCGGAGGAATGGTATTTCGTAGCCGGTGATAGAATTGAACAATTTTATCCCACTCCCGCGGAATAAAAACCAGTTTTTTTCTAAACTTATCGGAGAGGATTTCTCGGGTTAAATCATCCTCGGTGGGACCGAGACCACCGGTGATGAGTATGCATTGAATTTCCTCATCGTCAAGATAAAAATCCAGCGCTTTGAGGATGGATTCAGCATGATCGGGAGCAAAAAGAATATATTTGGGGGAAAGACCAACTCTGGTCAGATTTTGAGATAAAAAGGAAGCATTGGCGTCTTTCACTAACCCGCTGGTTATTTCAGTACCGATACAGAGAATGGCCGATTTCATGGATAAACTCCTTCCAAATCGTAGCGATCGCTTTTAGTTACCATTCCGTTTAAAATATCTCCAGGGTGGCAAGAAATGGTTTTGTCACGGAGGGTGAGTTTTATTCGCCCATCGACATCAGGTGCATCGCCATAGGTCCGTCCATAGAAATAAGGTTTTTTATTGGAAAAAGGACCATCATCGAGAATAAATTCCAGAGTTTTCCCTACTAATGATCGATGAAAATCACTCACGATGTCTTCCTGGATTTTCATGAGTCGATGATATCTTTCCATTTTTATACTGTCTTCGACTGGAGATGAGAGTTGGCTGGCTGGAGTTTCAGGCTGTTCAGAATAGGTGAAGCATCCTAACCGTTCAAACCGGAAAGACTTCACCGCCGATAACAATGAGTGAAATGCCGACTCGGTTTCTCCAGGGAACCCCACCATAAAGGTGGTGCGTAGAAAAATACCGGGAACCGACTGACGAAGGTGACTCAATTTTTTGAGGATAGACTCGATATCTGATGGTCGGTTCATGGCTTTGAGAATGGTGCTATCGACGTGTTGGAGAGGAACATCAAGGTATTTACAAATTTTGGTTGACGAAGCCAACACTTCAATCAATTCATCATTGATGCTATCCGGAGAGACATAGAGTAACCGGATCCAAACCCGGTTGGGAACCAATTGGTCGAAAGTACGCAATAGATTCGCTAACATTCTCTTTCCAGTCAGGTCCACCCCATAGGATCCCACATCTTGAGCGACTAAAATGATCTCTTTTACTCCCAGATTGACCAAATTGATGACTTCTTTTTGAATGGATTCGATGGGACGACTCCGTTGTTTTCCACGAATGGTAGGAATAAGACAATAGCTGCAACGATGATTACACCCTTCAGCGATTTTGATATAGGCATAGTGAGAGGGGGTAGAGAGTATACGCTCGGTTTGCTCGTTATATAAAAAGGGTGCCTGGTCAATATAGACTTTCTGATCCCGGTGGTGAGAGATGATATCGGCAATTTTAGGGAAATCGTTTACTCCAATCCAGAAGTCAATCTCGGGATATTTGTTTGGTAAATTTTTACCGAATCGTTGGACATAACATCCGAGGATAGCCAACGTTTTTTTGGGATCGGATCGTTTGAGACGGATGATTTTCTCGATCCAGGACTCGCTTTCTTCACATGCCGAAGGAATAAAAGCACAGGTATTTACAATCACCAAGTCAGCTTCCTCAGGAGTAGTAATGGTATTGTATCCAGAAGAAAGAAGTTTTCCCAAGGCAACCTCGGAATCGACCAAATTTTTGTCACATCCCAGAGTGATAAAAGCCATGCTTTTCATGGACGAAAAGTTCTTTCTGTTCTCTGATCATTATCAGCAAGATATCCAGCATCGGTACCGTTATGAATGACTTTTACTTTTGACCCATTCAGGAAAGAGAGAATGAGAGGACTGTTGCTCCGAAATGAGTATTCTTTCTGAGGAACTAAAACACCGGAAAAAATTTTACGGTTGTCGGTCGATGTCATGTCAAGATAGGCAACATCCTCAGGTCGCAATACCACCTGAAGTGCATAAGGCGGGCTGGGCGAGGGAGTGATATCCTGAACCAATGGGGTCGGTTCAGTGCCAAGAGTCACCAAGGGAGACCCCTCCGGATTACTGGTGGTGACAATGATGAGCGGTGTGGAATCGGCAATAATTCCATCTTTTCTTACTTCTATGGAAACATAGAGAGTGGTAAAAACTGCTGCAGTAATTATCAAAAAATAGAGAATTTTTTTAAATATTGAAGCGTTTACCGGAGTGAAAGCGCGGGAAGAGTTTTTGGGAGCTTCGGTTTTGGGAGGGTTGGGCATGGAGTGTTGAAATTGTTCTTTGAGGACTTTCGGGTCGCAATTCAAGATTCGTCCATAGATTTTTATGTATCCATAAATATATGAGTGACCGGGAAGATCCTCCCACCTCTCTTCTTCTAAGGCCACCAGATATTTTCTATTGATGAGGGTTTGTTGTTCGACTTCTTGAAGAGATAATCCTAATTCTTCTCGTTTACTCTTAAGCAACTTCCCTATTCCCAATAATTTTTCATCATTCATGAAATATCGTCCCCTCTATTTGCTATTACTTTTCTCGGTTTGCTTCCCTCGTAAGGACCAACCAAACCTTCTCTTTCCATCCGTTCGATTAATCGGGCAGCACGATTAAAACCAATTCGCAAACGTCGTTGTATCAAGGAAGTGGAAGCTTTGCCATTTTCAATCACGACTGACACTGCCTCTCGATACAATTCTTCATCTTCCTCTGCCGATTCGGCCACGTTTTCTTTCATAACAAAATCCATGGAATAAAAAATCTCTCCCCTCTGATTGAGCCAGTGTTCAACGATTTTTTTGGTTTCTGCAGTACTGATATATGCCCCCTGCCCTCGAATGGATTTATTCACTCCCACCGGAGAAAACAACATGTCTCCGTTCCCGAGCAGCTTTTCCGCTCCTGATCCATCCAGAATAGTTTTGGAATCAGCTTGAGAAGAAACCGCAAATGATATCCGTGAAGGGAAATTGGCTTTAATTAGCCCAGTAATAACATCCACCGAGGGACGCTGGGTGGCGACGACCAAATGAATTCCAACCGCCCGGGCCATTTGTGCCAATCGACAGATATAGGATTCAACATCAGATGGTGCGGTCATCATTAAGTCAGCGAGTTCATCGATGATGACCACCACATAGGGCAAACGCTCGTATTCCTCTACCATTTTATTATATTCTTCAATATTGCGGGTGGATAAGTCGGAAAGCATTTTATATCGAGTATCCATTTCCCGGCATAACCATTTGAGAAACTTCACCACCCAACGAACGTCTGATATCACAGGAACACAAAGATGAGGGAGATCGGTATACACCGATAGCTCAACTCGTTTTGGATCAACCATAGCAATGCGAACCTGATTGGGATCGGCTTTATAGAGCAAGCTGGCTAAAATGACATTAATGCACACACTTTTCCCGGAGCCAGTTGCTCCAGCGATGAGAAGATGAGGCATATCGCGTAGATCACAAACCAAAGGTCTTCCAATAACATCTTTCCCGATAACGATTGAAAGCGGTGAGGCGTCTTTCATAAAATGAGTGGTTTCCAACAAATCTTTTAGAGATACGATTTCCTTGTTTTCATTCGGAATTTCAATTCCGACCGCCGATCGCCCTGGAATGGGTGCCTCAATCCGTACCGCTGCTGCTGCAAAAGCAAGTGCGATATCATTGGAAAGAGCAACGATTTTATTGACTTTAATTCCCGGAGCTGGTTGGAACTCATAACGGGTGATAGTGGGACCAATGCGAACATTGACAACTTTCCCCGGGACATTAAATTCAAGGAAGGTTTGTTCCAACTTTTTTATGCCCGCGGTGATCTCATCCCGAGAAACGCGCTCGCCCCGAGAAGGATAATCATTGAGAATACTCAGATTGGGAAGACTCCACTCTGCTCCCCTTCTCTGCTTCATTTTGTGAATTGATACTCCACTCTTTTCAGGAGCGGGAGGCGCAACTACCGTTGGGAGGGGCTCGGCAGGGGGTTCGATATCGAATTCTTCGAGATGAAAGATATCATCGCCCACTTTTTGGCTCATTGGTGAGAGTGTGTCCATTTTAATCGGAGTTGGAGCGGTGGATGGTTTGGATTTAAGAACGGTAATCGCCTTGGTCATGACAGTTTTAGTTTCTTTCCTGACTGGGGGCGTCCACCCTTCTTGCAATTTATCCGCTGTTGTATACCAGGGGAAGATCTTTTTACACTGTTTGACCAGCGACAGGAAATAGCGTATCCATCTCCCCTCTCCGATGATGAAAGTACTTACAAAAGAGAACAAGAATAAAACCAAAAACAACCCGGAGGATCCGAGATAATAATTGAAAAAACCGTATAAAGTCATTCCGACCCAGCCACCGAAGTCTCCCGATTTGAGAGTAAAACCAGAATGGCTGGCTTGCCACTGGCTGACGGTCAAAAAGATGAGAAACCAGAGGGTAATCCCGGTGATTCGACTCCAGGATCGAAATCGACCGGGATGCTGGTAAATAGAGACTTCGTAGCCCAAGTAAAAGAGATAAAAGGGGATAATATAGGCACCAATACCAAATATGTAGAGGAATTTATTTTTAATCAGTTCTCCTAAGATGCCTACATCAAAAGAAGCAAGTGCTAATAAAGCATATGCCCCAAAAACGATTAGAAAAGTGTCAATGAGAATCTTGTTTTTTTTTGAAAGCATTCTTATCGATTGAACACTCTATTCATTTTCTCTTTTCGGATAATGCCTGGGCCTTTCCTTCGAGCGTGAGGTGTCTTTCGGGAATGAAGAGGCATCAGACAAAGTATCCTTATGGCTCAAGGAAATTTTACCGAAAGAATCAATGCCGATTACCTTCACTAAAATGTCATCACCGGTTTTCACCACGTCTTCGGTTTTCCGTATTCGCTCACGAGCGAGTTGAGAAATGTGACACAGCCCTTCCCTACCCGGGAAAATTTCGACAAAGGCGCCGAAATCAGTAGTTTTGGTGACTCGGCCTAAATAGACCTTTCCGATTTCAACTTCTTGAGTGATGTTTTTAATCATTTCGATGGCTTTCTCTTTGCCTTCGTCATTTCGGGAAAAAATGATGATTTTTCCGTCGTCTTGAATATCGATAATGGCTCCGGTTTCGTCAACGATTTTTTTGATAATTTTTCCACCGGGACCGATGACCGATCCGATGCGATCCGGATTGATTTCAATGATTCCGATTTTGGGAGCATAGGGAGAGAGCGACGCTTGTGGTTTGCCGATCACAGCGTCCATGATATCCAAAATATGAATTCGACCGGATTTGGCTTCTTCGAGAGCCTGGGTTAATAGTTCCCAGCTCAAACCCCGGTTTTTCACGTCGAGCTGAATAGCGGTGACTCCCTTTCGACTTCCGGCGACTTTAAAATCCATTTCGCCATAATGGTCTTCGGAGCCAAGGATATCTCTTAACAGGATGTTGGAATCCCCATTCCGCATCAATCCGATTGAGAGACCAGCACAGGCGGAACGAATTGGAACGCCGGCATTCATCAATGATAAGCTTCCTCCGCAGACGGTTGCCATGGAAGAGGAGCCATTTGATTCTAAAATTTCGGAAACGATACGAATGGCATAGGGAAATTCGGTTTCGGAAGGAATAAAGTATTCCAAAGCTCTCTCTGCCAGAGCACCATGCCCAATTTCACGTCGACCTGGCCCTCTCATCGGTTTCGCTTCACCAGTACTGTATGGGGGAAAATTATAATGGAGCATGAAACGCTTGGCTTCTTCATCTTGTAGACCGTCTACTTTTTGGCCTTCGCTGGTTGCCCCCAGGGTGGTGATGACCAGGGCTTGAGTCTGACCACGGGTAAAAAGAGCCGATCCATGGGTGCGGGGAAGAATGCCTACCTCACAAGCGATCGAACGGATTTCATCGGGACGCCTTCCATCCTGCCTGAGACCGGTGGTAAAAAGATGATCTTGGACTTTCTCCTTGACGATTTTTTCCCAGTTTAATGTAAAGCCTTGCAGGTTTTCAAAAGTGAGCGCGGCTTCCTGAGTGGCTTGGTTCAAAAGCTGGATCAAGGATTTTTGACGTTCGGATTTTTCGAAGATGGTTATGGTGTCATTGATTTTTCCTTCATAGTGACTCCGAATCCAGTCTTCGATTTGAGAAAGGAAGACCGGTGATTTCACTTCGATTTTCGATTTTCCCCACTTGGAGATAACATCCTTCTGATTATGAATCATCCGAACAATATGTTCATAACCGGTTTTAAGGGCTTGAGCAATCTCCGCTTCGGAGGTTTCCTTGGCGCCGGCTTCGATCATGGTGATGCCCTCTTCCGAACCGGCTATCACCATATCCAGACGACTCTGAGTGAGTTGTTCCAGGGAAGGATTGATGAGGTATTGATCTCCGATGAGCCCTATCCGGCACGCACCAATCGGACCGTCAAAAGGAATCTCAGAAATACCTAATGCCAGAGAAGCACCGACAATACCCAAAACCTCGGGAGGATTATTTTCGTCAACCGATAGGACAGTGGTTATGACCTGGATGTCGTTGCGAAACAACGCCGGGAAAAGAGGACGGATAGATCGATCGATAAGCCGCCCGTTCAGGATGGCATCAACCCGTGGTCTCCCTTCGCGCTTAAAAAATCCTCCGGGAATCTTCCCGGCGGCATAAAAGCGCTCTTCATAATCAACCAACAGTGGGGTAAAATCAATGTCTTCCTTTGGTTCATCGGATGCAGTAGCGGTCACCAATACGACCGTGTCGCCGTACTGGACCAAAACCGATCCCCCGGCTTGCTTGGCTAATTTTCCCTGTTCAATAATACAATTCTGTTCACCAAATTCAAGTTCTATTCTGTTTATCTTCAACAACCTCCTCTTACTTTCTCAATGATAATTTTTCAAGGATAATATAGTAACGATCGACATGATATTTCTTTAGATAATTCAATAATCTCCGACGCTGACCAACCATCATAAACAAACCACGGCGAGAATGATAATCCTTGGTATGGATTTTTAAATGTTCAGTCAATTCTCGAATTCTTTCGGTCAGTAAAGCAATTTGGACCTCAGGGGATCCGGTATCCCCATCATGATTTTTAAATTGTTCTATGAGCTCAATTTTTCTTTCTTTGGTAAGAGCCAATTTACATTACACCTCCAATTTGATTCCATTCGAATGGTAGTTTATCATACCCTGGGTATGCTGTAAATACGCGTCAAACGCGGCTTGGTCAACGGCTATTTGCTCTTTGAGCGCGTCAAGAGATGGAAATACTTTTTCTTTTCGCCAGAAGTGGACAATATTGACGTTCACCCTTTCTCGATAGAGGTATTGATGATGCCAATGGGGGATGTGAGCTTCGACGATTGGGCGTCGATTAGCGACAATGGTAGGTTTGGTACCGATATAGATAAGAGAGGGATACTCCACTCCCTCAAGATCGGTTGTTCCAAAATAGACTCCGTGAGGTGGCATGATTTTCGACGAGGAGGGGTAAAGGTTCGCCGTAGGAAAACCAATCCGGCTTCCAATTTTTTTTCCTTTGATGATACGACCCCTAATGGTGAAAGAGTAACCTAAGGCGGCATTGGCGTGAGAAATGTCACCATTTTCAATATGCTGTCGGATAATAGTACTGGAAATGACGTTTCCACTCTGATATACAGATGGAATAATGGCGGCCACAATTCCCTGCTTTTGGAAAAAAGATTGCAAAAGCAGGGAATTGCCTTTGGCCTTATATCCAAATCGGAAGTTTTCTCCAGTAAAAACCGCTAATGGTTCAAACCAATCGCAGAGAAGACGGAGGAAGGCAATCGGATTCGTATATCGAAGCTGTTTATCAAAGCGAATATAAAAAATTTCACATCCGGGATAGAACTTTTGAAGAAGATGATATTTTTCGATATAGGTGGTTAAATATTTCACCGATGGGTGGTGGCCAATAAAATTCCGGGGATGTGGATAGAACGTGACGATTCGTAAATGTTTTTTATTTTCTTGAGCTAAGATAGCTGCCCGGTTCAATACCGCTTGATGGCCGATATGAACTCCATCAAAAAAACCAAGCGCAACAATCGAATCGGTAAGGGATTTGTGGAAGCCTTTATTCAATACCATGATTGTCCTCGATCAGAATAATTTCGGGGCAGAGGATACCTCTCTCTCGATTGAGACGAGCCACACCGATAAAACCATTATGATTATAGACCTTGATTCGCTGATTCTTTTCACTAAATAGGGATTCATTCAGAGGGATGAAATTTCCCTGTCGGAGTTTGAACGCCTCCTCATCGTTCAAACGAACAGATGGAACCCAATATAAAGCCCGATCAATCGGGATGGACCGTTGAAGAAGGGTATCGCGACTGAGAAAAGGATCCGACACGTCAATGCTTTCCAACCAGGAGAAACGCCCGATTTCCTCTCTTCGCAGTGAATAAACATACCCACCGATTCCCAATTGCTCACCAATTTCGTGAGCCAGACTGCGGATATAGGTCCCACTGGAACAGGTGATACCTACCTCCACCTCAGGATAGGAACCAGATTGAACCTGTATCACTTCCAAATCATAGATTGTGATTTCTTTTTTCAACGTCGGTGTTTTCTCTCCTTTGCGGGCATATTGGTAAAGCCGACGACCCTGAAATTTAGTAGCAGAAAAAGGAGGGATGGTTTGTATTTTTTTCCCTCGATATGAAGACAGGACATTGATCAGGGTATCGATATCGATCGTTTGATCGGAAAAACTGCAAAATTGCCCTTGAACATCATAGGAATCGGTGGCAATGCCAAAGCGTATCCAGGCGTGATAGGTTTTGGGAAGTTCTTGAAAAAAGGAGGTAAAGCGAGTCCCCTTTCCCCAACACAGAAGCATATTTCCACGAGCAAATGGATCCAGCGTTCCAGTGTGACCCACCTTGAGTTTTATAATACTCCGTATTCTTTCGACCAGAGCGTGGGATGTAACGCCGACTGGTTTATAGATATGTAAGATTCCACCCTGCATGGTTTTATACGTGTAATGAATCGTGGGTAGTTGATTTTGAGGAAAGATAATCCCGGATGAAATCGATGACGATCTGACGAACCGTTGTAAAATCTCCTTTGATTTTAAAGCCGGCTGCCTTTAAATGACCTCCTCCGCCGAAAGCGTGAGCAACGGGGAGAATGTTGGTTTCATTTTGGGAGCGAAGGCTGATTTTATAGTTTTGGCTGTCGATTTCTTTGATAAAAACCGAAATTTCCGATCCGGGGATATATAAACCATAATCGACGATCCCTTCAGCGTCTTCTTCCTCGGCTCCACAGGAGCGAAAATCCTCTTGAAGCAGATGAGTGACCCCGAAATGATAATGGTGATCATAATACAGGTGATCCAAGGCAATGCCCAATAACTTTAAGGCAGTCTGGCGTCGATATTTAAAGCTATACCTCATGATGGTTGCGACTGAAGCACCCTGGTTGACCAATTCTTCAACGGTGTGTAATAAATCGCTGTTCAATTCCACATATTGAAATCCACCGGTATCGGTAATGAGACCAGTGAGGATCGCCATTGCCAGCTGGGGGTCCAATTTTGTATCGGTTTTTTTAATAAGATCATAAATTAACAATGTGGTTGCCGGATAGTGAGGATTGACATAATTTACCGTACCAAAAAATGAATTGTCGGGATGATGATCGATATTGATGATGGTGTGACATTTCTCTTTGAGCTCATTCAATCGACCTAATCTTTGTGGATTTGAACAGTCAACAGCAAAAAAAACGGTATTATCCTGAATAACCTGAAGTGGCACTTGGGCAAGGGGACGGATGTTCTCTATCTGCGGTAAGAATTGATAAAAATAGGGAATGGTTTCGTCATAAATCATCACTGGTGAAAATTTTTTTTTCACCAAAAATAAATAAAGTGAAACCATCGACCCCAAGCCATCACCATCGATACTTTGATGAGAGACGATAATCATCGGAACATTGTGATTGAGAGATTCAACTATTTGAGGTATTTCCATCCTTTAACACCCACTCTTTTTTTCAATGGTATTTAATAGTTCAATGATGTGGCAAGCCTTTTCCAGGCTATGATCGTAAATAAATTCAATTTCAGGCATGTACCGAATCTGAATGCGCTGGCTTAAACTGCTTCGTATATAACTGCTCGCTTTTTGCAGAGCTCGAAAACTTTCCTCGCTTTCTTTTGGTTCTCCTGGAAAACTCACGTAAACTCGGGCATGTTTTATATCCGGGGTGACTTCAACGTGAGTGATCGTCAATCTTTTTAAACGTGGATCAGCAGCATCAGAAAAAACTATAGTTGCGATTTCTCGCTTAAAAAGTCCAGCTATTCTTTGTGCTCGATAATCTTTCATCGCCAGACCCCCTCTCAGTGGTCTTATTGGGGACCGATTTAATAAATCTGTATGGTAAGCTGATTAATTTCATAGCGACCATCCTCTTCTACAAATCGGACAACTTGATCAATGAGTCGATTGACCATCTTTTCATCTTCGCCGACGCAAGCGAACCCGATTTGTCCATGGTTCCAAGCAATGTCGGGATTGAGCTCAATAACTGAAATGTTAAAACGGTTTTTCAAACGCTGTTTTATCGAATTCATGATTCTTCTTTTATCTTTGAGAGAAAAGCTTTCAGGTATGGAAATGCCAATTTGACAGGATCCGATTCTCATTATTCTTCACGAATGACGTACGCTTCTAAGATGTCTCCCTCTTCAAAGGCTTCAAAACGATCCAATCCAATTCCACATTCATACCCCATGAGCACCTCTCTCACGTCATCTTTAAAGCGTTTCAGAGAGGTGATTTTAGCCGATTCTTCTAAAACTTCTCCCTTTCTGATCACCCTGACAAAAGCGTTTCGCTCGATTTTACCGGATGTCACATATGAACCAGAAATCACCCCGATCTTCGGGATTTGAAAAATAACACGGACTTCGGCTTTCCCGATGACTTCCTCATATTTTTTTGGGGCGATCATGCCCTTAAGAGCGTTTTGGATGTCATCGATCACATCGTAGATGATACGGTACAATCGGACATCAACTCGTTCTCTTTTGGCGATCTGGGCAACTTCAGAAGAAAGCTTGACATCAAAACCTATCACGATTCCAGTTGAGGCGGCAGCTAAAACAACATCGGCTTCATTGATGTTGCCCACCCCTTTGGACACAAATTGAATTTCGACCTCTTCGGTGGAAATTTGAGAGATGGCTTTTTCGATCGCTTCCAAAGACCCCTGGAAGTCAGCCTTTAAGATAATGTTTAATCGTCGTTTTTTTTCTGCTTCCGGCAAAAGAAGTTCTTCTAAGGAAGTAACCTGTTCGGCAGATCCTTTCAAAGATTGTTCACGCTTTTTTTGTTGTTTCTGGTTGGCAATTAACCGGGCGATCTTCTCATCTTCGACGACCATCAACTTGGTCCCTGCCGGTGGGAGTTCTGAGAATCCGACAATTTCAACTGGTGTCGCCGGAGTTGCTTCTTTAAGAGGTTTACCGTTCACACCAAAAAGAGTGCGAACCTTCCCCCAGGTGGCACCGGCTACAAAATAATCACCAATGTGCAACGTTCCTTCCTTGACGATAACGGTAGCTACCGGACCCCTTCCCCGATCGAGTCGAGATTCGATGATGGTTCCTGCAGCAAAACCCTGGTATCGGGCTTTCAAATCGAGAATTTCAGCCTGAAGTAAAATCATTTCAAGCAGGTCAGGAATTCCCTTTTTTTGCAGAGCTGAAATATTCACACATATTGTATTCCCTCCCCATTCTTCAACTACCAGACCATGTTCGGAAAGCTGCTGTTTTGCTCGATCCGGATTGGCGCCAGGTTTGTCGATTTTATTGATGGCTACGATGATGGAAACATCAGCTGCCTGGGCGTGTTGGAGAGCTTCAATGGTTTGAGGCATAACCCCATCATCTGCTGCCACCACCAGAATAGCGATATCAGTAACCTGTGCTCCTCGCGCACGCATGGCAGTAAAGGCTTCATGTCCAGGGGTATCGACAAAGGTGATTTTTTTTCCATTGACTTCGACTTGATACGCTCCGATTTTCTGAGTGATTCCCCCGTATTCTGAATCAGCCACTTTGGAACGACGAATCGCATCCAATAGAGTTGTTTTCCCATGATCAACATGTCCCAACACGGTTACGATGGGAGGGCGAGTTTGGGTATCCGCCTGAAGGGCAGCAATGGTTTGTTCCCGTAAATCGCTTTTCCATTCGATTTCCCAATTTTTTTCTCTTGCCAAGCGTTCAACCACCAAGGGAGGAAGCGGTTTTTTAGAATCAAAGATGACGTTCCAATCGGCTAATTTGAGAATGATGTCTTCCCAATTCATATTGAATAGACGAGCGATATCTTTCAGGGGGAGAAGCTCTTCAAGGTGGATGGTCCGCTCACTTCTTTTTTTCTTTGACTCCTCTTCTTTATTTTGATACTCCCGTTCTTCCTTGAGAAGATCAATGAGATCTTCGTCAATGCTACTCATATGATTTTTTACATCAGCACCTAACGCCTTGAGTATATCCATCACTTCATGGGTTGGCATTCCCAATTGCTCGGCAACTTTATAAATTCGAATTTTAGCCATTGTTGACCTCCTTTGACAAAGGTTCGGTAATGATCCTTATCGCCTTTTTTAACTCTTCAACGTCCTTTTCATTCACTTCGGATTGAAAGGTAGAGGCGAGGAGCTGTCGATTTATTTTGGTAATGCATTCATGAGATGGGCAGACATACGCTCCTCTACCCGGTTTTTTCCCGGTCAGATCGATTTCAATTTCACCACTGCTCGATTTCACGATCCGGACGAGTGATTTTTTTTCTTTACGAAGACGACAGACCAGGCAGAGTCGCAAGGGAATTTTCTTTTTTTTCACTGGTGATTTGTCCCCTCTTTCATTTCACGATTGCTTTTAATATCAATTCTCCAACCGGTCAATCGGGCTGATAAGCGAGCATTTTGGCCTTCTTTTCCAATCGCCAGTGAGAGTTGATCGTCAGGAACAAAAACCCGGGCGGTATTGCTCTCGAAGTCCAGCTCGACTGAGGTGACTTGGGCAGGACTGAGCGCATCGGAAATGAATACTTTGGGATCACTACTCCACCGTATGATGTCGATTTTTTCACCACGGAGTTCATCGGTGATATGTTTTACCCTCGACCCCTTATTTCCGATACAGGAACCAACTGGATCAACTTTGTTATCCCGGCTTTCCACGGCAATTTTGGTTCGAGCTCCTGGTTCTCGAGCAATCGCTTTCATATCGACAAATCCATCATGCACTTCAGGGACTTCCAACTCAAAGAGACGTTTTACCAGGCCAGGATGGGTTCGAGAGAGGAGAATGCGTGGGCCCTTACTGGTCTTTTTCACTTCGATGATGTAGAATTTCATGCGAGCTCCAATTCGATAATTTTCAGATGCAACTTGTTCATTGGGAGGAAGGAGCGATTCGGTTTTTTCTAAATCAACGATGATGTTTTTCCCTTCTTTGCGATTGATGACTCCAGTCACGATATCCTCAGTTCGTTCCACAAATTCATCATAGACCAGGCATCTTTCTGCTTCTCGAATGCGCTGCATGATAACCTGCTTGGCCGTTTGAGCGGCAATACGACCAAAATCTTTTGGGGTAATTTCTAATTTTACCGGTTCACCGGGATCGGTCGAATACAATTGGCTCTCAGAAAAGGTATCGCTGGCAATGGTTTCGATGGTCTCGCTGGTTTCGAGATTCACATATTTTAGGGCAAAAACTTTGACTTCTCCAGTTACCGGGTCTATAGTGACTGAGATTCCCTTGTGAGGACCTTTGAAATTCTTTTTGTACGCAGAAAGAAGAGCTGCTTCAATTGCTTGTTTCAAGATTTCCCGGGATATACCTTTGACTCTTTCGATTTGTTCGATAGCAGAAAAAAGGTCTTTATTCATAGTGAACCTCCTGCATACCAATGCTTTTACCGACATACAATCTATTTTTCAGAACCATTGACAAACCCATCCTGTTTTAGGCACTTCAGATGAACATTGTTCCCAAATACAAACAATAAAGAGTGGGTTTGCGGCCCACTCTTTATTGTTTGTATTTCTTCTATCGTTCTCTATTTTATAACAACTTACTTTGGGTTGCAAATAATATAAGATCTCTTCTCCTTAGACATATTATTATATCAAATTTTTTAAAAAATGAGAAATACGCGAATCCTCTCTTTTTTAGGAAGATGAAGAAGGAATTGAAATACGAAAGAAGAGTTTCTTTCCGATCCGGAGATTATTTCCATCTGCCACTTTCACATCAGAATTAGGGTCGGAAATTCTCTGTTTGTCCAGATAGACCCCTCCCTGCTCGATGAGACGTCGTATCTCGCTTTTCGAAGAGGATACCCCGGTTTTTAATAGAAGATTGACGATCCATATGCTCCCATTCTTCAGTTGGTTTGGAGTCAAGACCAATGGTTGAGCATCTTCGGGACTTTCTTTTCTGGTAAAAGCTCGCTCGAAGTTTTCCTCGGCTTGATTGGCTTCAATGGTTCCATGGTACATGGAAACGATCTCACGAGCCAGCATTTTTTTCCAATCCCGTGGATGAAGGACGTTTTCCCGACATTCTTTCTCCCATTGGGTGATACGAACCATGGGTACGTCGGTGAGAAGGATGAAATATTTTTTGACCAAATGATCAGGTATCGACATTACTTTTCCGTACATTTCAAAAGGAGCATCATGGATAGCAATATAATTTCCCAGGCTTTTACTCATTTTTTCAACACCATCGGTTCCCTCTAACAGGGGCATCATTATGACTACCTGAGGTTCTTGACCAAATTCCCTTTGCAGATCTCTTCCCATAAGGAGATTGAAACGCTGGTCGGTTCCACCTAATTCCACATCGGCACGAAGAACCACCGAATCATACGCCTGCATAATGGGATAGAGAAATTCATGTAATCCCACTGGTTTTCCAGCAACAAGGCGATTATTGAAATCCTCGCGCTCTAATATGCGAGCGACGGTAAAATGAGCCGTGATTTCGATGAGATCAGCGAAAGTAATATTTTTCAACCATTTACTGTTAAATTCAATAATGGTTTTTGCTGGATCGAGAATTTTAAAGGCTTGTTCGGAATAGGTTTGGGCATTTATCATGACTTCTTCTTCGGTCAACTGTTTACGGATTTCTTTTTTTCCGGTTGGATCGCCAATACGGCCGGTAAAGTCACCGATCAAAAAAACCACCTGATGTCCTAAATCTTGAAACTGTCTTAATTTCCGTAAGGTGACGGTGTGTCCTAAATGGATATCAGGTGCACTGGGGTCAAAACCTTCTTTAATGATCAGAGCCTGGCCATTTTGATAATAACGGGTAATTTTTTTCTGAAGATTTTCGATGTTAATAATTTCTTCGGTTCCACGGGATAAGATCTCGAGGTCGGCGAGCACATTTTTTTCCAAAGTCAATTTCATCATCTCCTCACTCTTTTTCGTTTCAGCAGGATCTGCAATAACGGGTACCCAATTCCATAACAGGCTATTAATTCACCCATCATAATATATAATAC
>CAYSWT010000002.1:0-70580 GCA_964434845.1 uncultured Atribacterota bacterium | reverse complement strand
TAGGATGGCAGCCTAAGGCGTAAGATGAAAAAAATTCAAAACAAGATGCATACACGTGGAGAAAGAATTCAAGAGTATGGCGTGAGGATCTCATCTTTTGATCTTTTTCAACTCAACAACTCAACCTCTCAACACCTCAACATTTTGGTGTTTCCATCCTCACCTGGTGCCACAACGTGGCATGAGGGTCTATCCTGGAAACTGTCACAGGATTCGATGTTAATCGTCACCCCTGAATGTTTCTATCAGGGGTCTAAAGTAAAAAAGACTTAGATTCCCGATGAAGACATTCGGGAATGACGGATAGTGTTGATATTCGCCATAAAAATCTATTGCGTCGCCGTTTCCATATCTTATAATGCTGCTGGCGGCATGGTGGTTTTATCAGCTTGATTCGCATATGATATTTTGTTTCATCTTCAAAACTCCTTACTTAATTCTCTTATGCCTTCCTTTGGAAAAACCGATACATATTCTGAAAATGAGTTAAAAAGTCATTTTAATTTTGCTATAATTGAGCGATTGAGTAAGAGGATATCCAACTTGAAACCATAAGGGGAGGATCGGAAAAATGAAAAAATTAGGAATTCTTTTTGGTACGGCGTTCGTTATTCTTCTGTTTGTTAGTAGTATGGTTTTTGCCGAAGAACCGGTGGTCATTGGTCTCCAAGCGCCTATTACCGGTGATTATGCCATTGAAGGCCAGATGGCAAAGCAGTGTGTAGAAATTGCAGCTGATCTTATCAATAAAGAGGGTGGCATCAACGGAAGACCCGTGGAAATTATTATTGCCGACGATGCGTCAAATCCGAAAGATAGTGCACTGGCTGCACAAAAGCTTATTTCACAAAAAGTAGCGGCGGTTATCGGGAGTTATGGTTCATCGGTCACCGAGCCAGCAGCCGACCTTTATGAACGGAATAAAATGGTTTCGGTCGGATATGGATGCACTGCAGTACGGTTGACCTTAAGTAAAGATCGAAAGTTTTTCTTCCGTACCTGCGGGCGCGATGATTCTCAAGGACAATTTTTCGCTAAATTTGCCGTTGAAGAAATGGGTTGGAAACGAATCGCAATTATGCATGACAACCAAACTTACGGGAAAGGGGTCGCTGAAGAAACCAAGAAATACCTGGAACCCTATGTACAAGAGGGTAAAGCGGAAATTGTCTATTATGATGCCATTACCCCCAAAGAAAAGGATTACAGCGCCGCCATTACCAAATTACGTGAAACCAAGCCGGATGTTTGGTACTATACTGCTTACTACCCTGAAGCCGGGCTACTGATCCGTCAGGGACGGGAAGCAGGAATCACCATTCCATTTGTAGGAAGCAACGCTGTTCCCAACGACGATTTCGTGAAGATTGCCGGTATTGAATATGCCAAAGGAACTTTAATGACCCAGGAACCGATGCCCCAGGATATCAATACTCCTATTTCCAAAGTATTCCTCGATGCCTATAAAGCAAAGTTCGGTGACATTCCGTCTTCTCCATGGCCAATTTACGCTGCCGATGGTTTATTTGCTTTAGTACAGGCAATTAAAAACGCCAATTCTACCAAATCCGAAAACATCGCCAACGCGATGCGAACCATGACCAACGCCGAAGGAATCACCGGAAAGATTCTGTTCACCGAACGCGGCGACCGGAAAAATATTCCCTATGCCATGTATGAATACAATGATCAAGGGAAATTACAACTCTATACGCCTACTTCCAATTAATACTCGTCTATACTGAAAGGAATCGGGAAGCTCGCCGTGGGAATATTTTTAGAACAGCTCATCAATGGTCTCACTATTGGATCCTTTTATGCCTTGGTTGCGTTAGGCTATTCCATGGTCTATGGCGTTATGAAACTGATCAATTTTGCCCACGGCGACCTATTCGCTTTTGGAAGTTATGTCGGATATACCATATTGGTTTGGGGATCGGGCTGGGTCACTCAAACTTTCGGCATCTGGGGCGGAATGTTCATCACCTTATTGATTACCTTTATAGCCGTGAGTATCGCCGGAATATTAGTGGAACGAGTGGCATACCGTCCCGTCTACCCTGCCGGACGATTACCACTGGTCGTATCTGCTTTAGGTATGTCAATTTTCATTCAAAACGGTATTATGGCCATCTGGGGTCCACGTTTTCAAGCGTATCCCAGTGAAGTAGTACCTTCAACCGCATTTGATTTTATGGGTATTCATATCACCCTCTTAAAAATATTTATTCTGATTTTTTCCCTGCTGCTCATGACTATCATTTATTCCATCATCGAAAAAACCACTTTTGGGGCTGCCATCAGGGCATCAGCCCTCGATCGGGAAACTGCTACCATGCTCGGTATCGATATCCGAAAAGTGATCTTTTTTATTTTTGCCCTGGGACCGGCTCTGGGAGGATTGGCTGGGGTAATGAATGGGATGTACTATCGTTCCATTCAATTCAATATGGGATGGAACTACGGTCTCAAGGCTTTTACAGCCACCATATTAGGAGGAATCGGAAATATTCCAGGAGCTATGATCGGTGGCATTCTCTTAGGAATATTAGAATCACTCTTTGCCGGATATTTTCCAAGTGGAGGAGCGTGGAAAGACGGCTTTATTTTCTTAGTTCTTATCCTGGTTCTTATCTGGCGTCCGAATGGCCTCATCGGTGAAAAAATCGCAGAAAAGGTGTAATGACCAATGAATTTTTCACGTTCCTTTCATCAGCGCATCCTGGAATCACAGTCCGAGCTTGAAGAAAAATCATCAAAGAATCGACGCTCGTCATCAGTATCCCGGTTGATTACCTGTCTGATTGTCCTGGTTTTTATTCTTTATCCATTTCTTCCTTTTATCAATGATTATTGGATCGATGTCGCTTTCTTTGTGGGAATTTACACTCTCCTTGGCTTGAGCCTCAACATCGTTTTAGGTGAAGTAGGGCTTTTCGATCTGGGACATACCGCTTTTTATGCCATTGGTGCCTATACCACCGCCATTCTTAATACCACCTTTAATATCCCCATTCTGGTCTTACTCCCCTTAAGCGCAATCCTTGCCGGCGGATTCGCTTATTTAGTCATGTCTCCAGTCATTCATCTTCGCGGTGATTATCTGTGCATCGTAACCATTGGTATTGGTGAAATTGTCCGTATCGCCATTATCAATAACCCGGGAGGATTAACCAATGGTCCGAACGGTATCACCGGTATTGGTATCCCACAAATCGGACCGCTGTTTGTTGAAAGTCCCACCCAATTCTATTTCCTCATTTGGATCCTTATTGCCCTGGCAATTATCGCTCTTACCCGCCTCCAACATTCTCGCATCGGTCGAGCTTGGAACTACATTCGTGAGGATGAAATAGCTGCCGAGCTCAATGGAGTCGATGTCCGTTCGTATAAATTACTGGCTTTTGTATTAGGAGCCGCAATAGCAGGGATCACCGGGAATGTCTATGCCTCCAAAATGATGATCATTTCTCCTGACAGCTTTCTTTTTATGGAGTCAGCCTTACTCTTCTGCATCGTTCTATTGGGTGGGTTGGGATCCATTCCCGGGACTATTTTTGGGGGAGCGGTCATTGTTGTTTTCCCGGAAATTTTCCGTCAGTTCGCCAGCTTTCGCCTTCTCTTTTTCGGAGCGGCTCTCATGGTGATGATGATTTTCCGTCCAGCTGGCCTCTGGCCACGAAAACGAGAGCATTTAGGATTGGAAGGCTTGGGGATCCATCACCTCCCTTCCGCTGAAGAGATTCTGATCGAGAGCGGATTACGCTGGATACAGGATACCGTTCTTCCTGAACTCAAGCGTGCCCAAGCAAGCCATAACTGTTTGCTCGAAACTCAGGCTGTTACCCTCCACTTCGGTGGACTCACTGCCGTCAATTTATTCGATCTCCAGGTCAAACCAGGGAAAATTACCAGTCTTATCGGTCCAAATGGCGCTGGGAAAACCACCCTTTTCAATATCATTACCGGGATTTACCAGCCTTTTAGTGGTCAGGTGCTCTTTCTGGGAGAAAATATTACCCGGTTGAAACCTCATCAAATCGTCAGCAAGGGAATTGCTCGTACCTTTCAAAATATTCGTCTTTTCCCCAATATGACCTGTATTGAAAATGTCATGTCTGGACCACACTGTCACACCAGTACCGGATGCTGGTCGGCAATATTACGAACTCCATCTCAGTTGAAGGAAGAAAAACAGATCGTCGAAACCGCCGCATATCGGCTTCACCAGGTTGGACTGTGGTCGTATCGGAACGAGTTGGCTAAAAATCTTCCTTATGGGAAGCAAAGATATCTGGAAATCGCTCGTGCGCTGGCTACCTCTCCCAAGCTGCTCATTTTAGATGAGCCATCATCAGGATTAAACGACAAGGAATCGGAAGATTTGATGGATTTACTTCAAAGTTTGATAGCTGAAGGATTTACCATTTTGCTGATCGAACACGACATGAACGTCGTCATGGGCATCTCGGATTGGGTCACCGTCATGGATATGGGCTCAAAAATCGCTGAGGGGATCCCCATCGACATTTATAATAATCCCGTTGTCATTGAAGCCTACCTGGGGAAGGAGGACGAATAGGATGAATCCGCTCTTATCCATCCAGGAGGCATGGGTATCCTATGGCGCCGTCGAAGCCCTCAAGGGAATTTCTTTGGTCCTCAACCAGGGAGATATCGTTGCGGTCTTAGGAGCCAACGGGGCGGGAAAAACCACTTTACTCAAAGCTATTTCCGGTCTGATCCCCCTCAAAAAAGGAACCATCACTTTGAAAGGCCGCGATTTAAATACTATTCTGCCTTATCAACGAATACAATACGGTCTTTCTCATGTGCCTGAAGGAAGGCGGGTTTTCTCCACCTTAACTGTGGATGAAAATCTTAACCTGGGAGGGTATGGAGTTCGGATGCAACCGGTCGGGAAAGAATTATCGAAAAGCAAGGATTGGATATTTAAGCTTTTCCCCATCTTAAAGGAGCGACAGAAGCAATTGGCTGGAACGCTGTCCGGGGGAGAGCAGCAAATGTTGGCTATTGGAAGGGGATTGATCTGCAAGCCTCAGATCCTTCTTATGGATGAGCCGTCCCTGGGGCTGGCACCGATCATCGTTCAGGAAATTTTTCGGGTGATTCGTCAAATCCACGAAGAAGAAAAAGTTTCGATACTACTGGTAGAACAAAATGCCCGCAAGGCATTGAATATTGCCAATTATGCCTATATTTTAGAAAACGGAAAGATTCCGATTCAGGGCAAGCCAGCGGATCTAAAAAATGATGAACGGGTCAAGGCTGCATACTTAGGTGGGAATAAGATAACACGTACCGCAGAGAGAAAGGAAAGTCATTATCCTATTAAAGAGTGAGAAGGGAGAAAATCATGGGACTGACATCATTTAAGTATCTTTTAAATCAGGCATTGAAAGAACACTATGCAGTCGGTGCATACACCACTTTTAATATGGAATATACCCGGGCTTTAGTTGAAACCGCTGAAGAACTTCAATCACCGATTATCATCATGTTTGGTACCGTCGAATCCGATTACGCCGGAATGGAACGACTAAGTGCTATTGTCCTCGATGAAATTGCCGATACCCGAGTACCTATCGGCTTTCATTTTGATCATGGCAATTCCTTCGAAATTGTTATGAAAGCTATTACCTGTGGATTTAACTCGGTCATGTTCGATGGTTCTCATTTATCCTATGAAGAGAATGTCGAGATCACCCGGGAAATCGTTCGTATTGCCCATGCGGTTGATATCGCAGTCGAAGGGGAATTGGGAGTCGTGGGCGGTACGGAAGGAGAAGAAGGGGGAAATGACGAGAATGGGAAAGCCCTCACTGATCCCGATCAAGCTTTGGATTTTGTAACCAAAACCGGTATTGATGCTTTGGCGGTGGCGATCGGAACCGCTCATGGCCTCTACCGCAAAAAGCCCCATATCGACATCGATCGTTTGATCGCCATTCGAAAAATGGTCTCGGTTCCGTTGGTCCTTCATGGAGGCTCCGATACTCCCAAAGATAAGCTGGTTGCGGCCATCGATTGCGGTATCTCCAAAATCAATATCAATAGCGACTTAAAGGCAGCTTTTACCCGTTCCCTGAGAACGTCACTCTCAACAGCCCAGAACGACATCGCTTTCGAAAAGCATATTGCACGGGCAGCGATTGAAATGCAATCCATTTTGAAAGAGAAAATGCAATTATTTAAAAGCGTTGGGAAAGCGGTGAAGAGGTTTACACTCGCTTGACACCATAAAGTTATCGCTTTTTTCTTGATTCTTCGGCAATGAAGCGCGATATCGACGAGAATGATACCCAATATCCAGATACGATTGAGGAAACATCGTTCCCAATCAAGCGAATTCGATTTCTCCGTTATCCAGCTTTTCTGATTTCATTCTGGGTGATTTCGGGGTTTTTTTTCCAAGAAAAATTTGATCTCCCCTTGCTGGTGATCATCGGTTTCCTTGTAGGTGGTCTAATTGGACAAATTCTCTTTCTCAAACACCCTCAATGGTTCTTGTTCACTAGCTTTCTTTTTTGGTTTGCTCTTTCCGGTTTCATTCATTTTCTCACTTATAGAATCCCGCAAAACTATTTTCGCTCTCAAAATGGAGGGGTGATCACCCTTCGTGGTTCAATTCAGTTCAAAAATGGTAAATACTATCTCTGTAGCATCGAATCCTTTCACGGGTATCCACCAACTCTCCTCATTAAAAGCCAGGAAAGTATGCTAAAAAGCGTACTGTATCAGCGAACCGAAATCACGGGGGTCTATCGTCCTTTTATTGCTTGCTCTAATCCTGGAGTAACCAACCTGCAGACATTTTGGAGACAAAAAAGAGTCTTTGGAGAATTACAGGTAAAGGGAGTTAAAATTTTAGAACCCAACTCACTCTGGAACCGCATTTTATATGGGATAAATCAGATGAGAAACCATTATGCTTCCCAATGGCAAGCTCGTCTGGGAGACGATTATCCATTTTTTGCCGCTATGCTCTGGGGAGAAAAGGACCAGAATTTTCAAGAAAGTATCGATCTTCTACAAGAAACTGGCATCTACCATACTTTTTGTATATCAGGTCTTCATCTCAGTATTTTAGGAGGGACGTTGTTTCTTCTCTTAAGGAGAGTTCGACTCCCCCGATTGTTGGCTACCATAGTGAGTATCGTTTTTTGTTTACTCTATCTTCTGTTTTGTAGTCTATCCGCATCTGCTTTCCGAGCCTTTCTAATGTTCGTTTTTTATCTGATTGGCAAACAAATGGGACGGAATACAATGAGTATCCATTTTATCAGTACTTCTTTTTTGATTATGTTCTTCCTCCAACCTGAAATCCTTCTTCAACCCGGAAGTCAACTGTCTTTTGCATCGACGATCGGCATCATTTTCTTTGGTGAATGGTATCAAAAAAAGCTTAATCAGACTAGCAAAGTCGTTCAATACCTAATCGGCGGAACATTGCTCTCGACTGCGGTAACAGTATGCACCCTTCCTTTATTGATCTTCAATGGCCTCACCTTCTCATCTTTGATTTGGTTCAGCAATCTCTTACTGATGCCAATCACCCAGCTCTCTATATTCACCAATTTTATCGCTGCTACCTTGGGGTGGATCTCTGGTATCCAATCATTGCTTGTTTATCCGGTGAAATGGCTCCTCCGCGCGATTATCCACCTATCGAGCTGGAGTTGTGATTTTATTCCTCATTTCTTTTTAAAATTCGACATTCGTACCACCCATTTTTTCGGTTGGTACGTCTGGTTAGGGCTTATTTTTCTAGTTATGGCTTTGTTGATTCGAAACCAGAAATTTTTGATCTTATTAGGATTGGGATTACTGTCCGTTTCCTTTCTTCTCGCGGGATTATGGTGTGTCCCACGTTTTCAAATATGGGTCTTGGATGTTGGCCAGGGGTTGGCATTGAGTTGTCTCTCCGATCAAAATGCAATCCTCATCGATACCGGTGGGATCATCAGAACCTATGGGAACACTGGTCAGTCTATTATCCTCCCCTTCTTGAAATACCAGGGAGTTCAAAACCTTGATTCGATTTATCTGACCCATTTTCACCAAGATCACACCGCAGGAATATCACCTCTTCTGAATACTTACCCAATTCAAGCCATCTATGCCAGATCAAATATCTCGCTGAATAATGGTTGGATGACGACCATGATTGACAGTCCACTTACTCTCTACGGACCTCTCCTATTCAAGCTTGAAATATTCCCGGTATACGGTTCCAACGAAAATGATCGGGCTCTTGTTTACCGAATCAAGCATGATGATTTTTCTCTTTTAGTGTGTGGAGACATAGAGGAACAGGGAATCAGGGAACTTTTAAAATACGGGGAACACGCAATCCAATCGGATGTCATCGTCATACCTCATCATGGTGCATTTTCAACTAGTTTGGATGAACTTTTACGACGGTGCCGGCCCTCACTTGCTATAATATCAACAGGTGAAAACCGCTATGGCCATCCTGATCGGCAAACCCTGGCACTTCTAACCGAAAAACACATTAAATATTATGTTACCGATCAAGGCGGTGCTGTCGGTTTTTATCTCACTCAAAAAAATTGGAAGGTCGTTGTCAATGGAAAAAATAACTTTTCAAGAATGGATGAAAGGTGATTCCGCTGAAAAACATCGCTTTTATCTACTTCAGCTGAACATCAGCCGTCGGTTTTGGGAACAGTCTTTTTTCCCACAAGTCAAAGAAAAGTTTCATACCGATATCGTGCATCGTTTCAGCGATGATAAAAGCTGGAAAGTAAAAGAACCAGATTTACTCATTCCATCACTCTTTCCGAAAAAGGAAATCATCATGCTCGATGGAGTCTCAGAAGAAGTTGCCCATCGGCTCTCTCATAAAGCGATTATCCCACCCCATTGCATTGTTCTTTATTTTATCTCTCAATCTTTAAAGAAAAATTGGCTGAAGGGAATCATGATTCTCATCGAGTTTGAAGAACAGGATTTTGCTCATTGGGTGCTCCAAGTCAGTCAGGGTTTATCCAAAAACCTTTCTCCTCTGATTTTAAAAACCCTTTATAAGTATTGGTGGGAATACGATCTTTTAGAAGGTGATATCATCGATTTTCTTCTGCAAGCAAAATCTTTACCAAACCTGAGCATCACCGATTTAGAAATTTTCTTTGAAAAGAGCGAAAAAACATTACTATTTCGGTTTTTGGATGCGTTGAGTGATCGGAATGCTGATCTGTCCAATCAATTTTTTTTCGCTTTGATGAAAATCAATTATCCACCGATATTATTGGTGACCATGATCGCTCGCCGGTATCGATTGATCGCTCAGATAATATCGACAAAAGAGGAAAATAAAGATCTGTGGAAAAACACCAAGCTGAATTCATTTGAAATACAAAAGATAAAAAAATATACAAAAAAATATAGCCTGTCCGATTTTAAAGAGATTTTTAACTCATTACGTCAACTGGACAGGCTATTAAAAACGACCAATTCCGATTTCACAGTACTCATGCTCGACCTGATTCACCAGATAGCAGTCAGGACTGCACAGCCGAAGGTTTACCGAGGAGATTCAGCTTCCTCTGCAAACGAGATTTGATGCGAGCTGATTTATTTTTATGAAAAACCTTCTTGGTGGCCGCCATATCGACTTTCTTCGCCACTACTGGCAGAAATTCACGGGCTTCTTCAATTTTTCCGGCAGCAATTAATTGGAGATATTTCTTCACATAGGTCTTGGTGGCAGTTTTCACGCTCTGGTTTTGGATTCTTCTCTTTTCACTCTTTTTTAAATTTTTAATAGCAGACTTAATATTTGGCATTTCTTCACCTCATCAAATGAAATTCCAAGCGACGAAGGAAATTTTATCATTTATAATGGTGAATTTCAATGAGGAAATATAAGAAGACGAAGATTTATCATTCACCCCATTCGCCGCGTAGCTGTGATATAATCGTTATCACTTGACATTTGACAGAACGTTCATTAAAATTCATTTGTCTTAATATGAGCGGAGGAGAAGGTGTTTATGGTACCGAAAACATATATTCCATCGGTGAAACAAATCGAGCACAAGTGGTATGTCGTCGATGCAACCGGGCAAATCCTGGGTCGGATGGCATGCCAAATTGCCAAAATTCTTTTAGGGAAGAACAAATCGATCTTCACTCCCTTTCTTGATACCGGAGATTTCGTTATCGTCATCAATGCCGAAAAAGTTCAGGTGACTGGGAAGAAATTATCCAATAAAGTATATCGGCATCACACCGGTTACCCCTCCGGCTTCCGTGAAGAAACCCTGGAACATCTTATGAAAAGAAAACCTGAAGAAGTTATTCGCAAAGCAGTATGGGGAATGATTCCCCATCATCGGCTTGGCAACCGAATCATCTCCAAACTCAAAGTGTATGCTGGTGATTCTCATCCCCACGCCGCTCAAAATCCGATTCCTCTCGAACTAAGGAGTGAATAACGTGAACATGGCAATAAAGTACTATGCAACTGGTAGAAGAAAAACTTCGATTGCAAAAGTATGGTTGACGCTTGGGAACGGTCAGATCAAAATCAACGGAAGGGATTTAAAGGATTACTTCCCACGTCCAGTGCTCCAAATTCTATCGACCCGACCTTTGACTTTAACCGGAAGCGTAGGTCGTTTCAATATCGAGGTTCAAGCAGAAGGAGGAGGTTTGAGCGGTCAGGCGGGAGCGATGGCTTTAGGTATTGCACGATCCTTGTTGAAAATTGATGACAGTATGCGTTCGGTGCTGAAAAAAGCCGGTCTTTTAACCCGAGACCCACGGATGAAAGAACGTAAAAAATACGGCCAAAGGTCAGCACGGGCTCGTTTCCAGTTCTCTAAACGGTAATTTATTCCTTTCAAGAGCCCCCATCTTTGGGGGCTCTTTTTGTTTCAGGGGTGAGTCACTTCCTTCAAACCGGTTCATCCTGATACTCGATCAAGGGGAAAAGATACTCTGGTGGTGGTTATGTTATACCCGCTTCTTGAGATTAATTTATCCATACTTAAAAAAAATATATCAATTCTTCAAAAAAAATGCCAGGAGTGGAAGGTAGAACCGGTCGCAGTGACAAAAGGTTTCTGTGCCGCTCCACAAATTGTTCAGCTTCTTTATGATGCCGGAATTCGTTCCTTTGCCGATTCGAATCTGTCCAACCTTATCAGCATCAGACAGCGTTATCATAACCAGGCTCAGTACTATTTCATCCGCCTCCCCATGAAAGCCGAAATAGATGAAATCATTCAGTATGGCATTATCCCCTATGTCTCTCATCTGGAAACTCTGTGTTTACTCGATCAGAAAGCAAAAAACAATATTACCCCTCAGCCAGTGATACTCGCGGTTGAAGCCGGAGATGGGAGAGAAGGATTTCTGTCCGAAGAGCTTTTGGAAAACGCGGAACAGATTCGGAAATTCTCTCATATAATTGTAAAGGGAATAAGTACCACTCTGGCTTGTCTGAGTGGTGTGCTTCCTCGACCGCCGATGATTACTCGTTTGCTTCAACTCAAAAAGCAATTACGACAACAATTCAATTTTTCTGATTGTATAATTTCAGTAGGTGGAACTACTTTTTTTTCGTTGTGGGAAGAAAACCCTCAATTCAAATTAGTGAATCAAATTCGTTGCGGGGAAGCTTTCCTCTTTGGGAGTGATATCAGTCGGAAACGAGATATGGATTGGCTTCTTCAAGGAGCTTTTCATATTGAAGCCGAAATCGTCGAAATCAAGCGCAAGAAACCCGATGATGCAGCCCGGGGGTTTGATGCTTTTGGTCGAGCCCGGGTGAACGAAAAGTCGTCGCCGGTTCCTCGCAAACGAGCACTGGTGGCTACTGGACTCCAGGACATTGATGAAACGCAGTTATATTTATATGACGAAAATGTTACAATAAATGGTGCTACCAGCAATTATTTAGTCTTAGACTGCGAGGAGAGCAGGTTCGATTATCAAGTGGGGGATATCGTTCGGTTCAAGGCTGGTTACGGAGCCGTGCTCCGAGCTTATCTCTCACCATATGTGCATAAGTATTATATTGAATGAGAAAGGGTGGATACTATGAGGTGGGTATTCAAAGGAAGAGATTTTCTTAGTCTTTCTGATTATTCAGCTGATGAAATTCACTATCTCTTGAAAACTGCAATCAGCTTGAAAAGACGCTGGATGACGGGAGAAAAAACAGAAATTCTTCCGGGGAAAACCTTGGCTATGCTCTTTGAAAAACCATCTCTCCGAACCAGAGTTTCCTTTGAAATAGCCATGCATCAATTGGGCGGAAAAGCAATGTATATCGGTCCCCAGGAGGTAGGTTTAGGTAAACGAGAAGCGATCAAAGACGTAGCCATGGTCATGAGCCGAATGGTCGATGGTATCATGATTCGGACCTTTGCTCACGATAACCTCATTGAAATGGCAAAATACTCCGAAATACCGGTTATCAATGGGCTATCCGATCTCCACCATCCCTGTCAGGTCTTGGGAGATTTATTAACAATTTTAGAAAAAAAGGGAGCAATTCGCAACCAAAAGATCGCTTATTTTGGCGATGGCAACAATGTTTGCCATTCCTGGTTGGTGGCAGCTGGAATTTTAGGTTTGGAACTCACCGTTTGTTCTCCCACGACCTATCGACCGCAAGCCAAAATTTGGGATTGGTCTCTCGAGAAAGGCTCTCGTTCTGGTGCCATCATCCGTTACGAGGCTGATCCGGAAAAAGCCGCTCATGACGCCGATGTAATCTATACCGATGTTTGGGCAAGCATGGGAAAGGAAAGTGAATTAGAAGAAAGAATCCGTCATTTCCAAAAGCTCCAAGTAAACCAATTTATTTTGGATCAAGCGAAAGAAGATGTGATCGTTCTACATTGCATGCCAGCTCATCGCGATCTGGAAATAACTGATGAGGTTATGGACGGTCCTCATTCGGCGGTGATCGATGAAGCCGAAAACCGGCTCCATGCTCAAAAGGCTTTGCTGGCGCTGATATTGAGTTGATGGGGGACTTGTCTTTTGAATTTTTCTGTCCTATGGCGGTGGATTATCGAACTGGTAATACTTCTTTATCTGTCGTTCCGATTATCTTCGCTGACCAAGGGCACCTCTCTCCATTCAATCCTAAAATACTTGATTATCCTTTTTTTCATCGCCGGAATTGCCAATTTTGCCGGCTTGAAAGAAATGAATTTTATTTGGAAAATTTTAATATTTTCCTATCTCGGTGGAGCTTTTATTGTATTTCAACCTGAACTTCGACGTCTTTATGTGAATCGGACTTATCACCGATCTGATGCCTCAGGGCAATACTTTTTTCACAGTGAGGAAAATCGGTCAAAGTTCATTGATGAAATCGCCTTAGCATGTCAAACTCTGTCACGTAAAAAAATTGGTGCCCTGGTGGTTTTGGAAAGAGGAAATGACCTTCGTGATTTCGTCCAAACTGGTATCACCATTGATGCTATTTTTACTTCCGAATTAGTTTATTCAATTTTTTTAACCGAATCTCCCTTGCATGATGGAGCAGTGATCATAAAAGAAAATCGAATAATTGCCGCAGGATGTATTCTTCCATTGGCTGAGAAAGGTGAAGTGAAAAAGTTAGTCGGAACACGCCATCGGGCAGGAATCGGTATCACAGAACAAAGTGACGCTTTGGCGGTGGTGGTTTCCGAGCAAACTGGAAAGGTATCCATAGCTGTTCAAGGAAAAATGGCCTGGGACGTCGAATTAAGTGCTTTGAAAAAAATGTTGAAAATTCTCTATCGGAAAGTATAATTCCTCATGAACAAAATCATCGATTTTATTCTAATTATGGTAAAAAAGATAATAAAGTGGTATCAACACGATCGGGATGCCAAATGGTATACCGTGTTGTTTGCATTTGCCCTGTGGTTTTTCCTGTTAAGTGAAAACTATGCTCAGGAAGGATATAGCTGGCAAAGGGTATGGGATCAACCAGGAACCGCTGGAATCATTAATGCTCAACAATTACCACTACCGAGCGAATCCATGCCCAATGCTATCCTTGAAAAAGAATACCACGAAAATGAAAAATTGGTGAAGGGAGGAAATTGACTTGAAAAAGTATGACAGTAAGGACATCCGCAATGTAGGATTTTTTTCACATGCCGGAGCAGGAAAAACAACTCTTTCCGAAGCATTGCTCTTTCATTCCGGTCTGATTTCACGGAAGGGGAAAGTTGAAGAGGGGAATACAGTATCAGACTGGGAGCCAGAGGAAATAAAAAGAGGGCTTTCGATTGATCTCTCGGTCCTCCCTTTTGACTGGAAGGGTAAAAAAATAAATCTGGTAGACGCCCCCGGATACGCTGACTTTGTAGGGAATGTCTTGGGAGCATTGCGCGCGGTGGACAGTGGATTCGTTACCGTCTGTGGGGTTTCAGGAGTCGAAGTCGGAACTGAAAAGAGCTGGCATTTTCTCGAGGAAAACGATATTCCCGTTTTCATTTTCATTAACAAAATGGATCGAGAAGGGGCCAATTTCGATAAAATATTGGATGAAATCCAAAATGATCTCTCCCCGAAAGCTACCCCTCTTTATATCCCAATTGGTAAGGAAAGTAATTTTAAGGGGATAGTCGACGTCCTTACCATGAAAGCTCTTTATTTTCAACCAGACGGGAAATCCCTCAAGGAAGAGAAATTACCCGATGACCTTCAACCCCGAGCCCAAGAAATTCATGACATGTTGGTTGAAAATATCGCTGAAACCAATGATGAATTGCTCAACATGTATTTAGAAGGACAGAGTATCGACGCTGCTCTTTTAAAAGAGAGCCTGCGACAGGCTATTCTGCAACGAAAAATTTTTCCCGTTCTTTGCGGTTCAGGATTAACCGATAAAGGAGTAACCCTGATCGCTGATGTACTGGCCGATCTGGCTCCTTCACCACTCGATCGTCCACCGATCAGCGGAACCCACCCCAAGACGAAAGAAAAATTAGAACGGAAATGTCTGGAAAATGAACCATTTTCGGCTTTTGTATTTAAAATCATCAGCGATCCCTATGTTGGAAAATTGGCTCTCATTCGGACCTATTCCGGGAAATTGACTTCTGACGCCAGACTGTACAATGCCACCCGAGATACCGACGAAAAGGTTGGCCAGCTGTTGACATTGCGCGGAAAAAACCAGGAAGCGCTTACCGAAATTGGACCAGGTGACATCGGAGCCATAGCCAAAATCAGCGAAATCTATTTAGGTGATACCCTATCAGAAAAAGATCATCAAATTGTTTTTCCAGGCATAGCATATCCGGAAGCCAACTACATGGCTACCATCAAGCCGCTCGGACGCGGTGATGAAGACAAGATCAGCCAAGCGATCAGTCGGATGCTGGAAGAAGACCCAACCATTAAAGAACGTCGGGATCCGGATACCAAAGAAGAGGTATTATATGGTCTGGGAGATATTCATCTCGATGTGCTTGTTGAAAAAATGAAGAGAAAATTCGGCGTCGAGGTCGGTCTCGCCATTCCGAAAGTCCCTTTCAAGGAAACTATCAAAGGAAGTACCAAAGTCGAAGGGAAATATAAACGCCAATCAGGTGGAAGAGGACAATACGGACACTGCTGGCTCGAAATCGAACCGCTTCCTCGCGGGCAAGGGTTTGAGTTTGTCGATAAAATCGTTGGAGGAGCTATTCCTCGCAATTACATTCCCTCAGTCGAAAAAGGCGTTCAGGAAGCCATGCAAGAAGGGGTTTTAGCCGGTTATCCAGTTATTGACATTCGAGTCACGGTATATGACGGCACATTCCATCCGGTAGACTCTTCAGACATGGCTTTTAAAATCGCCGGATCGATGGCACTGAAGAAGGGAACTCAAGATTCCAACCCCGTTTTACTCGAACCAATTATGAGCCTGGAAATCACCGTCCCCGAAGAGTACATGGGAGATGTGATTGGCGATATCAACAGCCGCCGCGGCAAAATTTTTGGTATGAACCCTCAGGATGGTTATCAGATCATCAAAGCGACTGTGCCGTTAGCAGAAGTCTTCCGTTATTCAGTTGACCTTCGCTCTATCACTCAGGGCAGAGGCTCTTATAAAATGACGTTCTCCAATTATGAGGAGGTTCCGGCTCAGATTGCTGAAGGAATTATTCAAAAAGCGAAAAAAGAAAAAGAAGAGGCGGGATGAACTCAGAGGTTTTCATAGGTATTGATCTGGTCAATATCCCCCGAATCAAAAGGATATTGAGCCACTGTGGAGAGATGTTCATCAATCGTATTGCCGTTGCAGAAGAGATCGATTATTACCGGCATCGTAGTGATCGACGCCTCCTGGAAGGGGTGGCAACCCTTTTTGCGACGAAGGAAGCAATTAAAAAAATTTATCTGCAAAAAGAGATAAATCCAGGATGGAAACAGTTTCAAATTTATCATGATGCCTCCGGAAAACCGTGGGTCGCCTTTTCGGAGGCATCTCTTATTCCGGTATTTCAAAAAATATCTCTCTCCATTTCACATACCCATGAATTTGTCGTTGCGGTAGCAGTGGGTTTGAGTCAATAGTATATAAAAACGACCTTGAGGGGTGCGTATGCAACTTCTTACCTCGGAATCAATGCAATGGTTGGAAAAAACCTTAACCGAAAAATATCAGATTCCAACCCAGATTTTAATGGAAAATGCCGGTCGAAACATTGCCGAGCTGGCAAGCCGTTTTCTCGGTGACAATCGATGGCGTCAGATATCTGTCGTGTGTGGAAAGGGGAACAATGGGGGGGACGGATTTGTGGTTGCCAGGCATTTGGCTCTCCGCTTTCCCTCGCTTCCATTAACCATCTATTTGGTTGGAAACCCAGAAAGCCTTAAAAATGATTCACTGGTCAATTACAAAATTTGTCAACAGCTTGGTTTACCCATCCACCGGATTTTCACAGGAAGCCCCCCTTGCTTTGGGAACCAATCTCTCATCATCGATGCTCTGTTTGGAACCGGAATTTCCAAAACTGTTGAAGGAGTGTATCGGGAAGTCATTGAAGCAATTAATGCTGCACCGGAATCGCTGGTTATAGCCGTGGATATCCCTTCCGGAGTAGATGCCACCTGGGGAAAAATAATGGGAAACGCCGTCAAAGCCCATCATACAGTTACGCTGGGGATGATGAAAAGAGGTTTAGTGGTTTCTCCCGGCCGGGAATACTCTGGCCAGATTCATTTGGTTGACATCGGGATGCCATTCACTGACAGTGAAGTGACGCTCCCCAATGACGGATTCTTGATCACCCCGGACACCATTCGACCATTTTTACCAGATAAACCGTTTATGTGTAATAAGATTTCTGCTGGGGTGGTGATGGTTGTCGCCGGGAGCCCCGCCATGACCGGCGCTGGTTTATTAACCTGTCAGGGGGCGTATCGGAGTGGAGCCGGCATGGTCATCTGGCCAACCATTCCCGAACTGGCGCCGTTCATTAAAATCTATCTCCCCGAAGTTGTCAGTCACGTTCTATCGAACCGATATTCTTCCTTCAGTCACGGATACCTTCCTCATCATACCATCGAGATAGTAGAAGAAATGAACCGAAAAAAATGTCGGGCTCTCGCCATCGGCCCCGGTCTGGGGCAAAACCCAGCCATCGGTTTATTTGTTGAAAAAATAATTGAATGTTCTCCAGTCAAAGGGGTCATTGATGCTGATGCGTTGAATGTTATCGCCCATAATCGTGAATACTGGAAAGATCGTTTAAGTGGTTGGGTGATCACCCCCCACGAAGGGGAATTGGGCCGTTTGTTAAATTGTCCGGCTTCCTCAATTGCCGAAAACCGCATTGCAGCGGCTTGCTCCACGACCCAATACTATGGATGCATCACAGTTCTGAAAGGACCCGGAACGATTGTGGTCTCTCCAACTGGAGAAATCGCTGTCAATGCTACTGGGAATTCAGGTCTGGCAACAGCAGGAAGCGGGGATGTTCTGACCGGAATGATTGCTTCGTTCTTGGCTCAGGGAAAATCTCCTTTCTCCAGTGCCATCACTGCCGCCTTTCTCCATGGATTGGCGGCCGAGTTAATACAAAATGATAAAAATGAATTGATTGCCAGCGACATCGCCTCTCATATACCGCACGCAATAAAGGTGGTTAAAAATCGTGAATACCGATTATCCATTGTGGATGGAGATTCATTCCCAACATCTTCATGAGAATTATACTCGCTTACGTCAATCTCTCGCTCATTCAGGTCACACCCAGATTATAGGGGTGGTTAAAGCTGAAGCCTATGGGCATGGATTGGAATGTGTCCGCCTTCTCCAAGGGTGGGGACTCGACCGGTTCGGGGTTGCCTCCGTCCAGGAAGGTGAAGCGCTCCGTCAATTCGGAATCACCGGAAAGATTTACCTCTTGGGTGGCTTTATCGATGAAGAAGTTCAGGGAATTTTTAGGAATAACCTGATTCCCGCACTCTCTTCCCAATATGAATGGGAACAACTGGAATCGGCTGCTGGCCAACTCAAGCAATCGATCGATTTTCATTTGAAAATCGATACCGGTATGGGACGAATGGGATTCCTTCCCGCGGAACTGGATTCATTCTTTCTCAATCAAATCACTCATCATCCCTATTTGAATCTGAAGGGGATTATGACTCATTTTGCCAGTTCGGAAAATGATCCTGTCTATACTCAAATGCAGTTTGAACTTTTTCAAAAGACCCTCAACCGGTTTACGGAAATTACCGGGACTTCGATCAATTCTCTCGAAAAACATTGTTGCAATAGCGCCGGGTTTCTTTTTTTTCCTACTTACCATGAAGATCTGGTTCGGTTGGGAATAGCCATGTTTGGCGTGTCCCCAACCCATGATCCGAAGGTGGTCTACCAACAGGGATTGCAGCCGGTTATGCAAATCAAAAGTCGGGTCAAACATCTCAAAGATCTCCCTTCTGGTTATTGTATCGGATATGGTGGGACGTACATCACTCAACGTTCCACCCGGGTAGCCATCATTCCCATCGGATATGCTCAAGGGCTCTTGCGTTGTCTTTCGAACCGAATGGAAGTACTGATTCGAGGAAGGCGAGCAAAAAACCTGGGGATCATTTCTATGGACCAAATGATGGTTGATGTGACTGATATCCCCGGAGTGATCAGAGGAGACGTTGCAACCATACTTGGTCCTGACGGGTCGGACGAGATCCGAGCGGAACAAATCGCAACCTGGGCAGGAACCATCCCTCATGAAATTTTGTGCAGCTTTGTCAGGATAAAAAACCGGATTATCGTATGAAAATTTTGCTCTCCATGACCTCTTGCAGCGAAGAAGAGACCATGGCCATCGCCCGGCAAATGGTTCACGATTATTTTCGACCGGGAATTCCGATCATCCTCACCGGGGAATTGGGTGCGGGAAAAACTTGCTTTGTCAAAGGGATCGCACAATCACTTGGAATTCTGTCCGAACTGGTAGTGAGCCCCACCTTTGCCTTGATTAACGAATATCGAGGGTCAACCATCGCTTTAAACCACATGGATTTTTATCGTTTAGATTCATGGAGGAATGCCATCGACCTGGGTCTCGAAGAGTATTTTACATCCGACTCACTAACGATCATCGAATGGGGTGAGAAGTTTATTGACTCATTTCCTTCGCCTTATTTTGTGGTTACCTTAAAAGTGACGGGAGAAAATCAACGTCATATTAAATTATTTTATCGGGAGAACAATCATGGAAACAATAACCCCAATCACCTTGGCATTTGATACCAGCACCAAGTGGCTCACTCTCGCCCTTGGCAATCGTAAAAATATCATCTATCAATGCCAATATCAGGTACAGGAAAACCACTCCCGAGTGCTCATCAAATGTTTAGAATGGATGAAACAAGAAGGTCTTCTTTCCACCTATCCACCCGAACGAGTGGTGGTTGGCCTGGGTCCGGGTTCATTTACCGGAGTGAAAATCGCCAATATGACTGCCCGGAGCATCGCTTATAGTCTCAATTGTCCTCTGGTCGGTTTCTCGACGCTCGAAATGCTGGCCACGCGAATTCCGGAAGAATATATTCATCTTTCTGAAGGAACGATTCTCCCCGTCATCGCCCATAAAAAAAACGAAATTTTTTGGTCCGAGCTGAGTGTTGATTTTCGATATCATGTATCATCAAAACCCATCATTGAAGTCAACTCGCCCTCCGAGTTTGTCCGTCAATATTCCGGTCGAGAAGTTTGCGTTATTACCCCCTGGATTGAACTCTATAACTATTTTCAAGAGCAACATCTTAGAAGCTATCCGTATGAACAATCTCTCCCCGACGCAGTCGGTTTAATCGAACTAATGGAGATTCGAGAACAATATATCATCCAAAAAATCAATCGGAACCTCATCGGCATAGCGGAGCCTCTCTATGGTTCACGAGTCTTTGAATTTAAATAGGCCTTCCAATGAAGAAGACCCTTACCAAATTGAAAAAATGAAACCCATCCATCTCCCAGACGTGATTGCCATTGAAAAAAAGTCATTCCCCCAGCCCTGGAGTTTTTCACTATATCTGAGTGAGCTTTCTAATCGTATGGCAACTTACCTGGTCTTGTTATTTCACAGCAAGGTCGTTGGATATATTGGATTATGGACACTTCTGGATGAAGCTCATATCACCACTTTTGCTATCCATCCCAATTTTCGTCGGCACGGTCTCGGGAAAAAACTGTTTCAATATGCCCTGGACTTTTCTCATAACCAGGGATGTCGGGAAATACTGCTCGAAGTAAGAGTTTCTAACATTGTGGCCCAAAATCTTTATCGCACTTTTGGTTTTACCTCCTATGGAATTCGTAAAAAATATTACAACGACGGCGAGGACGCTCTTTTAATGAAAAAAATCTATCCGGAAAATACTCTCCCTCAACCTGATTCTCTCACTCGCTGGGAAGAGGGTGTTTAAATTTTTCACGATTCACGGCTTTATGGTAATTTAATACAAGGAGAACTGAATCGATATGTACTGTTTGGCAATTGAAACCAGTTGTGATGATACCTGCGTGGCTATCGTGAAAGATGGATCTGTCATACTTTCCAATGTCATCTCCAATCAACTTGATTTTCATCGGCGTTTTGGAGGAGTTGTCCCTGAGGTTGCCTCACGAAAACACCTTGAATACCTTATCCCCATTCTGGATCAGGCTTGTCAAGAAGCTGGAATCGATGTATCACAAATCGATGTGGTTGCCTGTACCTACGGTCCGGGATTAGCCGGTTCGCTCCTTATGGGGCTTTGCCTGGCCAAAACTATTGCGATTCTGTTCCAAAAACCTTTTGTGGCTATTAATCATTTAGAAGGTCATCTCTTTGCCTCGCGATTGGATCATCCTGATTTAACTCCGCCCTTTATTTCCCTCATTATTTCAGGAGGACACACTGAACTCATTATGGTGAAGGATTGGGGAGTATATACCAGCCTGGGACGAACCCGTGATGATGCTGTCGGAGAAGTTTACGATAAAATTGCCAAACATCTCGCCATCGGGTATCCGGGTGGGCCGATTATCGATTTACTCAGTCAAAACGGTAACCCCAATCGTTTCCATTTTCGGGGTGGTTTAGAAGATAATAAAGAAAATTTTGAGTTTAGTTTTAGTGGTTTAAAAACCGCCGTTATTCGTACCTATAACCAATTCTCACTTAATGAAAAAAAGGATGATACACTCCGTAATGATTTACTGGCTTCCTTTCAACACAGTGTGTATCGAACTCTCTGGAAAAAAACCTTTCTCGCAGTGAAAAAAACTGGTTATCAGGGCATTTCCCTGGGCGGAGGAGTGTCGGCGAACAGTTATTTACGTCATCAATTCAGTCAACAGGGGGAACAACATCAATTAAACATATACTTTCCGTCTCTCACCTTATGTACCGACAACGCCGCCATGATTGCCTCCTGTGGTTCATTTCATTTTTCCCGGGGAGAACTGAGTCCGCTCGATATTGAGCCCCATCCTCAACTCCGGATCGTTTAAGGAATTCCCTCCTTCGTTTTAGCCTTGAATGACAGTTGAATTTTTACTACCGTTTGCTAATATAGTATGATATAAGTTTTTTTGAATAGACTGGTACTCTTATCATTGACTTCGGGTTATAATAAGTATTCTTTCAATCATGATAAGGCAGTGAATCATTATCTGATCGTGTCACTTGAAAGATGTTGTTCCATCAAAACGGAAATAATTTTTACCATGCAGATAGAAGGAAGGTGTAATGAATGGCAAAAAAACTCATTTTCGATGAAGAAGCCCGCCACTCCCTGGAAAGAGGAGTCAACATACTCGTTGATACCGTAAAGTTGACCCTCGGTCCAAAAGGTCGAAACGTTATTCTGGAAAAAAAATACGGTTCGCCCACCATCACCAATGATGGAGTAACGATTGCCCGGGAAATCGAGATCAAGGACCCATTTGAAAATATGGGTGTAAAATTAGTTCGTGAAGTTGCCACCAAAACCAACGATATCGCCGGTGATGGAACCACCACCGCTATGGTCTTGGCTCAAAAAATGGTTCGTAACGGTTTGAAAAACGTCAGTGCTGGTTATAACCCCATTTTTTTAAAAAACGGTATGGATAAAATCCTGAACCAGGTTATAGAAAAAATAAATAATTACAGCATACCGATTCACGACCAAAAAGCCATTTCTCAGGTAGCTTCGATTTCCGCCAAAGATACGACCATTGGTCAAATCATCGCTGACGCCATGGAAAAAGTTGGAAAAGACGGCGTGATTACCGTCGAAGAATCGAAATCCACCGAGACCACTCTGGAAGTAGTGGAAGGGATGCAATTTGACCGGGGGTATTTATCTTCGTATATGGTGACTGATCAGGAACGAATGGTTTGCATTCTCGAAGATCCATATGTCTTCATTACCGACTCCAAAATCAGTAACATCCAATCGTTGCTTCCGATTCTCCAACAAGTTATCCAATTGGGAAAACCATTGTTGATCATTGCTGAAGATGTCGAAGGGGAAGCGTTAGCGACACTTGTTGTCAATCGTCTTCGGGGGACATTGAACGTTGCCGCCGTAAAAGCCCCAGCATTTGGTGATCGTCGTAAAGAAATTCTCCATGATATCGCCATTTTGACCGGCGGTCAGGTCATTTCCCAGGAAATGGGGATGAAATTAGAAAAAGTAACTGTCAATCTTTTAGGAAGAGCTGGCTCGATTAAGATTGGGAAAGAAGAGACCATCATTATCGATGGGAAAGGGCGTCGAGAAGACATTCAAGCCCGGGAAAAAGAAATTCGGGTTCAAATCGACAAGACTGATTCAAATTACGATCGTGAAAAACTTCAGGAACGCCTGGCTAAATTGGTAGGAGGTGTAGCGATCATTAAAGTCGGAGCTCATACAGAAACCGAACTGAAAGAAAAGAAACATCGAGTCGAAGATGCTCTTTCTGCCACCCGCTCCGCAGTCGAAGAGGGGATCGTTCCTGGCGGAGGGTCAATCTTCCTTCATATCGCTCAAGAACTATCCCTGGATAATTTTTCTGATGAAGAAATTGTCGGTGCACAGATCGTAATAAATGCTTTGGAGGAACCATTAAAAAGAATTTCCGAAAACGCTGGATATGAGGGAAATATTATAGCTGGTCAGTTACGAACACAAGAAAAACAGATCGGATTTGATGCAACCACAGGCCAATTCGTCAACATGATTGAAACCGGGATTATCGATCCGGCGAAAGTCACCCGGGCTGCTATACAAAACGCAGTAAGTGTTGCATCTATGATTTTAACCACTCAAGCCTTGATTGCAGAATATACCGAAGAAGAATCGGAAGAGAATACAAAATAACCTTACTAAACGGCAGGGTATCCCCTGCCGTTTAAATTTCAAAACCGCTGATTCCCTCCACCACATATCTTTAACCATATATTCAGTTTATAATGGTCAACGTGACCATAGGAGAAAGTAAACCTATTGATATTGAACCAATGGTAAAAACCACTTTGTGGCTTTATTCATTGACTATCGTAATAAAACCGCCTACAGCGTAAGATTGCAATAAGAGAAACATTGATTCAAATTGGTTGATGCTCATAACAGGAAAGGTGAGACCCATGGAAAATTGTATCTTAGGAAAATACCGTTCGGCACGGATGACCTACGGGTTTGATGATATTTCCTTGGTTCCCGGAATGAGAACGATTGATCCCCTGGATGTTGATCTTTCTTCCTTGATTGGGAACGTTCATTTGGCCATACCCATTATAGGTGCAGCTATGGATGGAGTGATTGACCCGCCTATGGCGGTTGCGATGGGTAAACTGGGTGCATTAGGAGTATTAAATTTAGAAGGTATTTTCTGCCGTTATCAGGATCCATATCCCTTGATCGATTCATTAATACGAAAATCAAAGGAAGAATTGACCAATTATTTGCAAGAAATTTACCAAGAACCGATCAAAAAGGATCTTATTACCCGTCGCATTTATGAAATCAAATCCCAGGGGGTACTGGCGGTAGCATCGGTAACCCCCTCTCATGCCTATACACTGGGAACCATTGCCGTTGAAGCCGGTTTGGATATTTTAGTCATTCAATCTACCGTAACCACCTGTCAATTCATTTCTTCACGCAGTACTGCTTTCGACCTCGAGAGTTTTTGTCGTCAGGTTTCCATCCCGGTTATCGTCGGAAACTGCGCCACGTATGATGTTGCCTTGGAGCTGATGAAGGCAGGAGCTTCGGGAATTTTGGTTGGTATTGGCCCGGGAGCCGCCTGTACGACACGTGGCGTATTAGGTATTGGTGTCCCTCAAATTACCGCCACCATCGATGCCGCTGCAGCTCGATATGATTACTGGAAAGCGACCGGACGCTATGTCTCCATCATCACTGATGGTGGGATGCGAGTTGGGGGAGATGTCGCCAAAGCAATTGCCAGTGGTGCTGATGCTGTTATGCTTGGTTCTCCTTTAGCTTCTGCCCAGGAAGCTCCGGGAAAGGGACACCATTGGGGGATGGCTACTCCCGATCCCAACCTTCCCCGAGGAACTTTTGTCCAAGTTGGTATAAAAGGAACATTGAATGAAATTCTCTTCGGTCCCAGCCATGTTACCGATGGCACTATGAATTTTGTGGGTGCACTCCGTGGTTCAATGGGTTCATTAGGAGCCCAAAGCATTAAAGAAATGCAACAGGTACAAATTGATATTTCACCCAGTATCTGGTCCGAAGGGAAATTTTTACAGAAAGTGCAAGGTGTCGGCATGGGGAGGACATAATGGATAAAATTGTCATACTGGACTATGGATCCCAATACACCCAGCTCATTGCTCGGAGAATTCGAGAATTGCAGGTATATTGTGAAATCTGGCCTTTTCTCTTGAAACAATATGATCTGATGAGCTCTGATATTAAGGGGATTATTCTCTCAGGCAGCCCCTATAGCGTGTCTGACCCAAATGCTCCTCTTTTGGAAGAAGCAGTGTTAAACGCCAACAAACCCTTATTGGGAATTTGTTATGGATTACAACTCCTGGTGAAGACATTGGGTGGAAAAGTGGTCCAGTCTCAAACCCGGGAATATGGGAAAGCATTGTTATCTGTCACCGAAAAAAGAGGAATTTTCGAAGGGTTTGGAAACGAAATGGTTTGCTGGATGAGCCATGGTGACAGTGTCAAGGAAATCCCACCCCGTTTTCAGTGTATCGCCCGAACCGAAACCTGCGATCACGCTGCCATCGTCGATGATCAAGGGAAAATTTGGGGAATCCAGTTTCACCCTGAAGTCTCTCATACTCCTTTAGGCAAGGAAATTTTAGCCAATTTCGTTTTGAACATCTGTGGGTGTTCCCCGGAATGGACAGCAGAGTCAATCGCCAAACAACAAATTCAATGGCTCCGCAACACGGTGAAAAAAGAAAGAGTAGTCTGTGCTCTCAGTGGTGGAGTCGATTCGGTAACGGCTGCGGTACTCACTTATCGAGCCATCGGCGACCAATTAAGTTGTATATTTGTGAACAACGGTTTGATGAGAAAAGGGGAACCGGAACATGTAATCCGCAACATGGAAGCATTATTGGGAAAGGGCAGGGTCATCTCTGTCGATGCCAAAGGCCGTTTTTTAAATGAATTACATGGTATTGTCGACCCCGAACAAAAGAGAAAAATTATCGGTCGCGTTTTTATCGAGGTTTTCGAAGAGGAAGCTCAAAATTTAGGAGATGTCACTTACCTTCTCCAGGGAACCACTTACCCAGATGTAATTGAGAGCATTTCGGTATGTGGCCCTTCCGTTAAAATAAAAAGTCATCACAACGTCGGGGGTCTCCCCGAACATATGCAACTTAAAGTGATCGAACCTTTACGTTTTTTGTTCAAAGATGAAGTTCGAAAATTAGCTCAGGAATTAGGTATTCCTGAAGATATCATCTGGCGGCAGCCCTTCCCCGGGCCTGGTCTGGCAGTGAGAATCATCGGTGAAGTGACTGAAAACCGCTTAGATATTTTGCGCGATATGGATTTTATCATCTACGAGGAATTGAAAAACTCTACCATTTTTAAAAAACTCTGGCAATCCTTCGGTGTTCTGGTGCCAGTACGAAGCGTGGGAATCATGGGTGACGAGAGAACCTATAAATACGTGGGGGTTCTCCGAGCAGTTATGAGTGAAGATGGAATGACTGCCGATTGGGCGAAAATTTCATATGAAACCTTGGATATCATTGCCCGCCGGGTGGTAAATGAAGTTGCTGGCATCGGACGAATGGTTTTTGATATCACTTCGAAACCCCCCGCCACTATCGAATGGGAATAACCAACCAGAATACCTATACTTCATCAGGGTATTATTGAAGAGGAGGAGTGCTCATGCCACTCAGTATTATTTCCGGCACCCATTGGGGTGACGAAGGGAAAGGAAAGATCGTCGATTATCTGAGTCAAAAAGCGGATATGGTCATCAGGGCTCAGGGCGGGAGTAATGCTGGTCATACCGTCGTGGTCGATAAAGTGAAATATGTATTTCATCTGATACCATCAGGCATTCTTCATCCCGGGAAAATATGTATTTTAGGTGACGGGATGGTCATCGATCCCGCTGGGCTCTTAGAGGAAATACAGCTCTTGCAAAACCATGGCCGAGAAGAGGCGCTCCAGCGTTTATTCATTAGCGAAAAAGCAAACCTGGTCATGCCCTATCATAAAATATTTGATCGTCTTCAGGAAACCTTTCGTCAAGACTCACGAATTGGAACGACCGGAAGAGGGATAGGACCAGCCTATGAAGATAAAGTGGCCCGTTGGGGAATACGGGCTGTCGATCTCCTCAATCAAGAGACTCTATCAGATAAGTTATCGATCGTTCTGAACTATAAAAATGCCATTTTGGAGAAAGTTTTTCTTCAACCACCTCTCCCTCGTGATACAATCCTGAACGAATATTTCAATTATGCTAAAAAACTCAGCCCCTACATCACCAATACTTCGATCATGATCCAGGAGGCGATGCTCGCCCATCAAAAAGTAATTATTGAGGGAGCCCAGGGAACCATGCTGGATTTAGATCATGGGACCTATCCTTTTGTCACTTCATCACATCCGGTAGCAGCAGGTTCTCTCTTAGGGGCCGGGCTGGGACCGGTCAACACAATCGAATCAATCGGAATTTGCAAAGCCTATACCTCCCGAGTCGGTGAAGGCCCTTTCCCAACCGAATGTCTGGATGAAACTGAGAACTATCTTCGGGAAAAAGGAGGAGAATATGGGGCGACCACTGGCCGTCCTCGACGCTGTGGTTGGTTGGATGGTGTCGTGCTAAAATATGCAGTGCAGATCAATACTCTTACTGCCTTGGTAGTGACAAAGCTTGATGTACTGGGCGGTTTGCCACACATCAAAATCTGTACACAGTATCAAATTGGCGAAAAAATAACCTCGTCTTTTCCAATCAATCCCGCAGAATGGAAGTCGTGTCAACCAATTTACCAGACAATGGATGGATGGGAAAGCGACATTTCCGGAATCCATCATTATCTTGATCTCCCAGGGGCAACACGTGATTACATCGAATTCATCGAGGACTATACAGGTATTCCGGTGGCGTTAATTTCGGTTGGCCCAGACCGTAATGCCACCATTGTCCGGAAAGAATTGTTTTAGAAAGCAGGCAATTCGGTATGCAGCGTGATGAAATTCGACAAGAAATTGAACGGTTGAGGGAGACCATTCGTGAACACGATTACCGGTATTACATTCTGAACCAACCGGCTCTTTCCGATGATGAGTATGATGCTCTGATGAGGAAATTACAGCAATGGGAAAAAGAGTACCCGGAATTTATCACCCCGGATTCTCCAACCCAACGAATAGCGGGGACTCCACAGGAAAGTTTTCCTTCTTTTGTTCACTATCGACCATTGCTCAGCCTCAGTAATGCCTTTTTAGATGAGGATATTCGTGAATTTGACCAACGAATCCGACGTCTTCTCGGACATGATCGCTCTCAATACGTAGTTGAATTAAAAATCGATGGTTTAGCCATAAATCTCCACTATGAGCAAGGTTCACTCACTCATGGAGCGACTCGGGGAGATGGAACCACTGGAGAAGATGTGACTCCCAACGTGAGAACCATTAAAACCATACCGCTCCGATTATATGGGAAAAATATACCCGAGGTGATTGAGATTCAGGGTGAAGTATATATGAAGAAAGAAGCTTTTGTCCGTTTAAACCAGGAACGCCAACAAAAAGGGGAACCGAGATTCGCGAATCCTCGTAATGCTGCGGCTGGTTCACTTCGTCAGCTCGACCCTCGGGTGACAGCATCACGAGATCTCCACCTGTTCGTCTATGGAGCGTCATTTATTCAGAGCCGGTATCAACCTCAGACTCAATGGGAACTCCTCAACTTCCTGAAAGAGTTGGGATTTATGATCAATCCCCATATTCAACTGGTTTCCACTATCGAAGAAGCCATCGCCATCCATATAAAATGGGAAAAAGACCGAAAAAAGTTAGAATACGAAATCGATGGGTTAGTCATCAAACTGAATTCACTTTCCAATCATGAACGCCTGGGTGCAACCAGTAAAAGTCCCCGCTGGGCGATCGCCTATAAATTTGAACCGATATCGGAAATGACCAAAATTGTGGATATTGAGGTAAACGTTGGTCGAACCGGGACACTCACTCCAGTCGCAATATTAGAACCGGTCAAAATTGGTGGAGTCACGGTGAAACGGGCAACCCTTCATAACGAAGACGAGATGATAAGGAAGGACATACGTATCGGTGACTGGGTTATTGTTGGGAGAGCAGGAGATGTTATCCCGGAAGTGATTCGAGTTTTGAACGATCAAAGAACGGGGGTAGAAAGAATTTTTCAAATGCCTCACCAATGCCCGGTTTGTCATGCCCCTGTCATTCGGGAATCTGGCGAAGCTGCTTGGAAATGTATCAATCTGAACTGCCCTGCTCAGATGAAAGAAAGAATCATTCATTGGGCATCTCGTGATGCCATGGATATTGAAGGTTTGGGAGACAAACTGGTGAATCAATTGGTTGAAACTCAATGTGTCACCACCATACCCGATCTCTATCGTCTAAACCAGGAGCAATTGATACAATTAGAACGGATGGGAAGGAAATCTTCGGAAAAATTGTTGCTGGCGATCGAGCGTTCAAAAGAAAGGGAGTTCTCCCGTTTCCTGTATGCACTCGGTATTCATTTCGTTGGAGAATTCATATCCCAAATTATTACCAGTCATTACCATAATATCGATCAATTAAAAAAAGCAACCGAAGCAGAACTTATGGCCATCGATGGAATCGGTCCAAAAGTGGCACAGTCGATCGTCCACTTTTTTTCTCTTTTGGAAAATATTCGGATGCTAGACGATCTGGCAGAGTTGGGAGTCCAACCCATTGAAGAAAAACCTGTTGTAGTCGTTTCCCCTGATTCCTTCTTCCTTGGAAAGACTTTTCTTTTCACCGGAACTCTTGCCCATTATACTCGAAAAGAAGCCGAAGAATTGGTTCTATCTCGGGGAGGAAAAGTGACTCATTCGATATCCTCACGAATCGATTACCTCGTAGTTGGGAACGAACCCGGATCCAAGCTCGAACAAGCTAAAGAAAAAAATATCACTCTTCTTTCCGAACAAGAATTTGAAGAGAAAATCCGAACTCATTTTTGAAAAGGGACATCCATTTCACTATAATAATATGGTGTACCTTTGAGAAGAGAAAATGGTATTTTCAGGATAGACCGCCATGCTGCATTGCAGCACCATAGGATATGGAAACTTCGACGCAATAGATTATTATGGCGGGTATCGACACCATCCGTCATTCCCGAATGTATTAATCGGGAATCTAAGTCTTTTTTACTTTAGACCCCTGATAGAAACATTCAGGGGTGACGATTAACATCGAATCCTGTGATAGTTTCCAGGATAGATCAATAATTACCCGAAAGGAGTGGGTCAATTGCCGGAAACAATTTCCCCTTCTGAAATAAAAAAAGTGGTTTCACTTTCCAAACTTGCATTTTCAGACACTGAAATTGAAAAATTTTCTTTAGAAATTAATAATATCATCACTCATTTTGATAAGCTCAATCAACTCGACCTGAATAATGTGTCACCCACATCTCATATTTCCTGGAGACAACCACCCACCAATCCCGATGAACCACATGCATGGGCAGGGAGAGAAGAGGTTATTTCCCACGCACCAGCTGTTGTTGATGGATATTTTATCGTGCCGAAAGTGGTTGACAAACAGGAGGAATAAAATGAACATCGAATCAGTAAAAAATTTTACCATCGAGGATTATATCCACGGATTCCAAAAAAAGGAATTTTCACCTTCAGAAATCACCCGGCTTTTTCTCGATCGTATTCAGGATCTCGATCCAGCTTTACACGCTTTTTTAACCATCGATGAAGAGGGAGCCCTGAAACGAGCAAAGGATTTAGAAGACAAAAAATTCAGCGATGCTGAACTTCCTCCCCTCTATGGCATCCCTATCGCCATTAAAGATAATATCTGTATTCATGGATTGCAAACCACCTGTGGTTCTCGGATTTTACAAAATTATGTTTCTCCATTCGACGCGACCGTCATCGAAAAACTCAAAAAGGCTGGGGTTATCATTTTAGGGAAAACCAATATGGATGAATTTGCCATGGGATCTTCGACTGAAAACAGTGGGTTTAGACCAACCCGCAATCCCCTCGATCCTGAAAGAGTACCAGGAGGATCCAGCGGAGGATCGGCAGCCTGCGTCGCCGCTTTAGAAGCCCCAGTTGCTCTCGGCTCAGATACCGGAGGATCAGTCCGTCAACCAGCTGCTTTCTGTGGTATCGTGGGTCTTCGTCCCACATACGGGCGAATCTCCCGATATGGTCTGGTCAGTTTTGCCTCTTCTCTCGATCAAATCGGGCCGCTTACTCGAAATGTGTCCGATACTATTACCCTCTTCGAAATCATGAGCGGACAGGATGAACGCGATTCAACCTGCGCTCCTTATCCTCCGTTTTCAAAGAATGATTGTCCAAACGAAGATGACATCAAAAAAATGAAGATAGGAATCGCTGAAGAATATCTGACCTCGGGTGTTGATCCCGCTATTTCCGATAAAATAAAAAAGATTATTGAGCTTTTGAGCGAAGAAGGGTTTGAAGTAATAAATGTCTCACTTCCTCATACTGATTATGCTTTGGAGGCATACTATATTGTTGCTCCTGCCGAAGCCAGTTCCAACCTGGCTCGATACGATGGCGTTCTTTATGGGTATCGATATGATCACCCCATCAACCTACAGGAAATGTATACCCAGACTCGCTCTTTCGGTTTCGGGAAAGAAGTCTTACGGAGAATCGTTTTAGGAACCTATTGCTTGAGTTCGGGGTATTACGATGAATTTTATCTCAAGGGTATGAAAGTTCGTACTTTAGTAAAAAATGATTTCGACCAGTGTTTTCAGCAATGCGATATTTTACTCACTCCGGTGACTCCGTGCCTTCCCTTTCGTTTCGGAGAGAAGAGTCACGATCCTTATCAGATGTATTTAGCTGATGTTTTCACCATTCCCTCAGCCATGGCTGGAATACCGGCGATTTCAATCAATTGCGGGTATTACGACAATCTCCCCATCGGCCTCCAAATCCTGAGCGCTCCTTTTCAGGAAGCCAAGCTCCTGGCCTTTTCCACTTACCTGGAAAAAAGACTCCTTGTTCCAGCACCCTTCATAGAAACCATCGCCGATCGAAAGGAGTCACTCTGATGGAGAAATGTTTTATCACAATTGGTTTAGAGGTTCATTGTCAGCTCTTGACCAAGGCAAAATTGTTCTGCCGGTGTGGAACTGATTATATTGGAAAACAACCTAATACCCTGGTGTGTCCGGTGTGCATGGGTCTTCCTGGATCATTACCGGTTATGAACCAACATGCAATGAAATTGGCGGTTCGGACAGCGATCGCCCTCCATTGTGAGGTTCTCCCCCGGGTGGTTTTCCATCGAAAAAATTATTTCTACCCCGATCTCCCGAAGGGGTATCAAATATCTCAATTTGACTTTCCCATTGGCATCCATGGGTATTTTGAGTTTTTTTCTCAAGGAGAAAAAAAGAAAGTTCGGATCAAGCGAGTCCATATTGAAGAAGATGCAGGAAAATTAGTCCACGAAGGACCAAATCTTCCCGCCTCAAGCTCAGGGGTTGACTTTAATCGTTGTGGTATTCCCCTGGTAGAAATCGTCACTGAACCTGACCTTCATTCACCCGAGGATGCTCGGGATTGCCTTATCGCTTTACGTAATATCGTTCGTTTTATTAACGTCAGTGACGGCAACATGGAAGAGGGATCACTCCGCTGTGATGCCAACATTTCCATATCGCCAATAGATGGCCAAATGGGAATCAAGGTCGAGGTCAAAAACATGAACTCATTTCGCTCAGTCCATCGTGCTCTGGATTATGAACTCCAACGCCAGCAAAAGTGCTTCAATGCTCAGCAAACTATTATTCAAGAAACCCGCCATTGGGATGAAATCCATGAAGTGACTGTCCCATCCCGGGGGAAGGAAGAAGCCGAAGATTACCGGTATTTTCCTGATCCCGACCTCTTACCCTATCTCATCCAAACTGACATTTTGGAAGAAATCAAAACCACCTTACCCGAGCTCCCCCTGGAACGGAAAGAACGTTTCATGATTGAATATGAATTAACCGAACCCGATGCCACCGTTCTGGTTCAAGACAAAGCGTTAGCAGATTTTTTTGAAGCATGCATCAAAGAACTCAATAAACCGAAATTCATTGCCAACTGGGTTATCACCGAGGTACTGAAAAATCTCAACACCTTAGGGCAGAACATTGGTCAAAGTAAAATCACCCCCTCATCGATGGTGGAATTATTAAAAATGATCGACAAAAAGGAAATCAGTGGAACCATCGCCAAAAGCGTCCTGGAAGAAATGTTTCAAACCGGAGCCAAAGCGAAAGACATCATCGCCAAAAAAGGAATCTCGTTCATTAATAATGAAAAAGAGTTAGAAAAGATCGTCCGTCAGGTTATTGAGCAAAATCCACAAAGCGTTGCTGACTTTTTAAGCGGTAAGGAAAAGGCTCTCCACTTTCTGATTGGACAAGCCATGAAAGTGACCCGCGGCCAGGCTAGCCCGGAAATGGTTAAAAATATACTGAATAAAGAATTATTAGCTGAGGGTTAAAATGGAATTCTCTCATTTGCATCTCCATACTGAATACAGCCTGCTGGATGGTTCCATCCGTATCGAGGAATTGATCCAAAAAGTGAAAGCCAATGGTATGCAATCAGTGGCCATTACCGACCATGGGGTCATGTATGGCGTGGTTGATTTTTATAAAAAAGCCAGGGCGGCCGGGATAAAACCAATTATTGGCTGTGAAGTCTATGTTGCACCGGGAAGCCGTTTTGAGAAAACCACCACTAAGGGTGAGGAAAATGCTTTCCACTTGGTTTTGCTTGTCCGTAATCAAATCGGGTACCGAAATTTAGTCAAACTGGTCAGTTTAGGTTTTTTAGAAGGCTTTTATTATAAACCTCGAATAGACCATGCTTTACTCCGGGAACATTCCGATGGGTTGATTGCACTGAGTGCCTGCTTGGCTGGAGAAATACCGTCTTGCATCCTCAGCGGTAAACGAAACGAAGCCGAAAACCTCGCTGTTGAATATCGAGATATATTCGGTCAGGATAATTTCTATTTAGAACTCCAGGAAAATAAAATCAAAGAACAAACCATTGTTAACCAAGTACTTATCGAACTCAGCCATAAGTTGAAGATCCCACTGGTGGCAACCAACGACTCGCATTATCTCAACCAGGATGATGCCCGCGTCCACGATGTCATCCTGGCTATCCAAACCGCCACCAGTTTAAATGACCCTAAACGTCTCCGTTTCCCTACTCAGGAATTCTATCTCAAAACCCCTGAAGAAATGATGCGAGATTTTTCCGCAAATCCTGAAGCACTCGAAAATACTCAACGAATAGCTGCAGTTTGTGATATTCAGTTGGAACTTGGGAAAGTATTATTACCAGAATTTACAGTCCCCGAAGGATATGATATTCCCGGATATCTTCGTCATCTCTGTAATGAAGGTATCCGCAAGCGCTATGGTGATCCTCCACCGGAAAGAATGAAAAAACAGCTCGAATACGAATTGAAAGTAATCAACGATATGGGGTATGATGCCTATTTTCTTATCGTTTGGGATTTTGTGAACTATTCACGTCAAAAGGGAATTATGGTTGGACCCGGTCGGGGTTCAGCTGCCGGGAGTATCGTTTCCTATTCCTTGGGTATTACTAATATCGACCCCATCCGTTATGGCTTGCTCTTTGAACGCTTCCTCAACCCGGAACGAGTCAGTATGCCGGATATCGATATCGACTTTTGTTTTGAAAGAAGGGGAGAGGTTATCGATTACGTCTCCAACAAATACGGACACACCAATGTCGCTCAAATCATTACTTTTGGTCGCATGATGGCTCGAGCTGCCGTTCGTGATGTCGGTCGAGCATTCGGTTGGAGTTATAATGAGGTTGACACAATCGCCAAACTTATCCCAGGAAGTCCTGGAGTCACTATTGAAAAAGCAATTGATACCAATACCGACCTGAAAAAATTGATGAAAAACGATTCGAAAGTAGCTCAATTATTAGAAGTCGCCCAAAGGATTGAGGGGATGTGCCGGCATGCTTCAATGCACGCTGCTGGAGTGGTTATCTCTCACCAACCTCTCACAGAATATGTCCCCCTCCAAAAAATGAATAACAACGAAATCGTCACTCAGTTCGATATGGATACCCTGGGGGAATTGGGCCTCCTCAAAATGGATTTTCTTGGACTCCGCACCCTGACTGTCATCGAGCGTACTCTCAGTATCATTAAAAAAACTTCTCAAAAAGAAATCGAACTTGATTCCATCCCGTTAGATGATCATGAAACCTATGAGTTATTAAGCCGGGGAGAAACCACCGGAGTGTTCCAATTAGAAAGTTCAGGGATGAAAGAGCTTCTCAAACGGCTTCGTCCCACTCTCATCGAGGAACTCACCGCCTTGTTAGCCCTCTATCGTCCCGGACCTCTGGGGAGTGGAATGATCGATGATTTTATCAAAAGGAAAAACGGGAAAATCAAGGTGGTATACCCCCATCCCAACCTGGAAAGCATTTTGAAGGAAACCTATGGTGTTATCCTCTATCAAGAACAGGTCATGAAAATCGCCAGTGAGCTCGCTGGTTTTACCCTCGGTCAAGCTGATATTCTTCGACGAGCTATGGGGAAGAAAAAGGCTGAAGTTATGCAGCAACAGCGGTCTAAATTCATCCAGGGGGCTAAGGAAAGGGGATATGATCCAAAAACCGCCGCCGATGTATTCGACCTCATCGAATATTTCGCCGGTTACGGCTTCAACAAATCTCATAGTGCCGCGTACGCCTTCATATCCTATCAAACTGCCTATTTAAAGTCTCACTTCCCCACCGAGTACCTGACCGCATGCTTATCCAGCATTCAGGAAGATACTGAAAAAATTGCAAAATTTATCATTGAAGCCCGGCGTTTGAATATTAAAGTCCTTCCTCCGGATGTCAATGAAAGTTTGGCAAATTTTACTGTGGTTGGCGAAAAAAAGATCCGGTTTGGTTTGGCTGCAATTAAGAATGTTGGTGAGAATGCTGTCCAAGAAATACTCACCCGGCGCAAGGAAGCCCGCTTCCAAAATATTTTCGATTTTTTGGAGCGAGTCGATCAGCGAGTCATTAATAAACGGGTCATTGAGAGTCTCATTAAAGCCGGTGCCTTCGACACTCTTCACCACAATCGGAATCAGCTTCTCAGCTCATTAGAAGAAATCATATCCTTCTACACCAAACGCAAAAAAAGAACACAGCCTCAGCAGGTATCCTTGTTTGGTCAAATCGAATCCTCAACCCGGGACACCATCCCCTTAAAAGAGGTTTCAGAACTCAGGACGCGCGAACTCCTCAATATGGAAAAAGAGATGATTGGTTTGTATATCAGTGACCATCCGGTACGCAACGCCTTGGCCCGTTTCAATCATTTAAATATTATTCCCTTCGAGCAATTACAAACCTTAAAAGAAAAGGTTCAAATCCGCCTATTGGGTGCAATCGTTGAAACTCGAAAAATTACTACAAAAAATGGGAAAGATATGTACTTTGTGACCTTGGAAGACGAAACCGGTACCCTGGAAGTAATTTTCTTTCCCAAAATCGTTGACCAGCTCCAAAAAATCCTCGAAAAAGAAAACGTACTCTGTATCGAAGGGAAGGTAGATGTTTTAGATTCCGGAGTGAATAAGGTGATTGCAGAAAAAATTATCGACCTTGACGACTTGGTGTTTGCCGAAAAACCGGTTCACATTGAAATACCAAACAATCGTGATACGTTGCGGATCCTGTATTGTCTCAAGGACTGTTTTCAAAGAAACAGCGGGAAAAATCCGGTCGTTCTCCACGTGGTAAGTGAAAATGAACGTTGGTCGATTGAATTAGGTGACGCCTTTCGAGTGAATTGGAATGAAGAGTTGGAACATTCGATATTCGATATTTTAGAGAGTGTCGAAAAAAAGAGAGTCTGGCTCACTGGTTGAGGTGATTTCTTTGTCTATCCGAAAAACAATGGTGTTCGTTCTACTGTTCCTCATTTTGATTGGCTCTTCCTGGGGTGGGCGGTGCTTCGCCCAGGATGCGGAATCCTTATATAAAACCGCTTATATCTACTTTTCCCAAAATAACTTTGAGAAAGCAAAAAAAACTTATCAACAAGCCATCGACATCAAGCCTGATTTCTGGGATGCTCATTACTGGCTGGGTAAAACGTTGGAAATAATGGGAGATCTAAAAGGAGCCATTGCCGAGTGGAAAACCATTCTGGAGAATAACCCCACCCATGTCGAAGCCTTTAAGAAATGGAGACCGTATGCGACCAATTCGGTAAAGTTGAGTAATCAGGAAAGACTCAACTTAGAAAGCATTTTTATTTACCAAAACGGATCCCCCGATGTTTATCGAAAAAACCCATGGGGCACCATTATTCCTTATGGATTTTTCATCTTAGGACAGAACGATTTTGTATCAGCGTATCTTTCGGCACGCATTTTTCGTTGGACTGGTTCTCAGGTCAGCAGTTTATTGTACGGATATGCTGATACCGGGTATCAAAGAGCAATTGATCTGGCTCTGTCTTCTCTTCCTGAGGATTCGGAAGTCTTTTTTCAATTTTTGAAAGAGGTTCGGGCATATTATGACAAGAATGAATCGGTTCAAAAGAAAATTAACCGTCTGTTCGATGTTATTTTTGCTCAGCAGGCAGGAGTGACTCCAGATGAAGCCCCCAATACACCTCGAGTGGAAATTCGGATTACTGCGGGAGGAGTCGAAAGCACCGCTTCTTCGGAACAGAATAAAACTGGTGATGCCCAAACTTCCACCCCCAGTTTCTATATCGATTCTGGAAATGAATGAGTGGAATACAATGATCCCAAACTACACTGAGAAGAAACAAGCGAGGGTAAAGCTCTGGTGCCGAAGGCGGGAGTTGAACCCGCACGAGCCGGAGCTCGCTAGATTTTGAGTCTAGTGCGTCTGCCGATTCCGCCACTTCGGCACTTGTCATAGAAATTATATTCAATAAAGGGCATTTGTCAACCGGTAAAGGAAGGAAGTAGACATCCATGCCAGGAAAATACACTGACACCTTTCACATTTTCATATAAAGAACGAGAGCGAGAACGTGATGACCGAATCCAAAAAAGCTATCTATTTACTTGACGGAAGTTCATTGATTTACCGAGCTTTCTACGCCATGCCCCGTTTTACCACAACCAACGGGAAACCCACCGGTGCCATTCTCGGTTTCGGAAACATGCTGTTACGTCTGATTGAGGATTTTCACCCCCATTCCATTCTTGTCTCTTTTGATTCCCCCCAAAAAACTTTTCGTCATCAATTAGCGAAAGAATATAAAGCCCAACGAAAACCTATGCCAGATGAATTGATTGTGCAAATGCAAGAAGTGAAAGATATGATAACCCTCTTTGGTTTTCAATGGGTTGAAAAACCGGGATTCGAAGGAGATGACATTATTGGAAGCCTTTGTAGAAAAGCCGAAAAAGAATATACGGTCGCCATGGTATCATCTGACCTCGACTTCATTCAATTGATCAATGATAACACCTTTCTTCTTCAACCGGTAAAAGGGGTAACCACTCTCAAAAAGATCGATCTCGTTACTGTCCAAAATGAATTTGGAATTACTCCTCGCCAAATCATCGACCTGATCGCCCTGACCGGTGATCCTTCCGATAATATCCAAGGTCTTCCCGGAATCGGAGAGAAAACAGCTCTTGACCTTCTCCGCCGATATCAGAATTGGGAAGGAATACTGAAGCATGCTGACGAGCTCCCCCCACGCCTCCAAAAAACAATTGATGACAATCAGGATCGGGTGAGCATAAACCGGCAATTGGCGACCATCGTGGATACCATTCCTATCGATGCTGGTTTTCAAATCTGGAATTTTCAACAGATTCATTGGTCAGATCTCTTTATCAACCTGGATCGGTTAGAGCTTAAAAAATTTAAAGAACGATTGATGAAAAAAAGAAATGAATTAAAATCAATTTCATTGAATAGAGCTCAATCCTTGTTTTCCAACGTACAACCAAAAAAACCTGAATAAATTTGATAGGGGAGAAAAACTATTTTCAACCTGTTTTTAATCGGGTTAATAGGAGGAGAATGAATGGACATCATAATGGTATCCACCGAAGCTTATCCATTTGCGAAAAGCGGAGGTATGGGAGACGTTGTGGGAGCGCTTCTCAAATATCTCCCTGAGAACGGTTTTCCATTGAAACTCTTTTTGCCGGCTTATTCTTCACTTTTGAAAGAATTTTCCTTCGAACCGGAACAGGAAATTCATTTTTCCTTTGGTGATAAGATGTTCAAAGCGTCTTATCTCACCCGAAAAGAAAAGAACTACCAAATTATTGCTGTTAATGGTGAAGATTTTTTTAATCGTGAAAAAATGTATGGCTATGGCGATGATCTGAAACGCTTTATCTTTTTTTCGCGGGCAGTTTTTGAATACATCGTCCGTACCCAAAATGATGGTTTTATCCTTCATTGCCATGACTGGCAAACCGCCTTGCTCTGCGCCTACACGAAAATGTACTGGCCATCTTACCGAAAAAAACCGAGAAAAGTGGTTTTTACCATTCATAATCTGGCCTATCAAGGGATTGGAAGTGGGGATCTTTTTAAAATCGTCAATCTTCCTGGTCATTTTTTTACTCATGATTACCTTGAATTTTTTGGAAATCTCAATCTCATCAAAGCTGGTTTGGTGTTTTCCGATATCATCACCACAGTCAGTCCCACCTATGCTCGCGAAATTGGAACCCCGGAGAGCGGTGAGGGGCTCGATGGACTCATTCGAGCGATAGCCCTACGAAAACCGATTATCGGTATTGTCAATGGCATCGATACCGAACTGTATAATCCTGAAAATGATTGTCATCTTCCTTTTCAATATACTGTTGATCAAATTGATCAGAAAAAGAAAAACAAATTTGAATTTTTCCATAAATTTTATTCAAAATCAATAGCAGATTCCCATTCTCTCCCCCTTATTTCTTTTATTTCACGTTTCGTCGAACAAAAAGGTCTCGATCTCATCCTCAATGATCCGGATAAAATATTTAATCTTCCTTTAGTATGGTTCTTTTTAGGGGTGGGTGAAGAGGCATATGAAAAATCAATGATCGAAAATGCGAAAAAATATCTAAACATTCATGTGGAAACCGTTTTTAATGAAGAGTTAGCACATTACGCGTATGGAGCTTCTGATATGTTTGCCTTGCCCTCTCGCTTTGAACCATGTGGTATTAGTCAGATGATCGCCATGCGCTATGGGACTATTCCTATTGTTCGGCGAACCGGTGGTTTGATCGATACCGTTATCGATTATCGATTCAATCCTGCCTTAAATACTGGTTTTCATTTTGAAAATTATCGATCCGACGAATTTATCCTTGCCATCGAACGGGCACTAAACATCTATCATCATTCCCCAGATCAGTGGAACACCATCGTTTACAATGCCATGACATCTAATTTTTCTTGGAAACGCTCGGTAATGGAATATATCAACATTTATTTGGGTTAGTAATTTTGGATATGAGAGCGAAAATGATATCTGTTCCCATTATCGGTGTTGGTGGGGGGATCGGATCAGGCAAATCATTGGTAGCTGGCTTATTCGCCGTTCACGGAGCGACCATTCTTAACTTAGATCATCTCTCCCTGACACTTTCATCAAAAGGGAAACCGATATGGGTTGAGATCGTCAAAACATTTGGTCCATCTTTCCTTGATCGAAAGGGTGAAATCAATCGGAAGAAGGTGGGAAAGGTGGTCTTTCAAAACTGGAAAATGCTTTTTCTGCTCAATCAAAAAACCCACCCGATTTTAAAAAATGAAACCAAAAAATTCATCCTTCGTCTTGGTTCATCTTCATCCTTGGTTATAGATGGTGCTGTCCTCTATGAAGCCGGCCTCGTTCCCCTGATCGATTGTTTGATTTTTGTCGAGGCTTCCCGAGAACAGCGATATTCCCGACTCATTCAAAAAGGGTTATCATCTCATGACGCCAGGTCACGTATCCAAAGTCAGAAATTTTTGAACTGTTTACGGCGGAGGTCAAGTATTATTATTGATAACAATACCTCTCCCGAGGAGTTGCAAAAAATAGTGAATTTGATTTACCTGCTCCAGATAGAAAAAAGTTCGCTTCTCCATAAGGGCAGGTTAGGGTGAGAGCGTGAAGACCAAACAACAATTCCATCTTGTATCCGATTATGAACCGCAAGGAGATCAGCCGGAAGCAATCGCCAAACTCCTCAAAGGCATCTCCAATGGGTTAAAATTTCAAACCTTGTTGGGAGTCACTGGATCGGGTAAGACGTTTACCATGGCTAATGTTATTCAATATTACAATCGACCCACCTTGATCATGTCACCCAATAAAACCTTAGCTGCCCAGCTTTACAGTGAAATGAAAGCCTTTTTCCCCGACAACGCAGTCGGATTTTTCGTCAGTTATTACGATTACTATCAACCTGAAGCCTATGTTCCCGAACATGATTTATATATTGAAAAAGATGCCTCCATTAATGAACAAATCGATCGCTTGCGATTAGCCGCCACCAGCGCATTGATGGAACGCAATGATGTCATCGTGGTGGCATCGGTCTCCTGTATTTATGGAATCGGATCTCCAGAAGAATACCGCAAGCGAATATTCCACGTCTCCCAGGGAGATACATGGAAACGCCAGGATTTTGCACGACGCTTGGTTGATTTGTTGTACGAAAGAAACGAAATAGAGTTTGTCCCCGGTCATTTTCGTATGAAGGGGGATACTGTTGAGATTTTTCCAGCGTACAGTGAATACGCTCTCCGTATTGAATTCTGGGGAAATGAAGTAGAAAGCATCAAAGTCATCGATCCGGTGAGTGGGAAAACTTTGAATAAACCGCAAGATATTTTTATCTATCCGGCCAAACACTATTTAGTCGATCAGGATCAATTTGATCAAGCATTGAAGAATATTGAAATTGAGTTAGAGAAACAGGTGGTGCATTTCATGTCACAGGGGAAATTGGTCGAAGCTGATCGCATACAAAGACGAACCAAATATGATCTCGAGCTCCTTCGTGAAACCGGCTATTGTTCCGGTATCGAAAATTATTCCCGTCATCTGGATGGACGGAACTCCGGAGAACCACCATACACTTTAATCGACTATTTTCCTGACGATTATCTCCTCATCATCGATGAATCGCATGTCGCCATCCCCCAGGTTCATGGCATGCTGGCTGGAGACCATTCCCGAAAAAAAACGTTGGTGGATTTCGGATTTCGATTGCCTTCCAGCTTCGATAACCGTCCCTTGTCTTTCCAGGAATTTGAAGAAAAAATGAATTTCGTCATATTTGTATCAGCTACCCCTGGAGCTTACGAATATCAAAAAAGCGATCTCATCGCCGAACAGTTGATCCGTCCCACCGGATTGGTCGACCCCAAAATTGAAGTCCGGCCTGCAACCGCTCAAATTGACAACCTCTATCAAGAAATCAAGCTGATGGTAAAAGCCAAGCAAAGAACCCTGGTCACCACTCTCACCAAAAGAAGTGCCGAAGACCTTTGCGATTATCTGCATAATTTAGGAATTAAAGTACGTTACCTCCATTCGGAGATCGACACCTTAGAGCGAGCCCGGATCATACGTGACCTGCGGTCGGGTGAATTTGATGTCTTAGTGGGTATCAATCTGCTTCGAGAGGGCCTTGACCTTCCCGAAGTGGCTTTGGTGGCGATTCTCGATGCTGATAAAGAGGGATTTCTGCGATCGGAAGTGTCATTAGTTCAAACCATCGGACGAGCTGCCCGAAATGTGAAGGGATGTGCTATCCTTTATGCCGATCGGATGACCGGATCCCTCGAACGCGCCATTCGCGAAACCCAACGGCGGAGAGAAATCCAATTGGAATATAACCGGACCCATCATATTACTCCGGAATCGATCGTCAAGGAAATTCGACCCTTGATTCCCGAAGTGGTCGGTCTCTCTTACGAAGTCGAAAAAACTCTATATCAGTTAGATCAGATCGAAGCTGATCAGGTTGCCGAAGAGGATTTGATCGAACGCCTCACCCAGGAGATGATGAGTGCCGCCCAACGTTTGGAATTTGAAAAAGCCGCCCTGATTCGGGATGAAATCGTCCGGTTGAAAAAAATTGGTACCCGATCGGCTAAAAATCCTCACCATCAATGAAAAGGTGGCTGCTGTTGAAAACCAAAATGAACCAAAGAAACCGGAAAAGATAAATAGAGGCAAAAGGTGATCCCGATGAAAAATTCTATATATATTAAAGGTGCCCGAGAACACAATCTGAAAAACATCGATCTGGAAATCCCTCACCACCAAATGGTGGTTATCACCGGATTAAGCGGCTCCGGGAAATCTTCTTTAGCTTTTGATACCATCTTCGCTGAAGGCCAACGACGGTATTTGGAGTCGCTCTCGTCCTATGCTCGCCAGTTCCTCGAACGAATGGAAAAACCGGATGTAGATCTTATCGAAGGCTTATCACCAGCGATCGCCATCAATCAAAAGGCTACTTCTCATAACCCGCGGTCAACAGTAGGAACCGTTACTGAAATCTACGATTATATGAGGGTTCTTTTTAGTCGCTGCGGAAAAGTGTTCTGTCCCCAGTGTGGAAAACCCATTGCTTGTCAGACCATTCAACAAATCACCAATGAGATTCTCACCTATCCCGAAAACACTCGTATTGTCATTCTATCTCCCTTGATCCGGGGTCGGAAAGGGGAATACAAAAAACTCCTGAGTGATATGCTGAAAAATGGTTTTGCTCGCTGCCTGGTTGATGGTGAATTCGTCGAACTCGAAGAATGGGAAAAAATCGAGCTTGATCGCCATAAAAAACATGACATCGATCTGGTGGTCGATCGATTGATTCTCCACCCCGACGAACAACGCCGTCTGGCAGATTCGATCGAAATCGCCCTTCGTTATGGAAAAGGATTAGTCAAAATCGGGATCGTTGCTACTGGTCAAAACATGGAAGAACGTATATTTAGTGAACATTTCGCCTGCCCTGACTGTGGAATAAGTTTTCCCGAAGTCACCCCTCGGATGTTTTCATTTAACAATCCGTATGGTGCCTGCCCTGCGTGCAGTGGTCTCGGCACTCTTAGCTTCATCGATCCCGGGTTGGTCATTTCCGACTGGTCGAAATCTATCGAAGAAGGAGCAATCATTCCCTGGTTTACATTCGATGAAGACCACTATTATATGAACAAAATCAAGCGAACCTTGAAAGAGAAGGGGATACGTTTTAAGGTGCCCTTCCAAGACCTGACTGAAGAAGAACGTCAGCTCGTCCTCTATGGGAATGGTGATTTTGAGGGTATCCTGAGTTATTTAGAAAAACGTCTGAAATCGGCTGAAACCTGGTGGGAACAGGATGAAGTGGCACGCTTTATGGCCACAAAAACCTGTCCCGAATGCCAGGGCGATCGGCTCCGCCGAGAAAGCCTTTCGGTCAAGATTCAAAATCATTCTATAGGTGACTTATCGCGTCTTACTATCAGTGAACTGGAAGGATTTTTTCAAAATCTTCCCCTCTCGTCTCAGGAAGCCGTCATCGCTGCCACCCTCTTACGAGAAATACAGTCCCGAGTGCATTTCCTGGTTGAGGTGGGATTGGATTACCTCACCCTTAGTCGATCGGCCATGACACTTTCTAGCGGAGAAGCGCAACGGATCCGACTTGCCACTCAAATTGGATCTGGGTTAGTTGGGGTCCTGTATGTGCTCGATGAACCGACCATTGGACTTCATCCCCGTGATAACCAGAAGCTCATACACACCCTCAAGAAATTGCGCGACCTGGGAAATACCGTCATCGTCGTCGAACACGATGCAGAAACCATGAAGAGTGCTGATTATCTCATCGATATGGGTCCGGGAGCAGGGGAGAGAGGAGGCAAAATCGTTGCGTACGGTACCCCGGAAGAGATAATAAACAATGAAAAAAGTCTCACCGGTCAGTATCTGAGCGGGAAAAAAGAAATCCCAGTACCTTCGAAAAGAAAGGTACCAGAAGAATGGCTCATCATCAAGGGAGCCCGTGCGAACAATTTAAAAAATATTGACGTGAAAATTCCTTTGGGGATCATGGTGGGATTGACCGGGGTATCCGGTTCGGGGAAAAGTACTTTAATGGAAAATATTCTCTATAGGGCTCTTTCCCGCATTTTCTACCATTCCATCACCGAACCGGGTGACCATGATACGATCGAGGGAATAGAGAATATTGACAAAGTGATCGTGATCGATCAATCTCCGATCGGACGAACCCCGCGTTCAAATCCAGTTACTTATACTGGTATTTTTAATGAAATCCGGAATCTTTTTTCTCAGCTCCCGGAATCGAAAGCCAGGGGATATAAACCGGGTCGATTCAGCTTTAACGTTAAGGGTGGACGCTGCGAAGCCTGCCAGGGAAACGGTGTGATTAAAATTGAAATGCATTTTCTTCCTGACGTCTTTGTTACCTGTGAATACTGTAAGGGGAAACGATATGCTCGTGAGACGCTGGATATCAGTTTTAAGGGGAAGAACATTGCCGAAGTCCTCGATCTGAGCGTTGATGAAGCCACTCTCTTTTTTGAAAATGTACCGACCATCCGTCGTAAATTAGAGGTTCTCCAACGAGTCGGTTTAGGATATATCAAACTCGGTCAATCTGCCACCACTCTGTCAGGAGGAGAAGCACAGCGAATTAAACTCACCAAAGAACTCGGCAAAATCGCCACCGGTCGTACTCTGTATCTTCTCGATGAACCCACAACTGGCCTTCATTTTGCTGATGTAGAAAAACTCCTGGACGTTCTATTAGAGCTCCGAAAAAGAGGGAACAGTGTCCTCATCATCGAGCATAACATTGACGTTATAAAATGCTGTGATTATTTGATTGATCTGGGCCCTGAGGGCGGTGACCGAGGAGGATACCTGATCACTGAAGGAACCCCCGAAGAAGTGGCTGCTCATCCTCGTTCCTACACTGGATTATTTTTGAGTGAGGTTTTAAACATTGAGCGAAAAGAATTTTGTCAAGTCTGAAACCACCCCGCAAAACCTTCAGGAACTTCCGACCAGTTGTGGAGTCTATATTCTCCTTAATCCACGGCAGAAAATCATCTATATCGGCAAAGCAGTTAATATTCAAAACCGGGTTCGTTCTCATCTGCAACGAGAATCCACTTCTCCTCTGAAGCGAGACATGGCTCAGGAAATAACAGCCATCCAATTCATTCTCACCCAAGATGAATCCGAAGCCCTGCTTCTTGAAGAAGAACTGATTAAATCCCACAAGCCTCATTACAATATCCGGATGAAAGACGATAAAAGCTATCCCTATATCCATTTCAATGGGGAAGGTCATTTTCCGGCGGTAAAATTAGCCCGTCGAAAAACCGCCGGCCAGGGATATTTTTATGGACCGTATACCAACGCCAAAAAAGCCCGTGAGGGATTAAAAACCCTTCGCCAGATCTTCCTTTTACGCGGATGCTCTATCCCTGAGGCTCGCTTTCCACTCGAACGTCCATGTCTTGATCATGAACTTGGATTATGTTGTGCTCCCTGTATTGGCAGATGTAGTCCAGCGGAGTATCGCGATCAATTCATAAAAGCGCAATCTTTTTTAGAGGGAGATTATCAGGAAGTCACTCGTTGGTTAGAGAATGAAATGTGGAAAGCTTCTGATCGACTCAACTATGAAAAGGCAGCTCAACTGCGTAACCACCTCAATTCGCTGTTAAAAATCATCAACCGGTATCGTTTGGTTCTCCCCGACGCCTCCGATATGGACTTTATTGAGGCGGCTACCGAAGACGAATTAACCAGTATTGTAGTACTGAAGGTGAGAAAAGGGCGATTGATCGGTATCGAAAATTTTCATGCTCAGGGAGAGGAAACTGCTGATCGGGAACATCTGTTGAGTGAATTTTTTGAAAACTTTTATCTCGACCACTTTACTCCTCCCGAAAAAATCTGCCTCAACTTAAAAAACCTTGATCACCTCCAAACCCTTATAAAAGAATATAATCGTGACATTTTCATCAGCCTGCCTGGGAACGATTTTGAAATCGATCTTTCAGTGTTTGCCCGTGAAAATGCCGAAAAAAACCTTCAAATAGAGAAAATCAAATCAATTCGCAAAAACATGTTGAATGAAAAAATTCTACTAAATGTGAAAGAAACCCTGTCTTTACCAGTTTTCCCTCGGTTGGTAGAAGGTCTTGACATTTCCACCTTTCAGGGTGACGAATCGGTCGGTGCCATTGTCGCCTTTGCCGATGGTATGCCATATAAGAAAAGGTACCGTAAATATATTATTTGCGAATCCGACCATCCCGATGATTTTCACATGGTGGAAGAAGTGCTTCGGCGTCATCTGCAAAAGCTCAAACGTGATTCATCCGGTTTCCCCGATCTCTTGCTCATCGATGGCGGTATGGGACAACTCAATTCGGCACTTAAAATTTTACACGAAGAATCATGTGATCTCCCGGTTCTCTCGCTTGCCAAAGAAAACGAAGAGATTTTCCTCCCCGGGCGATCTCTCCCAGTCTGTCTGTCTGCCGACTCCGACGTCCTGCAGTTTCTCCAGCGAGTGAGAAATGAGGTTCATCGTTTTGTCATTACTTTCCACCGCATTCGTCGGAATAAAAAGATGTTTCACTCACTCTTCGATGAAATCCAAGGTATCGGGCCCCAACGTAAAACCAAACTCCTGTCTGCTTTTGACAGATTGGAGGAGATTCTTCATCATTCTCCCGAAACAATTGCACGTCAGTTGGAAATACCCAAAAAAAGTATTATAGAATTACAAAAAAAACTTTCCCAGAAAAATTCATCCGATCTGGGAAAAAACGATAATTTCCATGGATTTTAAAGAAAGCCTTAAAAATGAACTCTATTCTTATTTTCCTCATCATCCCGATGAAATATTGAGTGAGTTCACCGGTATAATGAGAACCGGGGCTGTCATAAAAAAGCAACGAAATGAACTCTTTATCCTGTTTTCTCATCGCGACCCATCCCTGATAAAAAAATGTGTGACCCAAAAAAAAGCAATATTTTCGGATTCCCATCACACCCTCACCATTCAAGAAAGAAACGGTCTCCAAAAAGGGGTGTTCTATACTCTTGAATTTCCAGTCACTCTTGATATCCTTGATATTCTTGGGTTTCACAATGAAGATATTCTCAGTCGTTATTTACTGAAAATTTTGGCTCCTCATTTTTTGAGAGGGATATTTGAGGCTCGCGGCTATTTGAGTAATCCCTTCCTTAGCTATCATCTTGAAATTCAATTGAATTCGGAAAAAATCGCCGCTATGATTCTCCAGTTTCTCATTCATCAGCAATTCCATTTCCATTCTCGTACTGTAAAAGGGGAGATGAATCTTTACTCAAAGCATTCCCAAACCATTGCTGATTTCATCCATTACCTTGGAGCACATCAGTCGTATCTGGAACTTGAGAAAATCATGGTAGAAAAATCAACCATTAACAACCTCACCCGTTGGGTGAATTACGAAACCGCCAATTTAGAAAAAATCGTCAGGTCTTCAACCAGACAACGAAAAAAAATCAGCTTACTCAACCTGGATATTTTGCCTTTTCATCTCCGTGAGGTCGCTCAATTACGGCTGGAACATCCTTACGCATCACTCCGCGAAATCGGAAATTTCTGTACACCACCTCTTTCCAAGTCGAAAATTCATCGCCGACTCAAAGAAATCGAAAAAATCGCTGACCAAAAAGGGGTTTACAGAGAGAATGACATATCATAAAATAGTTGGAAGAAAAAATATAATCATTGTTTATGTAATGAGATTGATTTCGCTTTTTCACGTTATTAAGCAATTCGAGAATTCTTGCTGGGTACTATTTGGTAAATACAGGAATGAGTAACCAGTGAACCATGAAAAATAAATAAGCTGTCATTGCGAGACCTCGTAGTTTGAGGTCGTGGCAATTCAATTTTTTCTTTGTTTTATGTTTTAAAAGGATAAGATTGTCACGTCATCCAACCACAAGACGGTTGGACTCCTCGCAATGTGCTTCATTACTGTGAGTTTTCATTACTCACATGGTGCTGTAAGCACCATGGCGTTCTATCTTATTACCAATTAGGTAATAGATTTTTTTTACTTCCAACGTTTTTTACGTTACACTATTCTTATTAGATTGTTTTATTTTCAGTTATACGTGGTGAACAATGAAATTCTTCCATTCTTATCGGTTGAGTTTCATGTTGGCCTTTCCTCGTAATCAACGATGAAAGGCTTCCTATAATGATTTAAAGGAGGAATATAGATGGCAAATGTTATTTTAAAAGAGATTTTAAAAAAGTTCGGAGATGTGCTCGCCGTCAACAAGATCAGCCTCGAAATCAAAGATCAGGAATTTGTGGTGTTTGTTGGTCCCTCTGGGTGCGGCAAAACCACCACATTGAGAATGATCGCCGGTCTGGAGGAAGTTGATGGGGGAGAGATCTATATCGGTGACGTCTTAGTCAATGACGTTCCACCGAAAGATCGTGATATTGCCATGGTGTTTCAAAATTATGCTTTGTATCCCCATATGGATGTATACAATAACATGGCTTTTGGTTTAAAACTCCGGAAATTCCCTAAAAATGAAATTGATCAACGGGTAAAAGAAGCTGCTGAAATTCTCGGTATTCAAGAACTCCTTCAAAGAAAACCCAAACAGCTTTCCGGTGGTCAAAGACAGCGAGTCGCCGTTGGTCGTGCCATCGTCCGTCATCCCAAGGTCTTTTTATTCGACGAACCATTATCCAACCTGGACGCCAAACTCCGGGTGCAGATGAGGGCAGAGCTTTCAAAACTGCATGATCGACTTAAAACCACCATGATCTACGTCACCCACGATCAGATCGAAGCCATGACTATGGGTGATCGGATTGTCGTCATGCGTGACGGGTTAGTTCAGCAAGTCGGAAGTCCACTCGAGCTCTACAACAAACCAGTCAATAAATTTGTTGCGGGTTTTATTGGAACTCCTTCAATGAACTTTCTCGATGTTGTCCTTAAAAAGGAGAGTGACACTCTCTACCTCGATGGTCAATCCTTTAAACTCACTATCCCTGATGAATTTAAAGAAAAGCTTCTCCCTCATGTCAACCAGGAATTAACCTTCGGCATTCGGCCTCAAGACCTCTTTGACAGCAGTGTAAGCAAAGACGCTGCCGCCGTTCCCGGGGTGATCATCAACACCACCGTCGATGTTGTCGAGCCTTTAGGTTCAGAACAAATCATATATCTCACCACCGGACCTCATACTCTGGTGGCAGTTTTGGATATGCAAACCCATACCGTTGTCGGCGATGATTTAAAGATCGCAGTCGATACTTCTAAAATACACCTCTTTAAATCCGATACCGAAATGGCGATTATCTAATCAATTCTCAACAAGGCGTGCCAAAGCACGCCTTGTTTTCCACATTTTCTTTCTTCTTTTCCTATCAGTTATATCCACTATTTTTCTTTCGAGGCTCACTACTATTTGACGAGATTTAACGATGTTGTATAATAGGAATCTAATTGGTGACAATGATCATTTACTTTATATAAGGGAGGTATACGAAGTGAAAGTTGGAATTAATGGATTCGGCAGGATTGGACGTTTGGCTTTCAGAAGAATGCTCGAAGTGGGTGGTTTTGATGTTGTAGCCGTCAACGATCTCACCAATACGAAAGTATTAGCCCACCTGCTCAAATATGATTCGGTCCATGGTCAGATACCCAATGAAGTGATCGCAACCGATGATGCTATCGTGGTTGATGGAAAAGCGATAAAAGTATTCGCCTTGAAAGATCCTTCTCAGCTTCCTTGGAAAGCTTTGGATGCCGAATTAGTCATTGAATCAACCGGAAAATTTACTGATCGAGCGGGTGCATCCAATCATATTCAAGCCGGCGCCAAAAAGGTTATCATCTCCGCTCCGGCTAAAGAGCCTGATATCACCATAGTTATGGGCGTGAATCACCATGAATATAAAAAAGATAAGCATCATATTATTTCCAATGCATCCTGTACGACCAACTGCCTGGCTCCAATCGCCAAAGTCATCAATGATAATTTCAAAATCATCAGTGGTTTGATGACGACCATCCATGCCTACACCAATGATCAGGTCATCCTTGATTTCCCCCATAAAGACCTGAGACGAGCCCGGGCAGCAGGTATGTCCATGATTCCAACCACCACCGGCGCTGCCAAAGCTCTGGGAGAAGTCATACCCGAATTAAAAGGCAAACTCAACGGTTTTGCCATTCGTGTTCCGACTCCAGATGTTTCAATTGTAGACCTGGTCGCCACCGTTGAAAAACCAACCACCACTGAAGAAGTGAATGCTGCTCTGAAAAAAGCCTCGGAAAGTGATGATCTGAAAGGATATCTTGGATACAGCGACCTTCCTCTGGTATCAATCGATTTTCTCCATTGTCCAAATTCTTCTACAGTTGATACTTTATCAACCATGGTGATTGGGAACCTGGTCAAAGTATGTGCCTGGTATGACAATGAATGGGGTTATTCTTGCCGCGTGGTCGACCTGGCCAACTGGGTCATGAAATAAGGAGTTATTCGATGTTACGTCTACCCATCGCAGCTGGAAACTGGAAAATGAATAAAACGGTAAAAGAAGCCTCGGCATTCGCCGAGGCTCTTCTTGATATGACAAAAAATACTCAGGGAATAGAAATTATCATTTGCCCCCCCTTTGTCTCTCTCTATCCTCTCTCACTCAAGTTGGCCCATACCCCTATCCAATTGGCTGCTCAAAATATGCACTGGGAAGTCAAAGGAGCATTTACCGGAGAGATTTCCGCCGCCATGATCAAGGAGGCTCACTGCCAATATGTGGTTCTTGGCCACTCCGAGCGACGTCATCTCTTTCATGAAACCTCGGAAGAAATTGGGAAAAAGGTCAAAACGGCAGTAAATGGTGACCTTCGTCCTATCCTGTGTGTCGGTGAAACCATCGAAGAGCGAGAAGCGGGACGAACCGAGCAAATTGTCAAAGAGCAGCTTTCGAAAGGCATTGCTTTTCTTTCTCCCGAAGAAGCTATTTCTCTGGTTATTGCGTATGAACCGGTCTGGGCAATCGGCACTGGGAAAGCAGCAACTCCCCAGGATGCACACAGCGTGATTGTTTTCATCCGCAAGCAACTTGAGATTTCCCTTGGAAAGAATATTGCAGAGAACACCCGTATTCTATACGGCGGGAGCGTTACCCCGGAGAATGTCTATGACTTTATGAAAGATCCGGACATCGATGGATCGTTAGTCGGTGGCGCCAGCCTTGACCCAATCAAATTTAATACAATCATTCAAGAAAGTTTAAGAGTATACCATTAGAGTAGAGGAGAGTAGATATGCAAGCGTGGATGATTCTCCAAATTATAATCTCGTTAGTTCTCATTTTAGTGGTCATTCTGCAACCCCGTAAAGCCGGGATGGGAGGAGGTATCTTTGGAGGCATGACCCGAGCCGACCGAAGCAGCAAATTTAAAAACCTCCCCCTTTTAAGTAAACTGACTGTGGTGCTTGCAGCAGCATTTATGGTGGTCTCCATGATCTTTGCTTTTCTTCTTACTTAAGAAAGGGTGAACGATCAAGTGCCGCTCCGACGATGGATATCAAACCTCCGGGAGGCTGGAGAATTTACTCTCAATCCGGAGCGTTTGTTTTTTTCATCAACTCATGAAGAGATATCACAGGGGTATACCACTGATATCTATTTTGTGAGTGCTCAGCAAATTCTCCAGCACCTCAAGCTTGATGAAACCGTGGTAGTAGCGGAAGTATTTGCCCGGTACTCCGGGGTTTTCTGCGGTCTACCTGAAGTTCGTCATCTTTTATCCCACAGTCAGGTTGAAATATGGAGTCTCAAGGAGGGAGATCATTTTGAATCAAAGGAGGTGGTTTTGCGCTTAAAAGGTCCCTATTCAGAATTCGGTATCTTTGAAACGCCTCTCCTTGGCATTCTTGCCCACAGTTCTGGCTGGGCAACCGCTGCCCGTGAGTGTAAAGAGGCCGCTGGTGACAAATCGGTTCTGTGTTTCGGAGCACGCCATGTTCATCCATCGGTTGCACCAGTCATGGAACGATCTGCTATAGTTGGTGGTGCTGATAATGCCGCATGTATACTGGGAGCCAAGTTAGCTGGGAAAAACCCTGGAGGAACAATTCCTCATTCAGCAATATTGATTTGCGGGGACACCGTTATTGCCGCCAAAGCTTTTGATGAATGTATCCCCGAAGAATTTCCCCGGGTTATCCTGGTTGATACCTTCAAAGACGAAGCTGAGGAATCACTTCGGGTTGCTAAAATATTAAATCAAAAATTGGTAGGGATTCGGTTAGATACTCCTGAGGAAAGAGGAGGGGTCACTCTTCCCTTGATCAAAGAGGTTCGGGAAAGGTTACACCAGGCTGGGTTTACCACCACCAAAATCGTGGTTTCAGGAGGATTGAATCCAGATAAAATCCGCTTATTCCATGATTATGCTGATGTTTTTGGTGTCGGAAGCTATATCAGTGGACGTTCCCCAATAGATATGACAATGGATATCAAAGAAATTGCCGGGCAAAAAGTTGCTAAACGGGGGAGAATACCTGGCATTACTGATAATCCGAGATTAGTCAAAATTGAATAAGGAGGCCATTTCATTGAAAAAATTTTTGATATTCACCGTTCTTTTCGTGTTTATTTTGGGAATATCTATCGCCTATGCCGAAGTGAAAAATCCAGATACCTATGTATATCTTCATATTGGCGAACCAGATACCATGGATCCCGGGTATACCTATGATTCCGCCAGCGGAGAAGTGCTAACCTTTATTTTTAATAATTTAATCTCCTATAAAGGAGGAAATCTTCAGGAATTTGTACCAGTTTTGGCTACTGAAGTTCCCTCGGTCGAAAACGGATTAATCAAGGATGATGGAAAAACCTACATTTTCCCGATTCGAAAGGGAGTAAAATTCCATAATGGAAACGAACTCACTCCCGAAGACGTTGAATATACTTTTGAACGAAACATTCTTTTCGATCCCGCCAACGGACCTCAGTGGATGATCATCGAAGCGCTGTTTAATTACCAAACCCTCGATGACATGGTTGCTGATAAACTGGGAACCCCTTTAACCGAAATAGTCAATGAAGATGGAACCTTGAAAAATCCAGATGATGCCAACAAACTTATTGAATTTTATAACAAGGAAATCGATCCCGCAATTGAAGTCCAAGGAGATACGGTTGTTTTCCACTTAGTGAGGCCATTTGCTCCTTTCCTGTATATCCTTCCCAAGCATGCTTACTGGAGCAGTATTTTGGATAAAGAAACCTGTATCGAATGGGGTTGCTGGGATGGGAAGGCCGAAAATTGGTGGAAATATTATAATGTGAAAAAAGAATCATCACCGCTTTATGATAAGGCCAATGGCACCGGACCTTATAAACTGGCCGAATGGGATCGAACCCAGCAAAAAGTCACCCTGGAAAGATACGACGGGTACTGGGGAGAAAAAGCCAAACTCGCCAGGATTATTGACTGGGGAGTCGACGAATGGAGCACCCGTCGAGCTATGCTTGAAGCCGGTGACGCTGATCAGATCTACTGCCCGCTGCAGTATCTTGATCAGGTCAAAGAAATGAAAGACGTCACCATCGAAGAAGGAGAGCGAATCACCGTCACCACCATGCACTTTAACTGGACAATTGATAAAACCAGTGATTTCTTAGGAAGCGGTACCCTCGATGGCAACGGCATCCCTCTTGATTTCTTCAGTGACGAACATTGTCGCCGGGCTTTTTGTTATGCCTTCGATTATGATACCATGATCAAAGAAGTATTAATGGGATATGGAAAGCGCATTCCCTCGGTCATTCCCTCCGGGTTACTGGGATTCAATACAGATTTACCAATGTTTGAATTTGATTTGGATAAAGCGAAAGAAGAATTCCAGAAAGCGTGGGATGGTAAAGTCTGGGAAAATGGTTTTAAACTGACTTTGTTGTATAATACCGGGAATGAAGCTCGCCAAACTGCCTGTGAAATGCTCAAGGAAAATATTGAATCATTGAACCCCAAATTTAAAATTGAAGTCCAGGGTGTCCAATGGCCGAATTATCTCGACGCCTTTAAGAGCGGAAAACTCCCCGCCTTTGTCATCGGCTGGATCGCTGATTACCCCGATCCCCATAACTTCATCTTCACCTATTATCACAGCAAAGGGGTCTATGGTGGAACCCAGGGTGAAGCATTCTTAAAATTCGCTCGTGAGAATCTTGACAAACGCATCGAAGCTGCTATTGCCGAAACTGATCAAGCGAAACGACAAGTAATGTATGAAGAAATTCAAAAAATTGCCTATGAAAATGCCCTTGGTATTCCTTTCTATCAGCCAGGAGAAGTCTACCCTATGAGAAACTGGGTGAAGGGATGGGAGTTTAATCCGATTCAATCCGGTGAAGCCAACTTCGATGGAGTCTATAAGGCAGAATAATGATCATTCTTAGGAGGGAGTTCTAAACTCCCTCCTAAGTGGGAGGATTTGATCGGTTTGATATTTTATATTATTCGGAGAATTTTGTTCATTCCCTTAACTCTTTTTGGTATTTCCCTGATTGTTTTTTCAATGATCGGTATGCTCAGTCCGTATCAACGTCTGGCAACCTTCATCAGCAATCCGGATCGATTGAAAAGCGAGAATGTCGACCAATTAATCGACATGTATGGACTCAATGACCCGATCATCGTCCAATATGTGCGCTGGCTCAGAAACTTATTTCAGGGAAATTTAGGTTGGTCGTATGTCGGAAAAACTCCGGTTCTACAAGCTATTGTTCAGCGTTTTCCCTACACCCTGGAACTTACTCTTTTTTCTGCTATTCCTATCATCCTTATAGGGACCTGGATGGGAGTGGTATCGGCTCTCCACCATAATCGTCCTCTCGATCATTCCTTGCGTATTTTCGCCGTAATCGGTTGGTCATTCCCCGATTTCGTTTTTGGTTTGTTTGTGCTGATGATTTTATACAGTACTTTAGGATTATTCCCTCCAGGAAACCTGAGCATCTGGGCTGAACAGGTGGTCAAATCAGTTGGTTTTAAATCTTTTACCGGAATGGTGACTATCGACTCACTCCTCAATGGTCGATTGGATGTTTTTATCGATTCGCTTCGGCACTTGTTTGGACCGGTTCTCACTCTCACTTACGTCGAACTCGCCTATATCCTTCGCATCACCCGTTCTTCCATGTTGGAGGTTCTCCGCCGTGACTATGTTCGTACCGCTCGAGCCAAAGGACTGGACGAAAAAGTCGTAATTAACAAACATGCCAAAAAAAACGCCATGATACCAGTGGCCACAGTGAGTGGTCAAACCATTGTCGGATTGTTAGCGGGAACAGTGATCGTCGAAGCTATCTTTAACCGTACCGGTTTAGGAAGTTTTATGGCGTTGGCCGCACAACAACTGGACTATGCTTCGATCATGGGTGGAACTTTGTTTTTTGGTTTGATACTGATCGTCGGCAACCTGCTGGTGGATATCTCTTATGCCTATATCGACCCAAGAGTGAGGTTAGAATAGCAGCATGAGAAGTGAAAATCGTCGTATTATTAAAAAATTTTTCTTTAACACCTCGTCCATCATTGGTTTCTCCCTTTTAGGAATGTTCATCATTATTTCTATTTTTGCCCCTTGGATCGCTCCCCCAAAAGAGGGAAAAAATCCGTATATGATGCCGATTGTCACCTGGAGTTCGAACCCTCAACCCCCTTCTCCTGAGCATCCCTTTGGAGTCGCCGGGAAAAGAGACATTTTCTACGGAGTAATCTGGGGTACCCGAACCGCTTTTCAAGTGGGTATCATTGTAACCGCGATATCCACTCTGATTGGGCTCTTCATTGGATCGGTCGCCGGGTATTATGGAAAATTCATTGATGAAGTGTTGATGCGTATTACCGATGTTTTTCTGGCAATCCCCTTTTTAGTCGCCGCTCTGGTATTGACGACCATCTTAGGAAGCGGATTAGACAAAGTTTTGATTGCCATGACCGTTTTCGGTTGGATGTACCCAGCACGATTGATCCGAGGAAACATCCTTCAGGCTAAAGAAGAGCAATACGTCATGGCGGCTAAAGCATTAGGAGTGAGAAATTTATTTATTATTCTTCGTCATGTTCTTCCCAATACCATTTTCCCGGTTCTTATCCAGGCATCGATGAGAATGGGTTCGCTGGTGATCACCGCGGCTGCTCTCAGTTTTTTAGGTGTAGGATCACCACAAGGGTATTCCGATTGGGGAGCACTGTTAAATTATTCCCGTAACTGGATGCTGGGAGGGCAGGGCGAGGCACTTCGTTACTGGTATATGACCGTTTTTCCCGGTGTAGCCATGATTCTCTTTGTCCTTTCCTGGAACCTGGTGGGTGACGCCCTCCGCGACGTCTTCGATCCACGATTGCGAGTCTAATTGAGAATCCTATGAATCCCCTTCTGAACGTTCACAACTTACAGGTCTATTTTTATAACGACAATAAAGAAGAACTCAAAGCTGTCGACGGAGTCAGTTTTCAAGTATATAAAGGGGAAACCGTTGCCCTGGTTGGGGAATCAGGGTGTGGGAAAAGTGTTACCTCGTTGGCACTTCTTCGTTTAATCGATTCGAATGGGAAAATCGTGGGGGGAGAAATTCTTTTTGATAATACCGATCTCCTCTCTCTCTCGGAAAAACAGATGCAAACCATTCGAGGAAAAGATATTTCAATGATATTCCAGGAACCATCAACCGCACTCAATCCGGTATACACCATCGGTGACCAGATCATTGAAGCAATTATACTCCACCAAAAAGTTTCCTATCGGGAAGCACATAACCGGGCTATTGATATGCTCAAACTGGTCGGAATTCCCGATCCCGAAAAACGCCTGAACGAATATCCTCATGAATTGTCAGGCGGAATGAAGCAAAGAGGCATGATTGCCATGGCACTCTCGTGTCACCCCCAACTCTTGATCGCCGATGAACCTACCACTTCACTGGACGTGACTATTCAAGCCCAAATATTAGAGTTAATCGGTGATTTACAAAGACAATTCAATATGGCGGTCATCCTCATTACTCACGATTTGGGTATTGTGGCAGATATGGCAGATCGAATTATCGTCATGTATGCCGGGAAAATCGTGGAAGAGGGGAAGCGTTATGATATTTTTAAAAAACCATCCCATCCCTACACCATCGGACTGCTCCGTTCGATCCCGCGATTGGATATCGAACAAGAGAAGCTCGATTCTATACCCGGGATCGTTCCGGATCCCGCCCATTTCCCCAATGGGTGTCGTTTCCGGAATCGCTGTCCGTTAGAAGATGAAAAGTGTATCATTCAGCCGGAGAAAAGCCAGGTGGATGGCGATCATTATGTGTACTGTCATCATTGGACTCAAATAGAAGGCATAAAGGACGTTACTCTTCAAAATGAAGGACAACAGTGTTCTTTTAAAAATTGACCATTTAAAAAAATACTTTCCCATTAAAACCGGTGTATTTCGATCCACCATCGGATGGGTAAAAGCCGTTGATGATGTCAGTTTCGTTGTGAATTCCGGCGAAACCTTTGGTATAGTCGGCGAATCGGGATGTGGAAAAAGTACTCTGGGAATGACCGTGCTTCGTCTGTTTGAACCAACTTCGGGAACTATCATTTTCGAAGGACAAGACATCACCGCTATTCCGCAATCACAATTCATAAAATACCGGAAAAATCTACAGATAATTTTTCAAGACCCCTTCAGTTCCTTGAATCCGAGGATGACAATTGGTGCCATCATTGAAGAGGGAATGAATGTTCACGGAATTGGTAATAAAAAGGAAAGATCATCAATGGTCATCGATCTGCTCCAAAGAGTAGGTCTCCAAAGTGATTGTTATCATCGTTTCCCTCATGAATTTTCAGGGGGACAAAGGCAACGCATTGGCATTGCCCGGGCTTTAGCCATGAATCCCAAGCTGATGATCGCCGATGAAGCCGTTTCATCGCTGGATGTATCGATCCGATCTCAGATCATCAACTTGATGGTAGATCTCAAAAACGAATTCCATTTAACCTATCTATTCATTTCTCATGATTTATCGATCATTAAGCATGTTTGCGATCGGATAATGGTAATGTATTTGGGAAAAACAGTTGAAATTGCTCCTCGCAATACGTTATTCCGTGCCCCACTTCATCCCTATACGGTCGCTCTTATCTCGGCGGTTCCAGTCCCCGACCCAGATTATCACGTGGAAAGAATTATATTACCTGGCGATGTTCCCAGTCCGATCGATCCACCCTCAGGATGTCGTTTTCACACCCGTTGCCCGGTTGTCCAAAAAAGATGTGCGGATGAGGAACCTTTGTTGTTGGAAAAAGAGCCAAATCATCTGGTTGCCTGTCATTTTCCGGGAAGTCTTACCATAAGTACTCCTCTGATATTGACGACAGGCTCATATGTATGATATTTTTTTCTCGCTATTCATCAACATTCACGCCAGCGGTTCACCTGGAATGAATGTCTATTTGCTTGGTTTGACTCTTGCAACTTACCGAACAGGAGAAGATGAAAGTATTTATTATAAAGATGTTGAGACGTTGAGTTGGAATGAATGAAAATATAAGATTGTTACGACTCACGTTTGGATGATTTTCCCAAGCGTAATATTTTATTCTTTCATTTTTTAATCGTATGCCGTAGGCTGGCGGTCTCGCAATGACAGCTTTGAGGTGCTTTTATCAATTCCACAATTCAACAGTTCAACAATAATTACCATATTTACATAATTGGTTTTCAAATCATACCTGATTAGAAGAATTCTCAGGTTGGTTCTTTCATAGTATAATAATGCATTATTGTTACCCATTGGGTCTCATCGAGACGAAGGGGAAGAGCTATTCCCCCAAGGAAAATAAAACTGGAGGCGATACATATCGAGGTAAAATATCGCGTTAACAATCAAATACGAGCGCGGGAAGTACGACTCATATCCTTTGATGGAGAACAGTTGGGGGTAGTCCCAATTAAAAAGGCACTGGAATTAGCCGAAGAGGCTGGTTTTGATTTGGTCGAAGTGGCACCTGAAGCCAACCCCCCGGTTTGTAAAATTATCGATTTTGGAAAATTTAAATATGAAAAAGAAAAAAAGGCGAGATTCTCGCGCAAAAAGCAGAAAATCTCTGAGCTGAAAGAGCTCAAAATGAGACCCAAAATCGATGAACATGATTATCAGGTGAAATTAAAAAGCGCACTCCGTTTCCTTCAAGAAGGTGATCGAGTCAAGTTTACCATTCGTTTTCGGGGACGAGAGTCGGCTTACGTTGATAAAGGTGTTGAATTGCTGCAAAGAGTCATGAACGATTTGAGTGAATTGAGCAAAGTCGAACAGGAAATCAAAAATGAAGGCCGCAATTTAACTATGACAATTGCTCCCAAGAAATGAGGAGGTTTAGCAATGCCAAAAATGAAAACGCATCGCGGTTTAGCAAAAAGAGTCAAACTAACCGCAAAAGGAAAAGTGAAGATGGCTCACGGAGGCAAAAGCCATCTTTTGGCTCATAAAGAGCGGGATCGCAAAAGAAGATTACGCAAAACCGTAGTCATCGATAAGACTCTCGAAAAGCGGGTAAAAAGTTTGCTCCCATATGCATGATGGATATCGGATTCCTTTCCTGGAAAAATTGATTTTGCAAATAGATGTTCATGCCAGGCAAAAACCCTGGCACAAGGAGTGAATGAAAATACCCTCTTATCACTGGTTCTCCCCCCCCTCTTTGGCAAAGGGGGGTTAGAGGGGATTTAAATATAATTTCCAGGGAAGAGTAATAATTGAATATCTTTGAGCTGTTTACTCGTTACTCGTTACTGCTTTTTATCAATAAAGAAAAATCGGTTTGAAAGATAGGTGATTTCTGTTGCCAAGAGTGAAAAATAGCGCGGCATCTCGACAAAGAAAAAAGAAAATCATGAAATTGGCAAGCGGTTATCGGGGTTCTCGCTCCCGTTCTTATCGCCGTGCCAATGAACAAGTCTTAAAATCACTTTACTATGCCTACCGTGACCGACGCAATAAAAAAAGGGATTTTAGACGATTATGGATCATCCGCATCAATGCCGCTATTCGTGAACACGGCATGAAGTATAGTCAATTCATCTTTACACTGAAAAAAGCCGGGATAACCATCGACCGGAAAAATTTGTCCAATATTGCCATCGAGGATCCAGTGGCATTTGCACATTTGGTTGAAGTTGCCAAGTCAGTCTCCTGATCATTTATTCAAGGACCGTTCACCACAAAATGCGATACCACTCTCCAAAGGGTATCGCATTTTGTTTTACCAAATGATATCATCACTCAGCGCAATGGAGACAAGGGAAAGGAGGAAGATGAATTGTTGGATCTCAATATGCTTTTCGAAGAATTTCGATCGGAAATCAAACACATTCAAAGCCACGACGATTTAAACCGAGTAAAAGGGAAATATATTGGTCGGAAAGGGTTACTCAATGATATCCTTAAGGACCTGCCCACCCTTCCTCCAGAAGAAAAAAAAATCTGGGGACAAAACATCAATAATTTTAAAAAACAGGCCGAAGCAATACTTCAAGAAAAACAACTTCTCCTGACGAAATCATTAAAACCGTCGGAAGGAGTCGATATTTCAATTCCTGGAAAACGACAATGGATGGGTTCATTTCACCCCCTGCGGTTGACCCTGGATCAGATCCTGGATATTTTTCAAACTTTGGGATTCCGTATCGAAACTGGTCCGGAAATCGAAACCGAATATTTTAACTTTGAAGCACTCAATTTTCCTCCCGATCATCCTGCCCGTGATGCTCAGGATTCATATTTCTTGGAAAGAGGATACCTCCTGCGGACCCATACTTCACCGGCTCAAATTCGAATTATGCAAAAAATGACTCCACCATTTAAAGTCGTTGTCCCGGGAAAATGTTTCCGTAGAGATGCTATGGATGCTTCCCATAGCCCGATGTTTCATCAGATAGAGGGATTAGTCGTTGCTGACTCCATTTCTATGGGCGACTTGAAAGGAACTATTGAAATTTTTGCCAAACGCTTTTTTGGAACTGATCGTCGTTTGCGGTTTCGGCCGAGTTATTTTCCCTTTACCGAGCCCAGTGCTGAAGTCGATATCTCCTGTGGTGTATGTGGCGGGAAAGGCTGTCAATCATGTGGCCAAAGAGGTTGGCTGGAAATCTTGGGCGCCGGCTTAGTACATCCCCATGTTTTCAAATCCGCTGGATACAACCCGGATACCATTCGGGGATTTGCTTTCGGTATGGGGATAGATCGGGCAGCATTATTGAAGTATGGCATTCCCGATATGCGCTGGTTGTTTGAAAACGATATATCTTTTCTCGAACAATTCAAAGCCGTCCAATAGGAGTGGACTCAAATCATGAAGGTATCGTATTCCATTTTAAAACGATCCATGAAAGAATTAAATTGTTCGGTTGAGAAAATCTGCGATATTCTCACCGCTCAGGGTTTTGTCGTCGAAAACGTGATCCGATCGGATGAAATTTTTTCTACCGAATTGTTCGCTGCTACCGTTATGAACCGAAAAATTGGCATTACTTCCGGGACCTGCACGGTACAATTCCGTGACCGAACCTATGATATCAAATGCGAAAAATGGGGAATACCAGAAATCGGCCAACGGGTCCTGGTGAATTGCATCGGCGATGCAATCAGTGCCCAACCACTTCGTACCTTGCGAAATCCAGAAAAAGAAGAGTTTTTGATATCTCTTCCTGTTGAAATACCAGAAGGAGCTAAAGTTTATCAAGAATTGGTCGGGGATGATTGGGTATTTGACATTGAAATTACCGCCAATCGTGCAGATTGCTTATCCATTTTAGGTTTGGTTCGTGAAATCGCTGTTGGTCTCGACCTTGATTATACCTTACCACCTCGGGATTTCACTCCCACCAAATTCTTCGAATCGGATTTTCATGTTACCATTGTCGATCATGATCTCTGTTCTTTTTACAGTGGGCGTCAGGTAAAAAACATTACCATTCACCCTTCACCCTGGTGGATCATTCATGAACTCTATCTTTTAGGATCTCGACCTATTAATAATGTGGTTGACGTGACCAACCTGGTGATGTTAGAGACCGGCCAACCCCTCCACGCTTTTGATGCGACTCTGATTGCTGATCGAATCATCAAGGTGAGAAGAGCTAAAAATGGTGAAACGCTGGTTACCCTCGATGGGGTAGAGAGAAAATTGAAAAACACCATGCTGGTCATTGCCGATTCTTCTGAACCTATCGCCTTAGCCGGAATCATGGGGGGATATCAATCGGAAGTGTCTCCAGCTACTCAAGAAATCATTTTAGAAGCAGCAATATTTAAGGGCGTGCAGGTCAGAAAAACCGCCCGTGAACTCGGCTTGCGGACCGAAGCATCTTCCCGTTTTGAAAGGGGAGTGGATCCGGGAGCAGTGTTGAATGCCAGTCAAAGAGCTTTGTATCTTCTTAAAGATATCGATCCGTCAATCCTCATCTCTCATAACTGGAGCGTCTGTGGCGAAGCGATGATTTCACCATCCGAAATTGAATTTTCACCATCCTGGGTCGGAAAAATCATGAATTGTGACATCCCTCGTGAAACCATGGAAAAGATTATGAAAAAATTAGGTTTCCTTCTCCTTTCTCAACCTGACGAAGAGATCATGCGGGTAAAAGTCCCGACTTGGCGCCCAGATGTTTCCATTCCCATCGATTGTGTTGAAGAAATCGGTCGAATCTTCGGTTATGAATATATTCAATCCCAACTCCCCAATTTCTCTTTTGATCCTGGAAATAAAAGTAGAGTATTCCACATGGAAGAGAAAATTCGCCAATATTTGGTTTCCCGTGGTCTCAAAGAAACCGTCACCCTCTCGCTCACCAGTCAGGCCAATTATGATAAACTCTCTTTGCCAAAAAATGAATGCATTCAGGTGAATAACCCCCTCTCTCAAGACCATGTCATCCTTCGTCCGGATCTGATCATTACCGCTCTGGATATTTTGAAAACCAATGTGGTGAGGGGCAGAGAGAACTTTGGTTTTTTTGAGTGTGGGGAGGTCTTTTCCCGCAGGAATGAGATCGATCACCCTTATCACGAAGAAAAAAGATGTGTGATCGTCTTGAATGGCCATTTCTATCCGTCTTACTGGCAAAAATGTTCTCAAGTCGATATTCATTATTTGAAAGGATTGGTGGAAAATCTCTGTGAATTGATGGGGTATCCTTTATCAAAATTGGTTTGGAAACCACTCTTGACTGATCCCTATTTTGATCCCACTCTTTCTTTTAGCGGAAGAACTTCTACTGGGAAAGAATTGTTCCGGGGTGGATTAATTAAAAAATCAGTTGGTGACGCATTTGAATTATGGGGTCAGCATTTTTGCCTGGAAATTGCCTGGGAAAAAATCATTCATGAACTCGATACCACCAGTTTTCAACTTCAGGAAATCAAACGATATCCCTCAATACGTCGTGATGTTTCCATCATTGTTGATGAAGAGAGGACCTGGGAAAAAGTACAAACTCTCATCAACCATATTGCCTCGTCATCTCCAATGGAGATAGAAACCATAGAATTGTTTGACTCCTATCAAGGAGGACATCTCCCCAAAGGGAAAAAAGCATTTTCTTTCATGATCATATTCCGGTCCAACCAACGTACATTGACCGACTATGAGGTGGACGGTTGGATAGGAATTATCAAGAACGCCCTGAAAAAAGAATCGGGTATTGTCCTTCGTGAAGACTTAACAGGAGGAGCCTAATCGATTGGTATAGTTTAGTTTGCATAGTTATTCTCATCTTGAATGTGATCCGTAGTTCAATCCGGGGTTTCAGTAAAGAGATTCTGGTCCTGAGTGGGATTTTGATTGGTCTTTTTTCTGCCATCAAGTTCTATGCCCCTTTCGGGCAGCTTCTGACCAATCTCTTCCACTGGAATACCACCTGGTTGGCACTCATCAGCTTTATGGTGATATTCATCCCAGTAGTAATGGTTTTTTCCTGGTTGGGGGTATATTTCCGTAAAGTGTTCGAGGGCTTAGATATTGTCTGGTTTGATGCCATCCTCGGTTTTTTAATAGGAATCATCAAAGGATTACTCTGGATATGTATTATTACCTTATTTATCCTTAATATATCCTATTTTGAGTTTCTGAATCAGGGTATCTACCAATCTCGATTTTATATTACCTTTACTCAACCAGTGATCGTTTTTGTCAATAACTTTGTTGCCAAAATACCCGATTTCTCCTTCCTGAATGCTTATTTGGAAAAGGGGCTTCCCGTTAACAAAGATGAAATTATCCATCGATATCTTGAAGAATTTTGATTTTGACAAAATTTTAAACCAACTGTGCTCAGCGTGTTTCTGCGAGGTTTCCCGGGAAAAAATGATTGAACTTGCTCCAGCGGCTACTGCCAGTGAAGCGAATCAACGGCTCCAAACCGTTCAGCAATATTTTGAAATGATGACCTATGATGGAGCTCTCGATTTTTCCGGTCTGACTGATCTTCGAGGAATTTTTCAAAAAATCTCAATACCAGGTTCTATCCTCAATATCTCTGAAATTCTAAAACTCCTTGATTTTTGTCTTCTCTGTGAAAAAACCAGGCACTTTCAAAACGAAAAAAAATTGAGAGGGAAATATCCCTTATTGGTCGATCTTTTTAATCGCATTGAAAACTATTCACCGTTGATAAAAAAAATAAAAACTATTTGTTCTCCGGAAGGGTTCATCCTGGATACTGCCAGCGATACACTTTTCAAAATCCGTAAACGCTTAAATCGCCTTCAAGAAGAAATCCATATCACCATTGAGAAATGTCTCAGGAGCCGCGACCTATCTTCCATGCTTCAGGAGACCACTTACACCATCCGACGGGGGAGATACGTTGTTCCTATTAAATCCGAATTCCGCAACCGGATTGATGGGGTGGTGGTGGATTATTCTTCCAGCGGGTCATCAGTGTTTGTCGAACCCAAACCAATTCTCTATTTAAATAATGAGTTAGAAGTGCTAACCATTCAAGAGAAAGATGAAATTGAGATCATCCTTCAGAAATTGACGGCCGATATCAAGCCTGAGCTCGATCGCCTTCGCTCGTCGTTTGATGCTCTGATTGCTCTGGATGTTCTGCATGCTCAATCCCGCCTGGCTCAAAAATGGAATGCTCATTGTCCCACCATCGGCGGATCTGTCCTTATCATTCAAGGAGGACGACATCCTCTCCTGGGAGAAAAAGCCGTCCCCTTTTCTCTCCACCTTTCTCCCGAAAATAAAATTATGGTCATCAGCGGTCCAAACGCTGGTGGAAAAACCGTTCTCTTAAAAAGTCTGGCTCTCATCATTTATCTCTCCTATTGTGGAGTACCGGTTCCTCTGCAACCTGGATCAACTTACCCATTTTATCAACACATTTTCGTCGATATCGGTGATCATCAAGACATTGAACAAAACCTCAGCACTTTTACCTACCGACTGTTGGCTTTCCAATCATCACTTCCATCGGCTTCTACACAGAGCTTATATCTGATCGATGAAATTGGAACCGGAACCGACCCCAATGAAGGCTCGGCATTAGGAATTGGGATAATCGAATATCTCTCTCAAAAAGGGGCGACCTGTATCGCTACCACCCATTATCCGCTGATAAAGAATTATATCTCTCAACATCCGAGCATGATTACCGCTTCGATGGAATTTGACCCCACCCGCTTTCAGCCGACTTACCGTCTTCTTATTGGTGAAGTTGGAGAGAGTTATGGAATAAAAATCGCTGAAAAAATAGGTTTACCTTTCTCAATCATAAACACCGCCATTGAACAACTCCAAACTGACTGGCTGGACTTAAACGAATTGATTATTTCCAACCGACAAAAGCATCAAGAATTAAACGCCTTGATCGCTGAATGGCAGGAGAAAGCGGCAGATTACCATGCCCGAAATCAACAGGTGAGACTTCTCCAGGAAGAATTGGAAAGCCAAAAAAAGGCCCTGCTCAAAGAATTTCGAGAGGAACTCAACCAATATATAAAGAAAACCCGGGATGAGGTCGCTCATCTCATCGGTCAGCTGAGGAAAGAAAACACTCTCAATGAGTCCATCTATCAACAATTCAAAAAAACCATGGATCAAAATCTCCAGCTCGCTGAAGAGATCACCCAACATACATCACCGATCGCACCTCAGTTGTCTTCACCTTCCTTCCAAGTAGGTGAAAAAGTAATGGTTGATCTCTTACAAAAAGAAGCCGAGATTATCGCCATCGATGATATGAAAAATGAGGCGACGATCATTGTGAACGGAAGAAAGGTGAAAATTAACTATGACCATCTCCAGAAAAAACCATTCTCTGATGCATCCCTCTCTTCCAATTCCTCTTTGGGTTATTCCTATCGTCCTTCAACTCCTGGAGTTAGTAATGAAATTGAAATCCGCATGCTAAAAATGGATGAAGCCAGGGAAAAACTGGATAAATTTTTCGACCAGGCTTTATTGGCAGGGTATAAAACCATTTTTATCATCCATGGAAAAGGGGAGGGGATTCTCAGGAAAATGACCCATGATTATTTACGTGAAAACCCTTCGGTAGAAAGTTTTCGGCTCGGTCTTCCCGAGGAAGGCGGTTTAGGAGTGACCGTGGTGACTCTCAAGTGAATTTTATTGAGTACATTGATTGCAGGTTTCTAACGGTTCCGATCCCGATTTGAAGGGGAGGACCACGGTTTTTTTACAGGCGGTGGAGGGTAAAAGACCAGACGTCGAACACACCGGTAATTCAATGACGTTTTCAGGCTTAACAAAATCATGCACCGGAATATTTTCATGGGCGGCCTTCATGACTTTAGCAAAAATCGGGGCGGCGATAATTCCTCCGGTTTTAGATGGTCCTAAGGGAGTGCGATCGTCGTTTCCCAAGAAGACTCCACAGACCATATCGGGGGTAAACCCAATAAATAACGCATCGATATAATCTTCGGTCGTTCCGGTCTTCCCCCCAGCCGGTCGGTCAATATTAGCCCGTTTGGCAGTTCCTCTCTCAATAACCCCCTGCAGGAGACGAGCCATAATATAAGCAGTATCGGAAGGAATTGCCTGACGAACAGTTTTTTTGCCAGTATAAAGAACATTCTCTTCCCAATCGACGATTTTGGTAATTGCAAATGGTTCAGGAACTCGTCCGCTATTGGCAAAGGCGCAATAGGCGTCGACCATTTCTAATAAAGTCACTTCGGAAGTTCCCAGGGCAATCGACAGATTCTTTTGAATTTGAGAGCGAATACCCATTTTTCGAGCATAATTGACGACCTGATCAATTCCAAGCTGTTGAAGTAGCTTGATGGCGATAATATTTATCGATTTTTCCAGGGCTTCATGTACGGTAACAGCACCAATGAATTTTTTTTCATAATTCTTTGGTTTCCATCCATTGGGAAAGTCAAGTGGTTCATCAACAAAAATATCTACCGGGGTAATTCCATTATCAATGGCTGTGGTATATATAAACGGTTTAAAGGCGGAGCCTGGTTGTCGGTGGGCTTGTGTGGCGCGATTAAACTTACTTTCCTGATAATTCCTTCCACCCACCATTGCCAGAATACCACCAGTCTTGGGATCGAGACAGAGTACCGCTCCCTGGTATCCACTTTCCTGAAGAGTTTGATCAGCAATTCGCTGTAAATCAAGGTCCAGGGTAGTATAGACCTTCAGGCCACCGTTAAAAACCATTTCCTCATCATAGTTGGCTAACAACTCCTTTAATATGTGATCAACGAAATAGGGGGCACCTGACGCCATATTTTTCAGTCCGGAAAGAACAATGGGGGTTTCCAGCGCTTTCTCCATATCAGCTTTAGTGATATACCCCATCTCGGTCATTCGTCGTAAAACCCGTTTTTGCTGAACTTTCGCAGCATGAAGATTCACATAGGGAGAAAAATTTCCCGGGGAACGTGGGATTCCTGTTAACATTGCAATTTCCGCTAAATTCAACTGTGATAAACTTTTCCCAAAATAGATCAAAGCAGCGGTTTTCACTCCGTGGGCACCATGTCCAAAATAGATTTGGTTGAGATGAGCTTCCAAGATTTCATCTTTGGTATATTTTTTTTCGATTAATAAAGCAAGAATGATTTCTTTGATTTTCCGGTTCATAATACGCTTTTGGGACAAAAAACGATTTCGAGCCAACTGTTGGGTGATGGTACTGGCTCCTTCGACAATACGTCGATTGAGGAGGTTTTGTAAAACAGCCCGCAGAATTCCATTCATGTCAATGCCCGGATGACGGTAAAAGTTTTGATCTTCGCTGGCAATAAAAGCTTTTTGAAGTTGGATCGGGATATCGGAGAGTCGTACATATTCACGATTTTCTGTATAGAGTTCATCGATGAGACGTCCTTTGACATCGTAAAGCCGAGTGGTAAAGGAGGGACGAAAATTGTCAATTTGACTTGATATCTCTCGTAAGTCTTCTAAATAAAATAATTGAAAGAATATGAAAAAACCAATACCAACTCCAATGCCTATCACAAACACTTTGACCATGAGGGAATGGAAGGAAACAGATCGAACGCGCTTTTTCCTCGATTTGAATTGAATATCTTTATTGTCTTTGTCCATATTTATCCTGAAAATACAGTGAAATGTAAAAGGTAAAAAGTTTAAAGATACTCAATCATCATCACGACCTTCTCTCAATTTCCCTCGCCTCACCGCTCATTTCTTTTCCGATTGCGTTATAATTTTATTGAAAATTAATTATATCATTTCCCTTTCTCTTTTAAATGAAAAATCCAAGCGTTGAGCTCAGATAAAAAAGATAAATGGAGAAAGAAAATGCAAAAACTTCCTCGGATAGCTTTGGTTGCAGCACTTTATGCCACTTTAACCGTCCTGCCACCCTTTTATGCTTTTTCGTACGGACCAATTCAAATCCGCGTATCCGAAGCTTTAACCGTTCTCCCCTTTCTTTTTCCCGAAACAGTATGGGGAATTACCGCCGGTTGCCTGATTGCCAATGTATTTGGACAAGTTGGTCCTTGGGATATCATTTTCGGTACACTTCTTTCCCTCAGCGCTGCATTGGTCACGTCCAAAATGAAAAAAGCGTGGTTGGCTCCTTTGCCCCCAGTGCTCTTTAACGCCTTTGGTGTTTCTTTTTATCTGTCCTATCTCTTTAAGATTCCCTATATTTATTCAGTATTATAT
>CAYSWT010000001.1:12953-80881 GCA_964434845.1 uncultured Atribacterota bacterium | reverse complement strand
GACGTCACTTATCCTGTAAACTGTTAGGATGGCAGCCTACGGCGTAAGATGAAAAGATTGAAAAGAAAAAAACGATAAGGATAGACCTCCATGGTTTCCATACCCTATAGTGCTGCGTAGTAGCATGGAGGTCTATCCTTTGAACGAAATCGGTTTTACCATAAACCGGTTAGAATACCGATATTATTCCGATGGAATATTGATACCGCAAATATCTAAAGACATCATTACCAACTATTACGTTCCTCCCAATCCCTATAACCCAAGCCTTAGTGCCGGGAATGATAGTATAAACATTCCCCAACCGGGTGAGAATAGCCCTTATGTTTTCAAAGAAATACCTCTCATGTTTCAGGATGGTATCGATTTTCTCTGGAAAAACTACTAGAAGAAAAATATAAATCTCAGCCTCACTGCCATCATCCAGGATGATTCAGCCCACACCATAACCACCCCGGTGATTCAGAACTTCCCAGTACTCCAGATGGGCGAAGACTTCTGGCCGCCGAGTGATGTTACCATTACACCGAATGGTGGGAGTTTTCCAGCCGGCTCAACCATTACGTTTGTCGCCCAAGCCAAGGATGACTACATGATTAAAAGTTACCGATGGATGGTTAATGGGAGTGGTGGCTGCAGTTTATGTGGGAACAGTTCTGGTTTCGTCAACGAGGGTCAAGTCTTTACCCAAACCTTTTCTCAAGCGGGAACTTTTTTAATTGTCGTTGAAGCATATGATTATGCTGGCAACCAACTGTTCATATGGTTCAGTAATCATTACTATAACCGGAGAAGAGTAGGTTCAGTATACCATCATAAAAATCAAAATGCGGGAAGCACGACGAGATTCATTCCAGGGTTTTCCCGCATTTTTTTCTTAAAATTACCTTCCGCTATTCTGCACCAGCTCGGCCCCGACGATAAGGCTGACCACTTCATCGGGATTGGTTTCTTTGACAATAAGTTCCCCGACCTTCTCACCTCGGCGCAAAATTACCAAGCGATGGGAAACCTGAAAAACATCGTAGAGTTGGTGGCTGATGATGATGATCCCCACTCCATGGGAACTCAAAGTTCGAACCAAATCGAGCACTTTGCGTTGCTCGGCAACTCCCAGAGCGGCAGTCGGTTCATCCATGATCAAGAGCTTGGCGTTCCAGTAAATGGAACGGGAGATGGCAACCGATTGGCGCTGTCCACCAGAGAGCATTTTTATCTTGTTTTTTAAGGACGGAATTTCAATTCCCAGCTGGTCCAAAACTTTTTTTGATTCTCGATGCATATAATCATGATCCAAAACCTCGATTAATCCTAAGGCTTTCTTTAATTTCTCACGACCTAAAAAGATATTCGAGTAAACGTTAAGATTTTCAGCTAAAGCCAGGTCTTGATAGATGGTCTCGATACCCAGGCGGATGGCATCCATGGGGTTGTTGATTTTGACTTCATCGCCGTTAAAAAAAACCTGTCCTTCATCCTGATGATACACCCCGGACACCACTTTGATCAAAGTCGATTTTCCGGCGCCGTTGTCTCCGAGAAGTCCGACGACTTCACCAGGAAAAACTTTCATCGAAACCTTATTGACAGCCACCAAACCACCAAAGCGCTTGACAATATCTTTTACTTCCAAAACCGGCATGTTCTTATCATTCATGTTGATTATTCTCCCTTTCTGATCAGTTCAGGAAAAAATTGATCAATGAGAACCGCTAAGATGAGAATAACGCCGACATAGATGTACTTATTAAATGTCGGTATTCCTAAATTGACCATTCCTGTTTCCAACACCCCGATAATAAAAGTGCCGATAAGAGTCCCAATCATTCCTCCAGTCCCCCCGTAGAGGCTAGCTCCACCAATGACTACCGCCACCACTGAATCGAGCATTCGGACTGAACCGGCATCGGCTCGCCCGTTGACAAAACGAAGCACATACATAATGCCCCCCAGCGATGCAAAAAATGATGAAATGACATAGACTTTCATTAAATGCCGGTCGACGTTAATCCCGGATCTCCGGGCAGCGTCGATGTTTCCTCCGATGGCAAAAGTATGTTGGCCAAATTGAGTCCGGTTGAGAATAAACCAGAAAACCAGAATAATCAACAGAGAAATGATAAATATATTGGGAACGATGGAAACCAATTCCCGGATCTCAGCTCGAGCCAGGCCAGCTGGCTGCCGAAACCAGGTCAGGAACTTTCCGGGAAGATAATAGAGGAGATACCCATTTCCAAAATCACCAACTCCCGGTGGAAGATTGGTTATCGGAACGTTGTAACTGATAATTTCCGAAAATCCATAAGCGATACCATACATACCAAAGGTAGCAATAAAGGGGGGGACTTTCATCTTGGTAACCAGAAAGCCGTTGAGGAGCCCGGGGAGGAACCCGATGAGCATGGTAATCAAAACACCCGAAAGGATTGCCAGGCCCGGTGGAAAACCCAGGGCATAAAAACTGACCATCATCTTAGCAGAAACTACCGAAGCAAATCCCATCACAAACCCCACCGACAGGTCGATTCCACCGGTGATGATGACAAAGGTTTGCCCGGCAGCTAAGAGCATGATGGTCATGGAATTGACCATTATATTCTGAAAATTCTTGGCACTGAAAAAGCCAGTACCCAAAAAGCTGAAGATGATAATTTCCCCAAGTAAAAACAGGTAAATCCAGCTTCTACCTAATAATACCACCCACTCCCGTTTGGTCCCTGATAATTTACGAATATTTTCAACACTCATGGCTTTCTCTCCTTCAATCGTAAATCAATTCAGGAAAGGTTTGATCGATGATGACTGCCAACACCAATATACTTCCCACTGCAATATAGCGATAGAAGGGGAAGATCCCGGCCATGAGAAAACCAACTTCGAGAACCGAGAGAACCAGTACCCCTAAAAAAGAACCCCAGATACTTCCCTTCCCTCCCTTTAAACTGGCTCCTCCGATAACCACAGCCGCTATGGCAAAAAGTTCAAGGCTGGCTGAAAATTGAGTATGGGAGCCGATGGAAAAAATGAGGACGGACAGAACTCCAGAAAGAGCTCCGAAAAAGGAAGAGATGGTGTAAATTTTTATCAGATGGCCATCTACGTTGATTCCCGCCCGTCGGGCGGCATCGATATTTCCCCCGATGGCATAGGTATGTTGACCGAATTGGGTCCGGGTCAATAGGTATCCAAAAATAGCAATGATCAAACCGGAAATGAGAATTGAATTGGGTAAAATCCGAACCAGATCCCGCAATTGAGAATCAAGAACTCCTTCCGGCCGGTTGAAAAAAGAAAAGCCGAGACCGGAAAAATAATACAGGATATGGCCATTTCCTATCCGACCAGCAGCCTGAGGAAGATCGATGATGGGAAACCCATCACACAATCCAAAGGCAATCCCATTGGCAATACCATACATTCCCAAAGTAGCGATAAAAGGTGGGACCCGGAATTTGGCGATCAACACCCCGTTGAGCAAGCCCGGCAACAAACCGACTAACAGACCAACGACGACTCCTAAAAATATACTGAGGGAGGGAGAATACCCCATGGCAAAGAGATTCCGCATAACAATTGCGGAAATAACCGATATCATCCCTTTCACAAAACCGATGGAGAGATCGATCCCACCGGTGATGATAACAAAGGTTTCCCCGGCAGCCAGAAGCAGGGCTGGAGATGAACTCAACAAAATATTATTCAGGGTGTTATTGGCAAAAAAACCTTTTCCAATAAAACTGAAAAGAATACACAAAATGATTAAAAAGAAGATGACCCAATTTTTTCCAAATTTAATGAGTAAGCCCTGTGTCGTTTTCGCGTTATCCATTTTTCACCTTAAAAAACTGAGCAAGGTAAGAATGATGTTCCTACCTTGCTCTGTCGATTATTGATTAACTCGACTACTGGTAAATATATTTTTGAGATTCTGGTAGATTCACGTTTTCTTTGGTAAAGAAGAAAAATTCCGGGTTGAGTTTCTTGGGAACTTCGGCCTTTTCGGTGAAGTATTTATAACCCCATTCCACCGCTAATTGCCCCATGGCATATGGATTCTGAGCTAGGATCAGATCCACCTGTCCTTCTTTCAAGGCGTTGATCAGGTCTACAGTAGCATCCCAGGTGGCAATTTTCACCGCACCGGTCAAACCGGCATTCACCACTGCCTGGTATGCACCACGTGCACTAAACAGGTTGGTACCGAACACTCCGACGATATCGGGGTTGGCCTGGAGAGCCGCTGCTGTCTGTTGCTGGGCTTTTTCCTGGTTATCCAGGTTGTATTCGACTCCTACTACAGTGATACCGGGATAGTCCGATACACCTTTTTTGAAACCTTCCACCCGCTCGACAACACTGGATACATCAGGGTTGGTGGTTTCAATGAATACTTTACCTTTTTTCCCAATCATTTCAGCCAGATGGTGGGCAACCTCAACTCCACCCTGGAAGTTGTCAGTGCCGATAAAAGAAAGCGGGAAAGAATAATTGCTCTCTTTGGAGTAATCGCCATCACCGATATAGGTATCGACGGTTATCACTTCGATGCCACTATCATAAATCTTTTTTAATGGAGCAATCAGCGAATCTTTGGCAGCCGGACCGGTAATAAGCAGATCAATATCTCCCCGGGCAGCAGTGGCTTCCAAAACCGGGACCTGGATTTCGGCACCCCATGACTTGAGATATTCGGTAACAAACAGATCAATCCCCAACTCATTGCATTTATCGGCAATTCCTTTCCCAATCATCCTGTAGAATGGGTCTTCAATGGTCGGACACCAGGCAAACTTCAATTTTTTTTCTTGAGCGCTGACGCCTGCCACCATCATGAAAACCATAACACTGACTAACAACAATGCAATGATTGACTTTTTCATAAAATAACCCTCCCTATTATGAAGTTAAATTTGTTAGAAAATAAAAATATCCTCAATATACATAAAACTGGTCATCGTGAACTTCACATCACCTCCTCATCAATAATTTATTTATAAGGAAGAATTAGAATTGAATTTATTCTATCATACTTGAACATCAAATTTCACCACAAGCACACCTAAAAAGAATCCTTTTTCAAAAATAGAGTGGATAGATGGACATTCATGCCCGATTGTTTCCTATACTCTCGAGTTTATGGTGGTTTATTCCTTTTCTTTTTTTATTATCCTACGCCGTAGGCTGGTATCCTGGTGCATTTCCAGGATAGACCGCCATGCCGTGTTACGGCACCATCTGAAGATGGAAACTTCGACGCAATAGATTTTTATGGCGGATATCGATACCATCCGTCATTCCCGAATGTATTAATCGGGAATCCCTGATAGTGGTATTCAGGGATGACGGTTGGAGGAAGGACCCCTGATAGAAACATTCAGGGGTGACGATTAACATCGAATCCTGTGGTAGTTTCCATGATAGACCGCCATGCCGTGTTACGGCACCATATGAGTATGAAAACCTTGTATTCGTAATAGTACCAGGTACGAATAAATCGCAGCAAGGATGCTGCTCCTACGGAATAATAGATTGATTTGATATTCTCAGTTCCACAATTCCACAGCCTTAAGTATTTCCAGGATAGAAATATTCCGAGATGAAAAATATGGCATAGTTCCCGATTGTCTATGTTATAATTTTTTAAAGTTCTTGAAAGGAGGGTGAATCATAGAGTAAGGAGTAAAAAATATTAAATAACCATAATTACCGTTGCTCTCAAGCTGTAACAGCATTTCCTCCCCCGGTGTGAGGAGGGTGAAATTCTAATGAATCAAAAGGAGGTTAATGAAATGAAAAAATTTGCTCTTTTTAGTGTAATATTGGTACTTATTCTGAGTTTAACCGGAATTGTTTTGGCTGAAGAGAAAGCTCCCCAGGTTGGTGGAACTTTAATTCATGGAAGCGCGGGCGATGCGTCCCGGCTGGATCCGGCCGATGTCACCGATGGGATTTCAATTTCCATGACCGACAACATTTTTGAGAGTCTGGTTCGTTACAAACCGGGAACCACTGAAATCGAACCAGCCTTAGCCGAATCCTGGGATATATCCCCTGATGGTTTGTCCTTCACTTTCCATCTCCGCAAAGGCGTCAAATTCCACGATGGCACCGATTTCAATGCCGATTCTGTGGTCTATTCTTTAAAGAGACAATTTGATGAAAATCACCCTTTCTTTAAAAATGGAGAATGGGCTTACTGGAAGTGGATGTTTACCGACATCAAAGATGTGGTCAAAGTCGATGATAATACGGTGAACATTCTTCTTAGCCAGCCCAACGCCACCATACTGACCAGTCTGGCCATGTTCACTGCTTCCATCGTCAGCCCGGCTGCTTGCGAAAAATATGGAGCCGACTTCTTCAAAAACCCGGTCGGAACCGGACCGTTTAAATTTGTCGAATGGGTAAAGGACGATCATCTTACGCTCGAAGCCAACCTTGACTACTGGGGAGGACGGTCCTACCTCGATAAATTGATTTTCCGGGTCATTCCCGATCCGTCGGTTCGGTTGATCGAGCTGGAAAAAGGGTCGATCGACAGCATGGAGTATCCAACCGCCGATGATCTGGAACGGATAAACAACAATCCCAACCTGAAGATCATCGAAGCTCCCGGCTTGAATGTCGGTTATTTAGCGCTTAACATGGGCGAGGATACGCCAGGATTTGAAAAACCCTTCGGTGATGTACGGGTGAGAAAAGCAATCGCGCATGCCATCAATAAACAAGAAATAGTCGATTTCCTCTATAAGGGAACCGCCGTGGCAGCAAAGAATCCGATCCCGCCCATTATGTGGGGGTACAATGATGCTATCAAAGATTATGAATATGACCCGGGAAAAGCCATCGAGCTGCTGAAAGAAGCCGGATATCCGAACGGCTTTGAAACCACCTTCTGGGTTATGCCGGTCTCCCGACCCTATATGTTTGATCCACCCAAAATTGCCGAAGCCATCCAGGCTGATTTGGAAGCAGTCGGGATCAAAGCGAAAATCTACTCGGTGGAATGGGGAACCTACCTCCAGGAAACCGAAGCCGGTAAGCATCCAATGTGTCTCTTAGGCTGGACGGGTGACAATGGCGATCCAGATAACTTCATCTATGTTTTACTGGATAAGGATGCCGCCATTGTGGGAAGCGCCGGGAACGTTGCCTTTTACCGTAACGATGAACTGCATGATATCCTAATTAAAGCGCAACGGACTTATGATGTCGCCGAACGAACTGCCCTTTACGAAAAAGCCCAGGAAATCATACATGCCGATGTTCCTTGGGTCCCACTTGCTCACGCCAAAGTCTTCATGGTCTTCAAAAAGAACATCAATGGATACGTCATTTACCCAACCGAAAGGAAGTTCTTCAACACCGTTTGGATTGAGAAATAATGTAAAGAAGAGTCAGAGACACAACCCCGTCTCTGACTCTTCTTTACATCCTCAGTTTTAATGCTCCCTGTTTATCTCATTTTTACTACATCTCAGCTTGATAAAAAGGTTGTTAGATTCCCCTACCACCTTCAGGAAACTCATCAGTGTAGAAATTTTTTTAAACAATTTAAAGGTAATTGTATCATTCTGAGCGATGTCTTTTGCTGCATGAGGATTTAATTTTTTGTGTTTATTCCATCTCAACGACTCAACACCTCAACAAATCAACATTGGTTTAACATTATTTACATCCCCCACTGAAATTCGTATAATGTAAAAACATGAAAAAATACATCCTAAAACGGCTATTGTTGCTCATTCCAGTTTTAATTGGAGTCTCCATATTGGTTTTCGTCATCGTTCGACTCACACCTGGAGATCCGGCGCGAGTCCTGGCGGGAGAACACGCTACCGAAGAGTATGTTCAAGCAACCCGGGAAAGATGGGGACTCGACCAGCCCATGTATATGCAATACTATATCTGGTTCAAAAGTCTCCTTCGGGGCGATTTAGGGCGTTCCATCGCAACCCACTCTCCAGTCATCGAAGAAATTCTCAACCGCTTCCCGGCCACGCTTGAACTTTCTCTTTTTGCTATGGTACTGGCCATTCTAATTGGTATCCTGGCAGGAATTATCTCCGCTGTTCATCAATACTCATTTTTCGACTATTTTTCGATGTCAATCGCTCTATTCGGTATTTCTATGCCGGTTTTTTGGTTGGGTTTGATGCTTATGTTCGTTTTTGGGCTCTGGCTGGATATCCTTCCCATATCAGGTCGAATCAACGTCTCGATCCCTTTCCAAAACATTACTGGACTCTATGTCCTGGACTCATTACTGACTTTTAACTGGCGGGCTTTGGGAAGTTCACTCCTGCACCTCGTTCTCCCCGGGATCGCCCTGGGAACCATCCCGATGGCCATGATTGCTCGCATCACCCGCTCCTCCATGCTCGAAGTAATCCGGCAGGATTTTATACGGACCGAACGGGCCAAGGGCCTCCCGGAAAAATCAGTCATCTACAAGCATGCCTTGAAGAATGCACTCATTCCCATTATCACCGTTATCGGTATGGAATTTGGATTGTTATTGGGGGGAGCGATTTTAACCGAAACTGTTTTCGCTTGGCCAGGTCTCGGCCGGTATACGGTCGATGCCGTTTATGCCCGTGACTACCCTGCCATCCAGGGATCGGTCTTATTCATCGCTTTTCTGTTCGTCATTGTGAATCTCATCACCGATGTTTTGTACGCTTATATTAATCCTCGCATCCGGTATCGCTGATATGAAAAAACAATCCAGTGCATTCTCCGACTTTTTTTACATGCTTCGCAAGAACAAGTCGGCTATGGTGGGCCTGATCATCATCCTAACTATGGTGATCGTTGCCCTCCTGGCTCCGTATCTCGCTCCCAACAATCCGCTCCAGAGAAGTCTTTCCACCCGACTGAAACCTGGTTTTTGGGCGGGGAAGGACTATGCGAAATACCCCTTGGGAACTGATTACCTGGGTCGTTGCCTTCTTTCACGAATCATTTGGGGAACCCGAACCTCGCTTTCGGTCGGGTTTATTGCAGTTCTGATTTCAACAGTTTTCGGTCTCCTGCTGGGGGTCATCGGCGCCTACTACGGGAAATGGATTGACACACTGTTGATGCGGATCGTCGACATTCTATTTGCCTTTCCCAGCATCCTACTGTCGATTACCATCATGGCCGCCTTAGGAGCAGGCTTAGAGAAGGCAATGATTGCCATTGGCATCGTCTATACTCCTCAAATGGCACGGGTGGTGCGAAGCGCGGTATTGGTCATAAAAGAAATGGATTACATTGAGGCAGAAAAAGCCTTGGGAGCCTCTCATTCGCGCATCATCTGGCATCATATCCTGCCCAATGCTCTGGCTCCGGTGATTGTCTATTCTACCTTAAGTGTCGCCGGTGCCATTCTCGATGCCGCCGCTCTGGGATTTTTGGGATTGGGAGCACTGCCGCCAACACCAGAATGGGGATCGATGCTTTCCAACAGCCGTCAGTTTCTGATGTCCGGAGCCTGGTGGGCAGCAACCTTCCCTGGACTCGCCATCATGTTTGCAGTCCTGGGACTGAATCTTTTGGGAGACGGCCTGAGGGATGCACTCGATCCTCGCTTGAGAGTATAATCATCATGATCGAAACTATTCTTCAAATAAAACAATTGAAAACTTATCTCTCTACCCCTTCCGGGACCGTTCGTGCCGTCGACGGTGTCGATCTCGATATCGCGGCTCATGAAACCCTGGGACTGGTCGGGGAATCCGGCTGTGGGAAAAGCATGACCGCACTGTCTATTCTGAAGCTTTTTCCAAAACCGCAGGGACATATCGTCAGCGGTCAAATCCTGTTTATGGGAGATGATTTAGCAAAAAAAACCGAAGAAGAAATGTATCAGATCCGGGGGAAAAAAATTTCCATGATCTTCCAGGAACCCATGACCTCTCTTGACCCGGTGTTTCCTATCGGAAGAGAAATTATTGAGGTTTTGACTGTTCATCAAAAGCTCTCATACCCCGAAGCGGAAAAAGAAGCAATCGAATTATTAAAAAAAGTACGAATTCCTGAACCGGAGAGACGGATTCGAGAATATCCCCATCAAATGAGCGGAGGGATGAGACAGCGGGTGATGATTGCCATGGCTCTGGCGTGCCGTCCCGCTCTCCTGATCGCCGACGAACCCACCACCGCCCTCGATGTCACCATCCAGGCACAAATCCTCGCCCTCATAAACGATTTAAAAAAAGAGTTCGGGGCGGCGGTTTTGCTCATTACCCACAACCTGGGGATCGTCGCTGAAACCTGCCAGCGAGTGGCAGTCATGTACGCCGGGAAAATCGTGGAAAAAGCCGATGTGTATTCTCTTTTCTCCCACACTCTCCATCCTTACACCCGTTCACTCCTCAACGCTATTCCCCGGTTGAGCGGAAATCAACATCGTCTGGAATCCATACCAGGGCGAGTCCCCAATTTAAGCGATCCCCCAAGCGGGTGTCGTTTCCACCCCCGCTGTTCTTGCCAGATGTCCATCTGTCTCACGGCTGAGCCGGAATTCAAAGAAACCGAAAAGGACCATTGGGTCGCATGTCATCTCTATTGATATCAATTCAACAATTGAGTAAGCAATTTTATCTCTTTGACCACCCCGCCGGTAGCCAGGGAGTCGTTGATGCGGTGAATTCGGTCGATCTCGATATTCTTCGTGGTGAAATTCTCGGACTGGTTGGCGAATCCGGTTGTGGGAAAAGCACCCTCGGGCGCTGTATCCTGCGTTTGATCGAACCCTCCGGTGGGAAAATTTTCTTTGAAAGTCAAAATCTCCTGCTCATTCCCGAAAAAAAATTTAAACCCTTTCGGAAGCGGATGCAAATCGTCTTCCAGGATCCCTTTGCCTCGCTGAATCCCAGAAAATCGGTACGATTTATTCTGGAAGAACCACTGATCATTCATGGCATGATCAATCTTCAAGAACGGAGGCAACGTCTGGAAGAAACCATAGAAAAAGTGGGTTTAGTAAATGACGACCTCAATCGTTTCCCCCATGAGTTTTCCGGTGGTCAAAGGCAGCGCATCGATATTGCCCGGGCCTTGATCCTCAAACCGGATTTTATCGTCTGCGACGAACCCATCTCAGCGTTAGATGTATCCATTCAAGCCCAAATCATGAACCTCCTCATTGATCTACAGCAGGAAATGAATCTGACCTATTTATTTATCTCGCATGATTTAAGCGTAGTAAAACACATCAGTAATCGGATTGCCGTCATGTACTTGGGGAAAATTGTTGAAATCACTGAAACCGAAGAAATTTTCCAAAATCCTCTTCATCCGTACACCATGGCGCTACTCTCTTCCATCCCGATTCCCGACCCGACTATGAAAAGAAACCGCCTCATCATCGAAGGTGATCCGCCGAGCCCTCTCAATCCACCCTCCGGATGCCGGTTTCATACCCGCTGTCCGCAACGGATAGATATCTGCTCTGAAGCGACTCCTGAAATCCGTGAAATTACAGCAAGGCACTTCGTAGCCTGTCATCTGTATTAAAACGTGTGCCTTTTATCATCAATTCTTGAAGGTTTCGATTTCCTTGATGATACGGTATGGCTTGGTAATAATCCGGAAGGGAATGTTCCTGACAAAACTGATAAGATCTTTTTCATATTCTTCAGTTATCCGCCGTGGTTTGGTGATGACACGTTTCACTAAATCTTCTCCATAACAGGCCAGGAGTTTTGACTGGTCGAAACCAACCTCGATGCCACATTCCTTGCACACAATGGAGTGGATCATACCTCCGCGATAATTCACGATATGTTTGCAATCTTTCTGGCAACGAACGCAATGTAAAATAGTGGTTAATTCTTCCTGTTCCAGAAAATCACCCCCTTACATCTTTCACCCTCCCTTAAACATCCCTCCCCTCACGGGAAGGGAATAATGATTGGAAGGTGTAAATCACAACTTAAAAGGGAAGACCATTACTGTCCATCCTCCACCCGAATGGCGTAGACATCCTTTACCACTTCCAGTTTTTGTATGGTGTCGATGGCGCTCTGTACATTCCGTTCCTGAACGCGATGGGTGAGGAAATAGATGTTGGTGAGTTTTCCGGGTGTGCTGATCGGCTGTTTCACCGCAGAGAGGCTCACCCCGGAATGACCAAATTCGCTGGCAATTTTTCCCAAGACTCCCGGAACGTCCAGGGCCAGAATCCGGACGCAAAATTGGGAGGCGAGATTTTCAACCGGCACTACCACGAGATCTCGCATGCAAGTACAGCCAACCCGTCCCCGAGCTCCAAATTGAATATTGCGAATGGCATCGATGATATCACCGACCATGGCGCTTCCGGTAGCATCTCCACCTGCGCCCGGTCCGCGAAAGGTGAGATCTCGGGTCCGGGAACGAACATAGATGGCGTTTTCCACGCCGTATACTGAGGATAGAGGATGTGAAAATGGCAGGAGCACTGGTTCCACCCGGAGTTCAATCCCCTCTTCCAGCCGACGGGCGATTGCCAGAAGCTTGATAGCATAGTCAAGCTCCCGGGCATATTCAATGTCATCTAATAATATCCGGGTAATCCCACCCCGATAAACCTCTTCCACATCCACCCGTCCATGAAAACACAGGGAAGCTAAAATCGCAATTTTATAGGTTGCGTCATACCCTTCGATGTCGTTGGTGGGCACCGGTTCGGCAAATCCTCGTTTTTTTGCTTCTTCTAAAGCCTCTTCAAAAGATTTTTTTCGCAGCGACATTTCTGACAGAATATAATTGGTGGTTCCATTGACAATACCGATGACTTCGACGATATCATCCCCCAGCAGCTGTTCCTTCAGGGTATGAATAATCGGAATGCCGCCTCCCACTGCTCCTTCGAAAAAGATTTCGGTTTCATTCTGGGCAGCGATCTGGAATAGTTCACGGCCTTTTTTGGCGATGAGTTCTTTGTTGGGAGTAATAACCGTTTTCCCCCGGGCTAATGCTTGTGAAACATAATCAAAGGCGGGATCGATGCCACCAATGGCTTCGACCACGATTTCAATCTCGGGATTGTCGATGACCTCGGCGGGATCGGTGCTTTTAATGTCGGGGGGAACCACCATGTGCCGACCCATCATCCATTCTTTATCAACAATCTTGATCACTTTAATCCCGACGCCTAATTCTTTTTCAATTTCTTCTTTTTGATTCCAGAGTGCTTTGACCGTTCCCATCCCAACGGTACCAAATCCAATGACACCTACTTTAATCTGTCTCATACTTTTCCCTCTAATTTCATTTTTGACTCATTTTATCCGGTTATACGTTAATAACTTTACTCAAGAAATCACGCAAACGAGGATTCTTGGGATTATAAAACACTTCTTCGGGCTTTCCATCCTCGATAACGCGACCATCATCAATATAGACTACCCGGTCGGCTACTTCTCGGGCAAATCCCATTTCATGGGTCACGACTATCATGGTCATCCCCTCATGGGCTAATTCTTTCATAACATCCAGGACATCGTTGACCGTTTCTGGATCGAGTGCCGAAGTTGGCTCATCGAACATCATCACTCGCGGATTCATGGCCAGTGCCCGGGCAATAGCCACCCGCTGCTGCTGACCACCCGAGAGTTGAGAAGGATACGATTTTGCTTTTTCTTCCAAACCGACTTTCTCCAACAATTGAAAAGCGACTTTCTCCGAATCGGCTTTGGGCATTTTTTTTACTTTCTGCAACGCCAGTGTTATATTATTCAAAGCCGTCATATGGGGAAAAAGATTAAAACTTTGGAAAATCATTCCGATTGATTGACGAACTTTATTTAAATTCACTTTTATATCGTTAATCTTCACGCCATCGATCACTATTTCACCACTGTGAATGGTTTCAATACCGTTCAAACATCGAAGAAAAGTACTTTTCCCTGATCCCGATGCTCCGATGATTGCTACCACTTCACCGAAAGAAACTCGGAGGTCAATATTTTTTAAAACGTGGTGAGTGTCGAAAAACTTATTTAAGCTGTTGACTTCGATAGCCCATCTACTCACCGTAACGCAACCTCTTCTCGGAATATTTCACGATTCTTGATATCGCATAGGTCATCACAAAATAAAAGAGGGCGACTCCGGACCAGATTTCAAACGATTTGAAAGTACGAGTTATGATGATTTGTCCAGTTCGGGTTAACTCAGCAATGGCAATGGTTGAAACCAATGATGAATCTTTCAATAAAGCGATAAATTCGTTCCCCAAGGCAGGTAATATTCTTACAATAGCTTGGGGGAGAATGATATATCGCATTGCCTGCCAGTAGGTCAAACCTAAAGAACGTGCCGCTTCCATTTGACCTTTGGCGATGGATTCTATCCCTCCGCGTACGATTTCACCAACGTACGCTCCACTGTTTATCCCCATGGCTATCATACCAGCAATAAACGGATCCAGATTCATTCCCAGGGCAGGCAAGCCAAAGTAAACGATAAAAATTTGTACTAAAAGGGGTGTTCCCCGAATAAGTTCGATATACGCACCGGCAATGGTTCGAAAAATCACATTAGGCCAAACACGCGCCAGGCCGGTTAAAAATCCAATAATTAAACCGATGGCAATCGATAAAGCCGTTATTCGTATTGTGACTATTGCTCCGTACAATAAGAAAGGAAATGCTTTGATGAGTGCTGACAAATCATACTGCAACCATGGTGCCTCCTTTCGTAACCGGCTTCCCCCCGGGCATGAGACTTCTTTTATTGAAATATCTGAAATAAATTTTTTAGGTTGGTATGGGGAATAATTCTATTATGAAAATACCGTGAATCGTAAAAAAAATCAAAAAAAGCTGTCATTGCGAGCCACCGACAGCCTACGGCATAAGAGTAATATATTATTCGAAAAGATACAAAAAAGATAAACAACAAACCACTATATAAGTCGTTATAAAAAATGAACATGGTGGTCTGTTGTTTCAAATCCCCCCTAACCCCCCTTTTCTAAAGGGGGGAAAGAATCTATGATTCAAAGGGTATTTTCATTTTCATTCGCTCCTGGTGCCAGGGTTATTGCCTGGCAGGATGTCTATTTGTTTTCGGGGGCAACGAACCACTTGTCATGAATTTCCTGGTATTTCCCTGATTCTTTTAATTTCTTCAAAGCGTCATTGATGGCAGCCAAAAGCTCGGTGTCGCCTTTGCGCATGGTCACTCCGTAGTTATCTTCTCCCTCTTTAAAAGTCGTAGCGACTTTCATATCGGGGAGGAGCTTCATCCGGTAAGAAACCTCGGAAAGGTCGTTGACAACCGCATCGGCTCGTCCGTTCATGACTTCCATGTAGGCTTTATCAGTGGTATCAAACCGTTTGATTTCTTTGACTCCTTCAATTTCACTAACAGCAAAGTCACCGGTGGTTCCGATTTGAACTGCGATCACTTTCCCCTTTAAATCCTCTGGTCCTTTGATTGTATCATTATCCTTCTTCACCGCAATCGCTTGCGAGGTTTTGTAATAGGGGTCACTCATATCTTTTGATTTGAGCCGCTCTTCAGTAATCGAGGTGGATGACATGATGATGTCGAATTTCTTGGAATCGAGTGCCGGGAAGATGCCATCCCAGGCGGTATCAATAAACACAGCCTTGACACCTAATATCTCGGCGATCGCATTCCCCAAATCGATATCAAAACCAACGATATTCCCGCTTTCATCATGAAACTCCATCGGGGGATAGGTGGCATCGGTTCCGATGATGATAGTCCCCCGTGCTTTAATATCATCAAACGTTGAAGCAAACGCCATAGATGTGAATCCCACAATCACCATTACGATGACTAAAAATAGAATACAATGCTTTTTCAAAATAATTCCCTCCCATTTTTCAAAAAATAATATCATTACCACGAAATCCATGTCAATGAAATGGCTATAAATACAATGAATGGTTATTCATACCAGGATAAAACCCTGGTATGATCAGAAAAATGAAAATCACCCCACCTCACCCTAACCCCCTCTCCCACAGAGACGAGGGAATAATAATTTCCCTCCTCCGGAGGGGTAACCGAAGGTCGGGGAGGTACATTCACTTCTCATTATTCATTCTCCTACATCCCGGAATCTTGTGAGCGGCGCGAGAGACTTTCAAACTTCGTGTAGGCGCTTTTAAAGAGGAGCTCGACAGTTCCGATCGGGCCGTTTCGCTGTTTGGCGATGATCACTTCGGCAATATTTTTTTTACTTTGGGTGTTGGGATTATAGTATTCTTCCCGATAAATGAACATGACCAAATCGGCGTCCTGTTCAATGGCTCCGCTTTCTCTAAGATCAGAAAGCTGAGGTCGTTTGGGGCTTCTTTGTTCAACCGCCCGGCTGAGCTGAGAAACGGCAATAACCGGAACGTTGAGTTCTCTGGCCATGGCTTTCAAGGATCGGGAAATTTCTGAAATCTCTTGTTGCCGATTTTCACTCCGGTTTTGCCCGCTCATAAGCTGGAGATAATCAATAATAACCATTCCTAAATTTTTCTCCACTTTTAACCGCCGGGCTTTGGCACGTAATTCGAGTACGGAAATTCCCGGAGTGTCATCAATATAAATAGTCGCTCCAGCCAATCGTCCGGCAGCAGAAGCCAATACCGGCCAGTCTTTCTCGGTGACAAACCCGCGTCGCACCCGGGAGGCATCGATCTCGGCTTCTCCACATAACATCCGTTGAGCAATCTGCTCTCGTGACATTTCCAGACTAAAAATAGCAACCGGAATTTTCTTGGCAATTCCGGCATGCTGAGCGACATTTAAACAAAAACTTGTTTTCCCCATACCAGGCCGGGCAGCGACCACGATTAATTCCGACGCATGAAAACCAGACGTTATGTAGTCGAGATCGACAAAACCAGACGGCACTCCAGTCACGTGCTCATTCCGGTGATACAGCTCTTCTATTTTTTCAAACGCATCGGTAACGATAGTTTTAAGAGAAACAAAATCACTCCTGATCCGTTTCTGGGAGAGCTGGAGAATCAAGTGTTGGGATCGGTCGAGGAGTTCGGCGGCTTCGATTTCGCTTTCATAACTTTCTTTGATTATCTGGGTGCAAATTTGGATGATGAGACGTACGATCGATTTTTCTTCAACAATATGAGCGTAATATTCAATATTAGCCGCGGTAGGAACCAAATTGGTCAACAAAGCTAAATATTCCAATCCCCCTACCGCGTCGATCTTATTCTTAATCCGGAGTTTCTCCGCCAGCGTCACTAAGTCGACCGCTTTATCCTCATCGAAGAGTTCGACAATGGCTTCAAAAATAATTCGGTGACTGTCATAATAAAAATCTTCCGGTCGGAGTATTTCCAAAGCCTTCAGGAGAGCATTTCTCTCTAAAAGCATCGAACCTAAAGTTGCCTGTTCTGCCTCGAGACTCTGAGGAGGAACTCTTTCGATACTCAGGATTCCTTCACCTCTTTGGGTGCTTCAGGCTGTGAAGTCTCCTCAGTCAGAACATTCACTTTTACCGTGGCATAGATTTCCTTTCCAAAGTGAAGCTTGACTTCGGTTTCACCGGCGACTTTGATTGGTTCGGGAAGATCGATGTATTTTCGATCGAGTTCGAAACTGAGCATTTCGGTTATTTTATCGGCAATCTCTTTCGAGGTAACCGAACCATAGAGTTTTCCTTTTTCGCCGACCTTCTTGGTGAAATTGAGATGCAACCCATCGATTTTTACCTTGAGCTGCTGCAGGGCATCAAGTTCTTTTTCTTCTCTCTGTTTCCGTTTTCTTTTCAAGATATCGATTTGAGTCAAATTTCCTTTGGTCGCTTCAACCGCAAACTTGCGAGGAAGTAGGTAATTCCTGGCATATCCGGCTTTTACATCCAGGATGTCTCCTTCTTCGCCAAGGTTACACACCTTTTTTAAAAGTATAACCTGCATGGTATCACTCCCCTTATCCGCAGCGATGCCTGCGTATCCAGTTTCCTTCCAATTTACTTACGAACATTGATCTTCCGAAAATCAAACCAGGTATCGAGTACGCCCACCCAACTCAAAATTGTACTCAAGAGAGGCTGAAATACGATGAACAAAAGAATGAACATTTTTATGACTCGGGATTGAATATAACGGCTGAGAAAAAAATAGACGATTGCCACCCCTTGAACAATAAAGAGGGTTTGCGTTACAATTTGTAAATTGAGCCCAATTTTCCCGAAAACGGTATTTCCTCCGAACAATACAAAAACCCAGCTGAGGATAAACATCCAGAATACCGACACTGGAAACCGCCAATTACGAAAAGCCGGGTATTCGGGAAAGGTAATGCCGATTCTTTTCCCCACCCATTTCCCTAAAAAGAAATTCAGGGTAGTATCAAAGACCGAAGCAACCACCAGTATCGCCGGGAGTGCCAGGCTCACCATATTTAAGACTTGTTTAAAAGTGTCCTCGCCCAGATTCCCAAACATCTGGGAGGTTTTTTGAAAGGCTTCTTCCATAATTTGGAGATTTTCGGTAATCGGATTTTTTCCGGTCAATGCCAAAGCCATACCGATTAAAGCCAATTTGGATAATAGGGAAACCACACTTCCAAATCCGATCACTTCAAAAAAGGAATACCGTTTCTTTATGGCGTACCCGAGAAATACCCCAATTAGAGTATAACTGATACATAACAATGCTGGTATCAAGCCGGAAAAGGCAACGATGAGAGTCGCCACCCCAGAGGCAAGCAAACCGGTTCTCAAATCCCAGCGGATAACCAAAAACAGGACCGGTAACGGACAAAAAAAACTCAAAAAAAACCCGAATAGGGGGATATAAACAGATGATAAATAGAGAATAACCGTGAGGGCCGCCAAAAAAGCTCCCTCAACCGTCGGTTTCAACTTTTTCATATTCCTGGGTTCGAAAAAATTAATCTAAAGTATAGGGAAGCAAACCGATTTCCCGAGCACGTTTAATGGCGCGCGACAATTCTCTTTGATGTCTGGCGCACACACTGGTGACTCGTTTGGGAACGATCTTCCCCCGTTCACTGACAAAACGCCCCAGACGATTAAGATCTTTATAATCAATTGGGCCTTTTTCGACACAAAAAATACAGTTTTTCTTTCGTGCACGCCGAAAAAATCTCTTTCCTGATTCTCGTTCAGTTCTCATTTGATCTTTTCCTCTCTTTCCAACGACTGTTCATTTCCTCTTGTTCATAACCATTCAATTTCTATTCATGAAGACAATGGACATCCTTGAGGAGTACTTCCGCCTCAGTCCGTTTCTGACCGGTTGACTCACCAAAGGTTCGAAGCTGCATCGATCCTTCGCAAAAAACCCAGTCACCCTTTTTTAGAACTCGATGACAATAAACCGCTTGATCTTTCCAGGCGACTATCGGAAAAACATCGACCTGGTTTTCGTCAGCGGTGGTGTCGAGTTTCTCACGGAAAACCGTTATCGTAAAAGTACAGACTGGTGCGCCGGTTGGCACATAGCGAAGGATTGGTTTTTCGGTGACTTGACCAATCAGAACAATCCTATTCAGTTGGGGTTTGAACATTGGTGGTTTCAGTATCGGCCGTTTCCGGTTCATTCACGATTGGTTCGCTTTTGACTTCAACCGGAGTAGCCTCCGACTGATCTTTCGTCTTTACCTTGGCTTTTTTCTCGTTTTTCACCAGGATATAACGAAGAATCATCTCCATAAATTGTACGGTTCTCATCAATTCTTTTACCGATTGCGGGGACAAACTGAAGTTGAGAAAGGAATAGATTCCTTCGGTTTGCTTGCGGATGGTATAGGCTAAACGTCTCTTCCCCCAATAATTAACCCCGGTGACTTCTCCACCTAATTCCACAATCCGGGATTTTAAAACCTCAATTGCGCTGTTGACTTCTTCCTCGGTCAATGAAGACCGAAACACCATACCTAACTCATATTGATTCATATAACGTCCTCCCTTTGGTCGTTTGGTTTCACCCTCGAAGAGATGAAACAGGGATAAAAAATTATTGGTATATATAAAAAAATCGGGCAATTGAATGATACTTCGTTTTTAGGTTCCTTCCTCCCAGGATGCCAGATATTTTTGTTGCCGTGGAGTGAGCTCCTCAATTCGGATCGACAACGACGCAAGTTTCAACCGGGCAACGTTGATATCTATCTCATCAGGTACTTTGTAGACCTGATTTTGAAGCGAGTCAGCTCGTTCTTTCAAATACTTTACCGACAATGCCTGATTGGCGAAACTCATATCCATTACTGTCGGAGGGTGGCCTTCGGCACAGGCCAAATTCACCAATCTCCCCTCAGCCAAAAGGTACAATCTTCTCCCATTGGCCAGGGTATACTCTTCAACCAGTGGTCGAACCTCTCTCCGATTCACGCTGATTTGTTCAAGGTCGTCTCGATCGATCTCCACATTGAAATGACCGGAATTGGAGAGAATCACACCGTCATTCATATTCTGGAAATGTTCTTTGCGAATGACCGCAATATTCCCGGTCACCGTGATAAACACGTCTCCCCAGGAAGCCGCTTCGGTCATGGACATCACTTCATAACCATCCATCAATGCTTCCAGGGCTTTTACCGGGTCGATTTCAACCACTCCTACCCGTGCTCCCATTCCTCGGGCTCGCAAGGCAATGCCGCGTCCACACCATCCATATCCAACTACGACCATTTTTTTTCCGCAAAGGAGGATATGAGTCGCCCGCAAAATTCCTTCCAAGGTGCTTTGACCGGTTCCATAGCGATTGTCAAACAAATGTTTGGTATTGGCATCGTTCACCGCAATCACCGGGTAGCGAAGCTTGCCAGCTTTGGCCATACTCTTAAGCCGAATCACACCGGTGGTGGTTTCTTCGGTTCCTCCCATCACTCCCGACAACCATAAACCACCTTTTTGATGAAGGGTCGATACCAAATCAGCCCCATCATCCATGGTGACTTGAGGTTTTGATTCAAGAACTTTTTCGATGTGTTGATAATAGGTTTCCCGGTCTTCTCCACAGATGGCATAGACCGCCACCCCAAAATCCTCAACCAAAGACGCAGCGATTTCATCCTGAGTACTCAAGGGGTTGGAAGCGCAGAGAGCAACTTCGGCTCCACCTTCTTTCAGGGTGGTCATGAGAAAAGCGGTTTCTGAGGTCACATGTAAACAGGCGGCAATCCGCAAACCCTGGAGGGGTTTGGATTTTTTCCACTCACTCGCGATACCCGAGAGCACCGACATTTCCCTACAGACCCATTCAATTTTCTTCTTCCCGGCGGGGGCTAACCCAATATCCTTGATGTGAAAGTCCATCGTTTACTCCTTCTACATTCCAGCCAAATCCTGGATAATATCAACCTTATCGGTCATTTCCCAGGTAAAATCAGGGTCAGTTCGTCCAAAGTGGCCGTAGGCGGCTGTTTTACGGTAAATCGGCCTTCGCAGGCGCAGGTCGCGAATAATAGCTCCCGGACGAAAATCAAAAATTTTTTTGATAATATCGAGAATTTCTTCGTCGGAGATTCTTCCCGTTCCAAAGGTATCAACCGAAATTGAAACCGGTCTGGCGACACCGATAGCATAGGCAACCTGGACTTCACATTTATCCGCAAGTTTGGCAGCGACAATGTTTTTGACCACATAGCGGGCAGCATAGCTGGCAGAACGGTCAACCTTGGTTGGATCTTTTCCCGAGAAACACCCACCGCCATGATGGCCAATTCCGCCGTAGGTATCGACGATGATTTTTCTTCCGGTCAGACCGGTATCTCCTTGCGGTCCACCGATGACGAACCGTCCAGTCGGGTTGATAAAAAACCGGGTATGATCAGTGATATATTCCGCAGGGATGACCGGTCGAATGACTTTCTCAAGCAGGTCGAGTTCCAGGGTTTGATGAGAGATATCGGGATGATGCTGAGCAGCAATAATAATGGTATCGATATTCTGCGGAATTCCATCAAGGTAATTTACAGTTACTTGGGTTTTCCCATCGGGACGAAGGTAAGAAAGTATTCCTTTTTTTCGAACTTCCGCCAATTTTAAAGCTAACCGATGTGCCATGGCAATCGGGAAGGGCATCATCTCCTCGGTTTCGTTACAGGCATATCCAAACATCAAGCCTTGATCTCCGGCACCGAGAGATAGATCTTCATTATCAAGGATCTCACCCATTTTTGATTCCAGACACTTGTTGACACCCAGAGCAATATCGGGCGACTGTTCGTCAATAGCCGTCAAAACCGAACAGGTGGCGTAATCAAAACCAAATTTTGCCCGGGTATATCCGATTTCACGGATGGTATCTCTGACTACCCGGGGAATATCGACATAACATGAAGTACTGATTTGACCGGCAACCATAACCATACCCGTCGCAACTAAAGTTTCGACAGCGACTCGCCCTTTTGGATCTTGTTCATAAATTGCATCCAGAATCGCATCCGAAATCTGATCTGCCATTTTATCGGGATGTCCTTCAGTCACTGATTCCGATGTGATTTGGTATTTTTTTCCTGCCATTAAACGACCTCCCTTCTTCCATAACCATGACTTTCTCTATTTCCTTCTTTAAAAACACCTTACCCGGTTCACCGTGCCACCTCTCCGAAGGAGGTGAATTGAAAGAATTGGAGAGTAATTCCAACGATAGCACCACGGTTGGAATTTGAACTCGATTGTGTAAAGTATCACACTCTTATCGAGGATGTCAATGTATTTCCGATAAAATGTCAATCTGTAACTGCTGTGAGTAGACTAAATGAGCGTTTCTCCACAATTTCTCTAATTGGTAGAAACTTCTCTCTTCTTCTCGGAAGATATGGATGATCAGATCTCCATAATCCATGAGAATCCATTCACCGGTATCTTCTCCCTCGATGTGATAGGGGTGAATGGAGAACTCATCCAATTTGTCTTCAATGGCTTGGGCGATTGCCTTGGTTTGGATGGTCGTAGACGCACTTCCGATCACCCAGAAGTCTGCCACCGGAAAAACCTCCCGCAAATCCAAAACTACCACATCCCGAACTTTTTTTTCATCGGCAATCTTCAACACCTCAAGACATTTTTCTTTAGGATTAAGGCAGTTGCTCATCTGGTTTTTTCTCCCTGAGAAAGAAATCGTGCAGATATTTTTTGGATGCATCTAAATTGGGTTCCCAATAGCTAACCCCTTTTATATATGTCGGCTCACCGGGCATCATTTCGGTCATCATGACTCTTTTATCGAGATTTTTAAACCATAAGCCTAAATTCACCAGGTCTTCACTGGAGATGTTGGTAACCAAAGCCTGACGGAGTTCTTGAATAATTTGTGGCATCTTGGGTAGGTTCAGAGGGTTATCAATTTCCTGAAAAATCGCCTGGATAAAGTTTTGTTGTCGTTTGATACGGCCGATGTCTCCCAGTTTATCATTACGATACCGCACATATTGAAGCGCCTTTTCTCCGTTTAAGCGCTGTTTCCCCGCCGAAATATTGATGACAAGGCCCTGGGCTTGATCGGTATACTTCATTTCTTTTTCGACCGTTATTTCCACCCCACCCAGGGTATCGATCATCCTTTCAAATCCCTTATAATCAGTTTCAACCGTATAGGGGATAGTGATATCTAAATTCTTCTCCAGGGTCTCCTTTAACAATTGAATGCCCCCCTTGGCATAGGAATGGTTCACTTTATCATATCCATTATCCGGTACGTTGAGCCTGGTATCACGCGGTACCGAAAAAAGAAGAATGTCCTCACTATTCACATTGAGACAAAGCAGGATGATGGTATCGCTGCGTAACGGTTTTATGCTGTCCTGTCCGACAACCAGAATACAAGTATTCTCGGGCCGGTTATACCCCATGACGGTCTGGACGACTTTATTGCGAACGTTATGGTTCAAGCCGAAAAAGATAATACCCCCCAAAATAAATCCAATAATCAAGTAAATGACTTTCCCACTTCTTTTCGGTCTAGACATATTACACACAATCCTCGTTGAGAGTACGAACTTCTTTATTCCATGCTTCTATACTGGTTGGATATATTATTTTTTTAGTTGACAACAGGTAGCCGAGTTTCATCTCCAGGGCTTTCATGTAAGCTTTTTCGAGACCAATGATAATCGACTGACGCACCGATTCGGTTCCCCGGAACTTACGGCCGAGTTCGGTCATATCGGCTACGAAAAGTATTTTATCAAAATCCGACATATCTTCACAGGCGGTGGCATGCCAGCAGATCGCCCGTAAAATAGTATAATCCGATATTCCGAATTGATCGAGAATAAACTGAGGTCCAGCGAAAGCATGATAGATGGCAGGAATAGCATACCCAATGGTGAGAAAAAAGGGGGGGAGATACGCACGTAAAACTTCGTTGGGTTGAGTTCGAGCACAATCGTGAAGGAGCCCGGCCAGATAGGCTTTTTCTTGATCGTGACTAAAGAGTAGAGCTAATCGCCTGGCTTCATTCGCAACTCCGATCGAATGATTCAACCGTGGTCCGGGCATTAATTGTTTTAAGGTATTGACTATCTTTTCAACCATTCATATAAATTCCGTTTTTCTTAATATAGTTTTCAACCGCTTCGGGAACTAAATATTTAATTGATTCTCCCCTTTTCACCCGGCGACGGATTTCCGATGATGATATTGCCAGAGCGGATACTTCGATCATTTTGACCCGTTGCCGATATTTCTCTTTCATACCAACCATTTTATATCCGGGCCGAGAGGCCGCTACAAAGGTACAGAGCCGGAAGAGCTCGTCAGGATTATTCCAGGAAGAGATCTGGGCAAAAGCATCGGCACCGGTGATAAAATAGATTTCGGTTTCATTTCCCCACATTTCTCGAAAAAAATGAAGGGTATCCACTGCATAGGATGGCCCGACTCTTTCGAGCTCGACTCGTGAGACTCGAAAAAAGGGATTGGTGATAGTTGCCAAAACCACCATCAGGTAGCGATGCTCTGGATTGGTAATTTCCTGTCCGATTTTATGTGGGGGTCGCGCGGAAGGAACAAATACCACTTCCTCCAGCTGGAAATAATCCCTGACCTCCTCAGCTGTGACCAAATGGCCCAAATGGATCGGATCAAAGGTGCCACCCATGATACCTTTTTTCAGCAAGATATATCTCTCCTTCGTCGATTGAGTTCAATGACTGTATTCACTCCCGTATCTGTCCGGAACCGTAGACAATAAATTTGGTGGTGGTGAGTTCTTTCAATCCCATGGGTCCGCGGGCGTGGAGTTTTTGAGTGCTGATTCCGATCTCGGCTCCCAACCCAAACTGTTCACCATCGGTAAACCGGGTGGACGCATTAACATAAACGGCGGCGGCATCTACTTTGTCCAAAAAGAGCCGGGCGTTCGAATAATTCTCGGTAACAATGGCTTCGGAATGTCGGGAGCCATAGGTATTGATATGATCGATGGCTTCGGAAAGGCTTGCCACCATCTTCACCGCTAAAATGAGATCCAGGTATTCAGTTTTCCAGTCGTCTTCGGTGGCGGGCACCAGTCCCGGCACCAGCTGACAGGTTTGTTCGCACCCCCGGATCTCGACTCCTTTTTGAAGGAGCGCTTTTAAAGCCCGCGGGAGAAATGCTGGAGCGATATCCCGATGAACCAACAGGGTCTCGGCAGCATTGCATACACTGGGGCGTTGAGTCTTGGCATTGACGATAATGGTCTCGGCCATGTCCTGATCTGCCTCCCGGTCCACATACACATGGCAATTCCCTACCCCGGTTTCGATGACCGGCACGTGAGAATGTTTCACCACATTGGCAATCAGGCCAGCGCCGCCCCGGGGAATGACCACATCGATATACTCCCGCAGAGAAAGCAGTTCGGCCACATCGTCGTGATGGAAACTCTCCACTAATTGAACCGCATCCTCGGGCAGGGAACATTCCCGGAGGGATTCCTTCGCCAGGCTCACCAAACAGCGGTTGGAATAAAGGGTGGAACTGCTTCCCCGCAGGAGGAGGGCATTTCCCGCTTTGATCCCCAAACCAATACTATCGATGGTGACATTCGGCCGCGCTTCATAAATAATCGCCAGTACCCCCAATGGAACGCGGATTTTGGTCACCACCAAGCCATTGGGTCTTTTCCATCCCTCCACAACTTCTCCGACTGGATCGGGCAGAGACGCCACCTGCCGCAGACCATCGGCCATGCCGGTTATTCGCATTTCACTGAGCATAAGCCGATCGATGAGAGCCGGTTTCAGGTTGGCTTCACTGGCAGCCGTAACATCTTTTTGGTTTTCAGACTGAATCTGGGACTTCTCGGCTTCGAGCCGAAATGAAAGCGATCGGAGAAAATCGTTTTTCAGGGTAGTAGAAACATTCATGAGATCAAACGCAGCTCTATGGGCTTTTTGAGCTTGAATTATCATCTCATTTCTCATTCTCTTTCTCCTCCCGATTGAATAATACCATATTATCGACATGAACCACTTCAACTTCAAAAACCTGATTGGAAAAAATAGCATTCAATTCCTGGGTATGAAGACCACGAATTTTTTCAAGTTCAGACGAGGAAAAATTTACCAAGCCCTTGGCGATGAATTGTCCCTGCTCATCGACCACTTCGATGCAATCGCCGGAATCAAAGGTGCCCTCCACTTTTATTATTCCGGCTGGGAGTAAACTTTTATTGGAAAGGAGCGCCTGACTTGCCCCTTGGTCGATGACGACTTTTCCCCGCGTCATCATCCCGAAAGCAATCCAGCGTTTCCGGTTCTTCAAGGCTTTGGGTTGTGGAGAAAAAAAGGTCCCGATCTCTTCCCCTTCAAATATTTTTCTGATATTAGAAAAATCTTTTCCTGATGCCAATACCACCCCGATTCCGGAAAAGGTCGCCATCCGGGAAGCCATAATTTTACTTTTCATTCCTCCACTCGCGATGGTACTACCTTCCTGCCCTGCCATATTGTCGATCTTTTTATCGATATTTACGACTTCTTTGACTAACACTGCTTCAGGATCCTTTTTGGGATCAGCAGTGTATAACCCCTCAATATCGGAAAGAATGAGAAGGAGTTGAGCATTCATGAGTGAAGCGACCAATGCTGATAGCCGGTCGTTATCACCGAATTTTAATTCGGCGATGGCAACGGTATCATTCTCATTAACGATGGGGAGAACTCCCAGATCAAGAAGAGTGTGAAAGGTATTGCGAGCGTTAAGGTATTTGTGACGGTTATGGACATCTTCGGGTGCCAACAATATTTGAGCCACAGGAATGTCATAGCGGGAAAAGACCTGATAGTAGTTTTGCATGAGAATCCCCTGCCCAACAGCCGCCATGGCTTGTTTGAAGGGAATATCACTTCTTTTGCGATCGAACCCTAACCGGATCATTCCACACACCATGGCACCTGAACTGACCAATATGACTTTCTTGCCACGTTGACGCAGAAAATGAATATTTTCGGCCAGTTTTTCCAGGCGAGACCAGTCTAAATGAAAATTTTTGACTAATAGCGAACTTCCGACTTTGATGACGATGAGCTGACTGGATTGAATAAATTCAATTCGGTTCATACTCATATCATTCCGAAGCTTCGTGGGCAGTTCGAGGCCAGACAAGTTTTTTGCCGGTCCAGAGAAACGTCCATTGATCAATTTCCACCAGAGAATTCGGCCTTAAGGAAGAAAAATATTTGATAAACCCCGAATCGAACAATTTTTGATTCACAGTCGCAAGGGCATCAACAGCATTCCAATCGATTTCGCTCATCAATCGATCAAGATAGGGAGTCGAAAAACGAAAACGGCGAGGATGAACATCGCTCCCTGAAGATGACTCAGATGGAGAAACAAAAGGTTCTTCCTGACTGATGTCCGGCGCATTGTGTAGAAATTCCACCACTGCATCGAGTAAACCATCAATTCCCTTCCGGGTAACGGCGGAAATGCCATAGACTGTCATCCCCTCTTTCTCCAGGCGATGTTTAAACTCGGGAAAAGTATTTTCCGCCTCGGGAATATCCAGTTTGGTCGCAATCACGAAAAAGGGCTTCGCCGCCAAAGCTGGGCTATATTGTTCAAATTCATGACGGAGAAGCGCAAAATCAGAGAGCGGATTATTCCCGGTATAGGGAGACAGATCAACACAATGGAGAATCAAACGGGTTCTTTCGATATGTCGTAAAAAATCTAAACCAAGTCCGGCACCCTGGCTCGCCCCTTCGATAATGCCGGGGACATCGACCATGACAAATTGCTGGTCGCGATGAGCCACCACCCCCAAATTGGGCTGAAGAGTGGTAAACGGATAATCAGCTATGTGGGGCTTGGCAGCACTGACCACCGAGAGCAAGGTTGATTTCCCGGCATTGGGTAAACCACTCACCCCAACGTCGGCGATTAGCTTTAACTCCAAACGAATCTCCCGGGTTTCACCGGGTTCCCCTTTTTCAGCGATTCGCGGAGCCTGATTCTCGGCGGTGGCGAAGGAACTGTTTCCACGCCCTCCCCGTCCACCACGGGCAATACTGATCTCCTGTCCATCTTCGATCAAATCAGCCAGCAATTTCCCGCTCTTCTGATCGAAGATCTGGGTTCCAACCGGGACAACCAATACGATGTTATCCCCGTTTTTTCCCGACTGGTTTTTTCCTCGTCCCGGTTGTCCTGACGGAGCGTTATAGACTCGACGCAGATACACGTCATATAACGTTTTTTTTTGGTGTGAAGCACGGAAGATGACGCTTCCACCATTCCCGCCGGTTCCTCCTGCCGGTCCACCGCGAGGAACATATTTTTCTCTTAAAAAACTGATCGCACCATCGCCACCCCGACCGGCGCGAACAGTTATAACTACCTGATCAACAAACAATGAGTCACCTCTGAAAAAAAAGAATCACCCTCCCCTCGGGGGAAGGGGAATATAGCTGTATTGAGTACGATACAGAGCCTCGTTATTGATTGCCTTCTCCGGAAATTTACACTGCTCCTGGCATTTCAGCAAGAACCGAAACGCATTTTCTTTTCGCCTTCTTCTGAAAAACCACATACCCGTTCTGGAGGGCAAACAAGGTATAGTCTTTGGCGGTCCCCACATTGACCCCAGGTTTAATCCTGGTCCCTCGCTGACGAATCAGGATATTACCGGCAAGAACGTATTCCCCGCTGTATTTTTTGATACCCAACCGTTGAGCGTTGCTATCGCGCCCATTCTTTCCACTTCCACCTGCTTTTTTGTGAGCCATGCGACCTGACCTCCGGTTCGTCTATGATTCTATTGATTGAATTTTAATCAGAGTTACACGTTGTCGGTGACCGGTAAAACGACGATACTTGATTTTAGGTTTATATTTGAACACGCTGACCTTTTTCCCTTTTCCGTTTCTCAAAACGATCCCTTTGACTTTTGCCCCTTCAACATAGGGGCGGCCAACCACAACCTGCTCCTCATCACGATATAAAAGAACTCGATCGAAAACGATCTCATCCTTTACATTTCCTTGATAGCTGTCGAGCTGGAGAATTACTCCTTCTTCCACCGAATACTGTTTTCCACACGATTCGATAATGGCAAACATAAATATATCTCCTCCATTCCAATTCCAGAGCCGAGCCGGAATAATATCAAATTTAAAAAACGATCAGTTTTGTTTGATTGATGAATAATTAACAATGGTAAAGAATGTATCAAGATTGGTGGGTTTTGTCAAACCAGAATGAGAGAGGTTAACTGCTTTTTTTGAGCGATTCCTTTACATCGCTCTCCCCCACTCCAAGAATAGTATAGCGTCTTGGTGGCAAGACGGTATCAATTTTCCAGGCCAACTCTTTTCCATAAATTTTTTTCAGATTGGTCAGGAAAATTTCTCCACTGTTTTTTAAATATCCACCGAGTTCTTCTCCCACTACAAAGGCTATGGTGGTAGAAAACGAATTCCGACAAATCTCCTCGATTTTTCTCATTAAATGAATGGCAGTAGTTTCCAGGGAAAGAACTCGCCCATCTCCCTGACAACAGCTACATGGTTCGCATAGAATGGCATCAAGGTTTTTCCGGACTCGTTTTCGGGTCATTTCTACCAGCCCCAACTCGCTCATCTGGACGACGCTTGAACGGGTTCGATCGTGTGAAAGGAATTGCTCAAAGGTATTGATGACCTGTTTCTGATGTTCCTTTTTCCCCATGTCGATAAAATCGATCAAAATGATGCCCCCGATATCCCGGAGCCGAACCTGCCGGGCAATTTCTTCCGCGGCTTCCAAATTGGTTTTGAGAATCGTCTCCTGGAGATCTTTTTTCCCGATATACTTTCCGGTGTTCACATCCACCACCGTCATTGCCTCAGTCCGGTCAAAAACAAGATACCCACCACTCCTGAGCCAGACCTTGTGACTCATGGCTTTTTCCAATTCTCGATTCAAGTTAAAGTGATCGAAAATATTTTCCTTCCTTTCAAAAAATCGAATGCGATTTGTAAGCCGGGGAATAATCGATTCGACAAAATCCTTGAGCTTCTGAAAACCAAAATAGGAATTAATCCATATCTCACCCAGACTGTCATCAACAACGTCTCGAACCAGAGTGTAAATGAGGCTCGCCTCTTCATAAAGCATCGCCGGTGCCGATATGAGCTCGGCCTTCTTCATGATCCGATTCCACAACCGAACCAACGACTCAATGTCTTCTTTGATTTCTTCATTGCTCTTTCCTTCGGCGACCGTCCGGACAATGACTCCCATATGATCGGGTTTTATTTTTTCTACCAGTTTTTTGAGTTTTTCTCTTTCTTCGGAAGATGAAATCCGGTGCGAAACTCCTATCGAGTTCATTCCCGGCATAAGCACAACATATCTCCCGGGAAGAGAAATCTTGGTCGTCACCCGGGCTCCTTTGGTTCCCATAGGTTCCTTGGCAACCTGAACCACAATCTCTTTCCCGGTGTGAAGAATCTGGTCGATACTTTTATTTTTCCCCTTCTCGTCAAACAGAATATCTCCGATAAACAAAAAGGCATTTTTATCAAAACCGGTATTTACAAAGGCAGATTGAATCCCGGGTAATACATTTTCTACGATCCCCTTAAAAATATTACCGGCTAATCGGTTTTCGGTAGATCGTTCAAAGAAAAACTCAACTACCCGACCGTTTTCTAAAAGCGCAGCCCTTACTTCAACTTCGGACATATCAATGATTATATCTTTCTTCAACGCTTAACCCTCCGCATAAACTACCAAATACATTCTTCTTTCATAATTCGTAAAGGGTTCCCCCATTTCAATTCGGTTGGTATCATTTCAATCAATTTAAAGGGATTATATAAGATATTCTTCCCTGTAAATAGAAATGATATCATAAATTCATTATTCGGTTGGAGTGTTCTCTCCAAAACCTCAATATCCTCCAAATCGAGCTGAATCAAATCAGTATCCCTCGGAAAAACATACGTGTATTGTATTCCTCTGAGCGCTTTGATGATACTTGGTGCTTCAAGAGAAACGAGTTCAATCTGTACCACTTTCATCCCCGCGGGAATTTGGCCATTAATAAGCTCCTGGAGTTGATTGGGTTCATACGGTTCACGAAGAGTTATATCCAGATATTCAGCCCGGCTCACCACCCCGGTCGCCGTGGCTGGTCCAAAAGAAAGTTGCGGACGAGGATTGAATCCCTGGGAAAAAGCAACCGGGATTCCAGCTCGACGTAAAACCCGATCCCAAAAACGAGTGAGATCCAGCTGGGAAAGCAAGTGGAATGGAATCAATTTCAGATGACGACAGCGATATCGATACCGATCGGCTTTTTCCATGATCAACAGACTCCACACTGCAAGCACTGTTCTGAGGTGAAACACATTGGAGTAAATTCCTGCATTTGGGATTTCATCCATTCTTCAATCAAATAGTCTTTTCGTACTCCACTGGAGAGGTGATCCCAGGGAAGTATCTCGCTGATTTCACGCTTTCTATGTGAATAAAAATTCATGTCCAGACCTTCCTCGTAAAAAGCTTTTTTCCAACGATCGAAAGAAAAAAATTCCCGCCATCCGTCCATTATCTGCCCACTTTGATAGACTCGCTCAATGACCCGCGAGAGCCGACGGTCACCGCGAGCCAATACCGCCTCAAGGCGGCTTTCTTGAAAATCAGACCAATTCATCCGGATCGATCGTCGCTCCTTATACAGACCAGCGTGCAAGCGGTCGATTTTATCCTGCAAAACCTCCGGGCTCTCTTGAGAAATCCATTGAAAGGGAGTATGGGGCTTGGGAACAAAAGCGGAGATGCTGAGATGGATATTTAATCTTTTGCCTACGATTTTTTTTCCCATTTTCAAGCTTTCAGTGACCAGACGGGCGATACCCAGCAGATCGTCTTCTTTCTCTTCGGGGAGACCAATCATAAAATAAAGTTTCACATCATCCCATCCACCTTGAAAAACTTGCTCTAAAGTGAATACTATCTCCTGATCGGTCAAGCCTTTGTTGATAATCCGGCGGAGCCGATCGGTTCCGGCTTCGGGGGCAAAGGTGAGACCGCTCTTCCTGACCCGCTGCAGACTTTGAGCAATCTTAACCGAAAAAGCATTCATCCGAAGCGAAGGAAGCGAAATGTTCACTTTTTTGGATTCAAAACGTCGGGATAAGTCCGCAATAATGTCCTCAATCTGGGAATGATCAGTGCTGCTGAGTGAAAGGAGAGATATTTCTTCATACCCGGTACTGGATACTAATTTTTCCGCTAAATCGATGATTTTTTCCAAGGATCGTTCCCGATGCGGTCGATAAATCATACCTGCCTGGCAAAAACGGCAACCACGAGTACACCCCCGAGTGATCTCAAGAGGTATCCGGTCATGGACGATGGCAATATAGGGAACGATGATTTTATCCGGGTAAAAAGCTCGGTCGAGATCGTCCACCCATCTTTTCTGAACGATGGGAGCCGCTTGCTTTTCTTTCGGCTGTATCTTGGAAATAATTCCATTTGTAAAATATTCAACCTGGTAAAAAGACGGAACATAGACCCCTTCGATACTGGCTAATTCCCGTATAACATCGGATTTCTTTTGACCTTTCATTGCCGAAATGGTTTGAATCATATCAACCATGGCTTCTTCGCCTTCTCCAAGGAGAATGGCATCGAAAAAGGGACTGACTGGCTCCGGGTTGTAAACGGCAGCTCCGCCGGCGAGAATCAACGGGAAGGCTTCTCCTCGGTCTTCGCTCCGAAACGGGATACCCGATAGATCGAGAAAATACAAAACATTGGTATAATTCATTTCGCTTTGCAGACTCAATCCCACCACATCAAAAGAATGAACTGGGAGTTTATTCTCCAGGGTATATAAGGGAATATTCTTTTCTTTCATCATTTTTCCCAGGTCAGGCCATGGGACAAATGCCCTTTCCGCCCGCACCCCAGGAAGTTTATTTAAAATATCATATAAAATCTTTAATCCTAAATGTGACATCCCAATTTCATAAAGATCTGGAAATCCGAGCACGACTGAACAGGAGGATCTGACTGGATTTTTAATGATAACATTCCATTCCTCGCCCATATAACGAGCGGGTTTGGTCACTTTTAAGATGTTGTGATGAAAGAAACTGTCATCGACCGCTTTCGGTGGATACATTATTCTTTTCCTCCTGACTTCGCAATATTCCAGATGATCCCCATGGTCACCATATTGATAAAGAGTGAGCTCCCACCATAGCTGATAAAAGGAAGGGGGATACCAGTGATCGGCATCACGCCCATATTCATGCCAATGTTCACCATTACCTGGAAAGTAAACATCGACCCAAAAAGCGTCGCCATTATTTTCCCTTCCAGATCGGACGCTTCAATGCTCACCCGGAAAATAGTCCAGATCAACCAGAAAAAAAGGATGAGAATTAGTATACCACCGATAAACCCCAATTGCTCGCACCAGGATGCAAAAATAAAATCAGTATAATGGGCAGGAAGAAACCGCAATTGGGATTGAGTACCTGAAAGCCAGCCTTTCCCTAAAAAACCACCCGCACCGATGGCAATTTGCGATTGTAAAACATTATACCCTCTCCCCAGGGGGTCGGATTGAGGTGAAAAAAAAGAAAGGAGCCGTTGCTTTTGGTAATCTTTCAATACCAGCCAAGAAATCGGCATGAGTCCCCCAAAAAGAGCTAAAACCGTTAAAATTTTCTTCCAACCGAACCCGCAAAAAAATAATCCCGAAAACCAGAGCACTATGATCACAAGAGCTGTTCCTAAATCCGGTTCGACAAATATCAGTACCATCGGCAAGACCGATAAAACAGAGATTTTAAAAAGGAGCCACCAACTTCCATGTTCTTCAGGACTGGCGCTCAATAGCGCCGCCAAAAAGATGGCAAATCCGACCTTGGAGAACTCCGAAGGTTGAACCGATCGTGAAAACAGCCAGCGCCGCGCTCCAGTTTCATCGCCCGATCCAAAAAACAAAACCGCCGATAACGAGACGATGATCAGCAAAAAAAGAATCCATTCTAACTTGATAAACCAGTGATAATCGATACGACTGACCAGGTAAAACACCATCCAGCTCGAGAGACACCAGAAGAGTTGCCTCCAAAAAAAGCTTTTCAGATCAATGCCGCTCCCCCGCAAGGGATCGGTACTGTATACAGCTAACAAACCGATGATACAGAGGGAGAGAACGATCAAAGGAAAGAGCTTAACTATCTTCATTACGCGTATTCTCCCGATTATCAAATATCCATTGGACGAGATCGCGACCCCGATGAGCGGCTTCACCGCTTCCGTCTCCACCGTTTTCGACTAAAACCATAAAAGCATATTGAGGATCGTCATAAGGAAAAAAGCCGGCAAACCAGGAATGATCTTTCCCGTGGGGATTTTGAGCGGTTCCAGTCTTTCCGGCAACTGCCACCGGAAGATCACGGCAGGCTTTCCCGGTCCCTTCCGTCACCACTTTTCTCATTCCCCGAATCACCGTTTGCCAGACATCCGGTTTCAGTTTCACTTCATTTTCAATTTTAGGAAGATTTTGGGTGATAATCTTCCCTTTTTCATCGTTCACCTGTTTTAACAGATGAGGCCGATAGGTAATGCCATTGGTGGAAATAGTGGCAATCATTTGGTATATCTCCAGTGGTGTGACTAAAAGATACCCCTGCCCGATGGAGAGATTGATGGTATCCCCGGGATACCAGGGTTCTCCGATTTTTTGCCTTTTCCAGCTGGAGGTGGGAAGAAAACCATGATTCTCTCCAGGGAGATCGATATCAAAGGTTTCCCCAAACCCAAAGCGCTTCGCCATATCAATGATCCGATCCTGGCCCAGCTCCAAGCCAATAGTATAAAAGGTGACATTGCACGATTGGGCAATTGCCTCTTCAAAGTCAAGGCGTCCATGCCCCGATTTTTTCCAGCACGGATAATGCTGACCATTATAATCGAAATATCCCGGACAAAAGAAGGTTCTTCCCTTTTCAACTAAATTTTGATTCAGAGCCGCCAGGCTGATGATTAATTTGAAGATCGATCCTGGTGGATAGAGGGCTTGAAGCGATCGGGTCGTCAGCGGCCGTAAAGGATTGTCCAATAACTTCCCCCATTCTTCCCGACTGATGCCCTCAACCAGCAGATTCGGTTCAAAAGCCGGCTGGTTCACCATGGCGAGTATTTCACCATTTTTCGGGTTTCCAATAATGATCGTCCCGCTTTTTCCTGCTAAGAGTTCACTGCAGTACTGTTGAAGTTCCAGATCTAAGGTCAAGGTCAACGAATGACGAAACCGAGGTGGAGAGGTATCGAGCATCTGGACGATTCGACCGGGTGCATCTACTTCAATTTTTCGGTACCCCTTTTCACCACGGATAATATCCTCATAATAGAGTTCTATGCCACTCTTTCCAACCATATCTTCGTTATTATACTGGTTCTGACTGTACCTTTTCAGCTCTTCAGCGTTTATTTTCCCCACATACCCTATCACATGTGAAACTATTTCTCCTGGAGGATAGATCCGCCGTGGGAATGCCTCAATCATGACACCGGGGAGTTCTTTTTTGGCTTCTTCAACCCGGGTCACTTCTTCAATACTAATTGGAGAGGCTAAAATAATCTCTCCGGAATATCGTTCGCGGAGTGGCTTCTCAATTTTTCGGTTTAAAATGACCTCTAATTTTTTTCTGGATTTTTCAGGATCCTCACTCCCGGGTAATAAAATGACCGCAAAACTGGGAATGTCCTGAGCCAAAATATGTCCATATCGGTCGGTAATCATACCTCGAGGCGCTTGAAGTGGAATAACCCGAATCCGGTTCAGCTCAGATTTTTCATGATATAAATTGAATTGCAGAACACTGATAGACCATAAATTCAACAACAGGAAGATAAAAATCCCAACCAAAATCCAAGAAAAAATCTCTATACGATGGTCGAGAATTAGCTTTGGTTTTTCATTCCACATGATTGGACTCCTTTACGGGAAATAAATGCATCCAGAAAAAATTCAGAAGAAAATTCAACCCGATGGATATGATGACCAACCAGGTATAATGGGAGAAAGAATAAGTGATATTTCGTTCTAATACTTGAATAAAATAGACGATGATCAGTTCCATGACGGGAGCGATCAGTAAAAACCCGAAAATTGACTCCAGAGTGGTTGAAAAGAGAGATATCCAGGTTTGAGCAAGGGAAAACAAACTCACACAGATCAGAAGATGAACCCCAAAAGATGAAAAGGAAAAAATGTCCAAAATACACCCAGGAATAAGGCTACACAACAAAACCAGATACCATTTTTTCTCCGAGATACTAACACCCCAGATCAGGAATGGAAGCAGACTCATTTGGGAAAAAATCGGCCAGTATGAATTTAAAACTGTACTTTTAAAGAAAAAAATTGAAAAAAAACCCAACATCATCAACAGGTACTTACTGATTGTCATGCTTTTCGCCTTTGGAGGAGGATTGAATGACGAAAAGTTGTTCTATAAGGGAAAAATCGCATTCCGGTTGTACTGTGACCTCTTTGAAAAACGATCCTACCGAATCTTTTACGTCCAATACTTTTCCGATGACGATTCCTCTCGGGGTACTGATACCCAGGCCGGAAGTCACAACCAGATCACCAACCTGTACCTGGGATGTCCGGTAGATATAGCGCATGATACACAGCCCCTTACCGTTCCCCTCCACTACCCCTAAATCCCGGGTTCGTTGCACTATAGCTCCGGTAGCGATATCAGGGCTCAAGAGGAGACGCACGACGGAATAATTGTCATAGACCTGATCAACTCTCCCGACCAGCCCTTGATAAGTTACGACGGTTAAATCCGACGCAATGCCATTCTTTTTTCCCTTATCAATGATGATTTTACCGAACCAGTCATAGGGATCGCGACCAATCACCAGAGCCGGGATTACATCAAAGGGCATTTGACTTTCAATGGTCGTCGCAGCCAGTTTCATATTGAGCTCGCGAATTTGTTCGGTCAGAATTGCCAATTCATTCTGTAATTGCCCAATCTCTTTTTGGAGAGAAGTATTTTCTTCGATTAATTTCCTCTTGGAGGCAAAATTATTCATAAAACGAGTGAGCCCATGCTGAACCACCAACCATCCTCGATGGAAAGGGACAGCAATCATTTTGAAAGCCCCCAGCCAGTCGGACACCTCCCGGTTTCGAACCGAGAAAACAATGATCTGAAGAGAAAACAAAACCACGATGAGTATGATAAAAATCTTTTTTTTCATGGATTCGGTATCTCCGTTGGAAGTGGCTGAAACATACTTCGAGCCGCTTCGTTTAAAAAAATCTCGCTATTGGATCGAATGGCGATGATTGCCACTCCCGGAAATCTTTTTTCAATAAAGGGAATAAGCAAACAACCACCTGCCATGACCGCGGTTGATATGACATCAGCTTCGGTCGCATGGGGATAAACAATGGTCACACTAGAGAAATCGTGTTCGGGATAACCAGTAAAGGGATTGAGTATATGATAATAACGCACTCCATCATCCTCAAAATACCGAAAATAATCTCCTGAAGTCGATACCGCCTGGTCTTTGACCTCGATCACCCCGATGATCGATGAGTGGCGAGGATGCAAAATTCCCACCCGGAAGGCCTTTCCCAGCGCATAGACAGTTCCACCAGCATTAATCAAAGCATGCGTGATTCGATGCTTTTTACATTCGTCGACCATCATATCCACCAAGTATCCCTTCGCAATGCCACCCAAATCAATCGTTCCTTCCCCCAAGCGCCGAACTGTTTTTCGTTCCTCATTGATTTCGATGTCACTCCCAGCGATTTGTTCTGTCAACCGGTGGAGTCGATCAGGAGATGGGAGCCGGGGATGATCAGCAAAACCCCACTCATCCATCAAAGACCCGATGAATACATTATAATACCCTTCGGTCATGGTATGAAATCGTCGAGCCTCAACCAGAATATCCAGAGTGACCATATTTACTTCAACCGGATGGTGATCGTGGTTTATTTTCCAAATTTCACTCTCCGGAGAAAACCGATCCCAGCGTTTATCGTATTCATTAATCACCGCTTCAATGACAAGCGCTACCTGACGTTGACGGGAAGGAATATCAATTTCAATCCAGGTATCGAATCCCTCGTATATAAAGTGCTGTAGCGGATTCTTTTGAGTGAAGAACCATATCCCGAGGCTCATTCCAACGATGAGGAGAAGGAGCAAGATGCGCTTCATTCATTTCGCAGGGGAAAGAAAGTCCCGCAGTATCGACAGTATCCATTGAGGAATCCATCCAATTCAACCTGATACCCATAGCGATGAATCACTGGTTGACCACACTGAGAACAATAGGACATTTGACCCTCAGCAGAACCCATGTTTCCCAAATAGACATAATGAAGTTTTTCACGAGCAATAGCATACGCTTCCTTTAAGATTGTTAGGTTCGTGGGTGGTGCCTCCAGGCGGTATGCAGGAAAATATCGAGAAAAATGAAGCGGGATATCGGGACTCAGTCCCGCTATATAATCGACTAATTTATGGATCTGATCACGGGAATCATTAAGGCCAGTCACCAACAGATTGGTCACCTCGATATGAACCCCGTGTTGATAACTGGTTTCGATCGTCTGCAGCACCGGCGCCAGGGAACCACCGCATATCGACCGGTAAAAATGTTCATCCATCGCTTTGAGATCGATATTCATCGCATCGATCAGCGGCAGAATTTCTCGAAGTGGATCGGATTCAATATAGCCATTGGTGACCAGTACATTTTTTAAATGAGTGTCTCGTACCGCTCGCGAGGTATCTCGGACATATTCCCACCAGATGAACGGTTCATTATAGGTATACGCAACCCCAATCGATTGCTGTGACTGAGCCAGGGCAACTATTTTTTTTGGATCCATGACCGTCAATGAGTTTTCAAATCCAATCTGAGAAATCTCCCAATTCTGACAAAAGGCGCATTTTAAATTACATCCGACACTTCCAATAGATAAAATGTCCCTGCCTGGAAAAAAATGGTACAACGGCTTTTTCTCAATCGGGTCCATATGCACTGAAGAGACCCGATTATAGGTCAGCGCGTACAGAATTCCCTCTCTATTCTCTCGGATCTGACATATCCCACGGCGTCCCTCGGGAATGCGGCAATGGTGAGGGCACAAATGGCACCTGACGCGCTGGTCAGCCTCAACCTCCCAATAAAGGGCTTTAATCACTGATGGTTTCCTCCATCATCTTCTTTTTCGCTATAACGGTCGACCCGAAAACGGAAGAGCTCGACCGGTTCATGAGCACCAATTCCGGCTTTTAGACGGGCAATTCGGATTTGTTCCTCAATCGTCTCTACCCCTTCGATGTCGGGCAGCAACAACCCCTTACGCCATCCCCTCTGGACAATGACTCCATAATGCTTCGGATTCAGTTCCTCCGGAGAGGATATTGGCTCAGGTTTGGTTAAAATATCAATAGTGATATCAACTTCAGGGAGTTCGTTCAGGGTCACCCGGGGAAAACGTGGATCCTCAGTAGCTGAACTCACCGCATTATGAATAATTTCCAAAATCACGTTCTCCTGTTGAGGAAGAAAAGTACCGATGCAGCCCCGGAGCTTCCCTTTTTTCTTCAAAGAAACAAAAACTCCCGCTTGTTGGGAGAATACTTCCTGAGGAATATCCTCCGGGATCGGAAGATATTGGCGATGAGATAAGTAATATTCAATTGATTTTCTGGCTAAGGATGTCAATAGCTTGGTGATCGAATATGGATTACTCATTGACGTCACCTTCCGAATGCAGTTTGACGAGATACCGCCGTCCTATAACGACCGCCGACCAATCATCATAGGCAACCGGTGGAACCAGCATACTCAGCGGTATTATTTTTTTGAGCCACCGGGGGGGATGAGCTTCAAAATAAAGCTTCCGGGCCTCCTCAGTACTATGGCTTTCATCGACGATTTCATATTCAAGGTGCATTTGCCGAGCAATCTGTAATACCTGATTCCGACCGGTACTGTTCCCGATGACCATTTTGAGCTGAGGATACTTTTTCACCAGGTCGGCTATCGTTTCGGACAATTTTTCCAGAGAAAGAATAGTGTGAGCCAATACGCAGCCGGCATGATCCAATAACGCCACACCGTATTTTTCCTTCCCGGGATCGATGGATAGAATAAAGGTATTCATAGAAAATTATTGTACTCGGGTTTCGGGTCAGGTACAAGATAGATTTATCGGGTTGTTCGAATGAGGAAAAAGAAGATACCCTTCTCCCTCCCGTTAAGGAGGAAGAAGAGTAAATTGAACAGTATAATCATCATAAAAATATAGTAAAATGTAAAAAGTTTAAAGAGACCATCCTGTGGCACAATTTCGGGTTTGATAAATCAAACCCTTACACCTGAAAAATCAATTTAATTGTAGCGACGTGCCATGGCATGTCGCTCCTTTGATTTTCATTCTTCAGATGGTGCCTGGGGATTTTTCTATCATGAATGTCGATTCACCTTTTACATTTCACAGCTTTTTGACTCCCTTTCCTTACATCTTCTCGCGACGGGTATAATGGGTATGTAACAGGTGATGGGACCTTTCACTGTTTGGTTCTCCCAGATATTCTTCATAGAGGTTTTTGATAGCAGGATTCTCATGAGATTTTCTCATGGGGAGATGACGATCAACTTCATATATGGCTTCAATACGCTTCATACGGATCTCAAGATTGGTTGGAATTGGTTGACCGCCACCGCCAATGCATCCGCCCGGGCAGGCCATGATTTCGATGAAATGATACTTTGAGTGTCCTTGTTTCACCAAGTCTAATAATTTCCGTGCGTTCCCCAAACCATGAGCAACCGCCACATTGACTTCCATACCGTTGATGTTGAGAGTGGATTCCTTCACTCCTTGGATGCCCCGCACGTCAGTAAAATCGACGTGAGCGAGGGTTTGGCCAGTTAACACTTCATAGACGGTTCGGAGAGCCGCTTCCATGACCCCACCGGTTGCCCCGAATACCGCTGCCGCACCGGTGGAAATGCCCAGAGCCGGATCGAAATCTTCCTCAGGCATATCTTTCAGGTCAATCCCTTTCTCTTTTATCATCCGGGCCGCTTCGCGAGTGGTCAGGGAGTAATCGACGTCCTGATACCCGCTGGCTTTCATTTCATCACGCTGACATTCGTATTTTTTAGCGGTACAGGGCATGATAGAGACGACCACCATATTCATAGGGTCAATTCCCATTTTTTGAGCGTAATAGGTCTTGGCCAAAGCTCCAAACATCTGCTGAGGCGATTTACAGGTTGAAACATTTTCCATGAGTTCCGGATAAAAATGTTCCATAAATTTAATCCAGCCCGGGCTACAGGAAGTAATCAATGGAAGCTTGCCACCTTTTTTCACCCGGTTGATAAACTCGGTTCCTTCTTCAAGAATGGTCAGGTCAGCGGCAAAATTGGTATCAAACACCTGGTCAAAACCCATCCGTCGGAAGGCAGCCACCATCTTTCCAGTGGATATACTCCCGGTGGGGATGCCAAATGGCTCGCCGATACTCACCCGGACGGCGGGAGCGGTCTGGAGAATCACATATTTCTCCGGATCATCCAGGGCATTCCAAACCTGTTCGACATGGCTTACTTCGGAAAGGGCACCGGTTGGGCAGGCCAGAACGCATTGCCCGCAGTTAATACAAACACTCTCTCCCAGAGGAAGTCCGAGCGAAGGGCTTACACAGGAATCAAACCCTCGGTTGGCAAAATCAACGGCAAACACGCTCTGGATTTCAGCACAGGTGCGAATGCATCGTCCACAGAGAATGCATCGGTCGAGATCCCGTTTTACCGATGGACTGCTGTGATCAACCGGTTGGGTTTTCCTTTCTCCTTGAAAACGGATTTCTCGTATACCAAATTCATAGGAGAGGCTTTGTAGTTCACAGGATTGGTTGCGATCACAGAGCTGACAATCAAGGGGGTGATTCGACAAGAGCAATTCCAGGTTGGCTTTGCGAGCCTCACGAACCTTCTTGGAAGCGGTCAAAATTTTCATGCCTTCCCGAACCGGCGTGACACAGGACGCGATTAAATTGGGTTGTCCTTCCACTTCAACCACACAAATCCGGCATCCACCCCATGGTGACAAACCCTCCATATAACACAGGGTTGGAATATGATAGCCTTCCATCTTGCAGGCTTCAAGCAGGGTGACCCCTTCCGGCACCTGGCACTCTCTCCCATCGATATATAGCGTCACCAATTTCTTTTGAGATTCTTTTTCGTTTATATCCTGCATGACCTTTGCCATACCTTTCTCTCCTTTCTTCTCGTCAGAGCATTTCATGAAATCATTTTACGCGGATGATTCATCCGACAGACATGAAGTGGACAGTGCTTCTCTTGAATATGCGCTTCGAATTCTTCCCGGAAAAACTCCAAGCAACGCAGCAGTGGGTTCGGTGCGGCTTGCCCTAAACCACAGAACGACGTTCGTTTGATATGTTCTCCCAAGAAAGCGAGCTTCTCTAAATCGTCCACTTCTCCTTTTCCGGAGGCAATACGATCCAGAATCTCCGTGACTCGCTTATTTCCGATACGGCAGGGAGTACATTTCCCACAGGATTCATGGAGGAAGAACTCACAGAAATTTTTAACAATATCAACGATACAATGGGTATCATCAATGACAGTCAGTGCTCCTGAACCAAGCGCTGAATGGTAACGGGGAAGAGTGTCATAGGCCATTGGAACATCAAGGAGATCGGGGGTCATCGTTCCCCCGGAAGGACCACCGGTTTGAACCAGTTTCAGACCATGTCCACTCCGGATTCCGCCTCCAACTTCATAAATAAGATCACGCAAGGTGATTCCCATGGGTACTTCAATGAGCCCGAGATTATTCACGTTTCCAGTGAGGGTAAATACCTTGGTCCCCGGACAGGTAGGAGTTCCAATATTTTTGAACCAACCCGCCCCATGGAGAAGAATCGGGGGGATATTGGCCAAAGTTTCCACATTGTTGATAACCGTGGGCATTCCCCACAAACCTTTTTGAGGAGGATAGGGAGGTTTAATGCGCGGTTCGCCTCGCCCTCCTTCAATTGATTCTAAGAGAGCGGTTTCCTCGCCGCAAATGTATGCACCAGCACCTTTCCGAATCTTCAACCGAAAAGCAAATCCGGAATTTAAAATGTTTCCTCCCAGTAATCCATATTCTTCCGCTTGAGCGATAGCTGTCTCCAGGTGTCGAATGCTTTCAGGATATTCAGCTCTGACATAAATATACCCCTCATGAGCACCGACCGCGTAGCCGGCAATGATCATCGCTTCAAGAATCGAGTGAGGATCGCCTTCAAGAATGAGTCGATCCTTGAACGTACCTGGTTCACCTTCATCGGCATTACATACGACATACTTCTCGGTCCCTTCGGCTTTGCGGGTCAGTTCCCACTTTAAGCCGGTGGGAAAACCGGCTCCGCCCCGACCCAGTAATCCGGACTCTTTGATGGTCACTATTACCTCTTCAGGTGTTCCAGTCAATGCCTGGGCTAAAGCTAAGTAGCCGTCACAAGCGATTGCATCATCGATCTCAGTCGGATCTATGAAACCACTGTTCCGTAAAACAACTCTTTTTTCACGAGCTAACGGAAAATAGGGCAAAAAGGCTTGAGTTTCCATTCCCGGTTTCTCGGTGAATATCAAACTCCGGACCGGTCGACCTTTTAAGAGATGTTCTTCAACAATCAGCTTCACCTGTTCCACCCTCACCGGTGCGTAAATGATGTTGTCGGGATAAACCACAACGAAAGGTGAAGGAAGGCTGGCACCGAACGATCCGGTATCAAGCACTTTAATTTCCCCAGAGAGTCCGGTCCGTTCAATTTCCCGCTCAAAACTCTCCCGAATCTGGGCAGCTCCCAAGACGATTGAACTGCTTGTCATTTCAATTAAAACGTGCGAACGATAGAGCATACTATCCCCCCTTTCGATCAGCGATAGAGCGCCAATATTTCCCGAATGCGATCGGCATTTAAATTTCCATAGGTCACGTTGTTGATCATCATTGCCGGAGCTACACCACATACACCGAGACAGCTGGTCACTTCGAGAGTGAACAGCCCGTTTTTGCTCGTTTCACCTTCTTTGAGGCCCAGTTCCTTTTTGACGATCGCTAACACATCAGTGGCCCCCAACACATGGCAAGGGGCATTTTGACAGATCCGGATGACATATTTTCCAACCGGTTTGGTTTCAAAAAAAGAATAAAAAGTGGCAACTCCATAAATCGTACTGGAAGGAATGCCAGTTTGGTGAGAAACATACCCCAAGACATCCCGGGGTAAATATCCATATATATCAGAAACATCCTGAAGAATGGCCATTAAGGGAGCCCTTTCCTCACGATAACGGTTAATGATTTCATCAACTTCCGCGTAGACCGATTCGGCCACTGGCTGAGTGTTCATTATTCTTCCTCCTCCACTGCAACGAGTTGTTGAAGCTCTTTCATCTTCCTTTCTAAGTCGCAACGCAGACAGCGTTCCGCTTCGCGACGTGCATCAGCTTCGTTTAAACACAGTTTGACTTCAGCAAAGCTACATACTCGTTCTTTCACTGGAATCTCAGGCACTTTCACCCGTGGTATCTCCTGAAGAACCGGTGGTTCTTCTAAAATCTGCGGCCTTTTGGGTTCAGCCACGCATTCCTCGCCTTCATCGCCTTTGAGCTGACGGAGATACTGATGAATACTGTACGCCGCTTTTTTCCCAAAAGCCATGGCGTTCACCACCGTTGCGTCGGCTCCTACCATATCTCCACCGGCAAATACTCCAGGAAGAGAAGTAGAAAGTGTATGCCGATCGGCAACCACATTCCCCCGATGATCGGTCTGTATACTCCCAGAGAGGTTCTCAACTTCGGGCATCTGACCGACGGCCGGGACCACCATGTCACATTCGACAATCATTTCGGCTCCTTCAATCGGAACCGGTTTTCTTCGACCACTCCGGTCGAATTCGCTCAGGCGCATCCGCTGGAGCTTTATCCCTTTCACTTTTCCGCTTTCATCACCAATGATTTCGAGAGGAGCCATCAGGTAATGAAAAAAAACGCCTTCTTTTTGCGCATCCTCAATTTCCTCTAAAATGGCGGGCATTTCAGAATGAGTCCGTCGATAAACAATATTCACTTCTTCTGATCCCAGACGCAATAAGGTACGAGCAGCATCCATAGCAGCATTTCCGCCGCCAAGAACGACTGCTTTTTTCGGAACGTCAATGGTTCCACCTAAATTGATGGTCTTTAAGAGATCCAAAGCCGGGACAACCCCTTCAAATTGCTCTCCGGGAATGCCTAATGCTGCACTTTCCCAAGCTCCAATGGCCAAAAAAACTGCATCATACTTCTCCCGTAATTCGGAGAAAGGTATGTCTTTACCAATGGTGGTATTCAACTCGATTTTCACCCCCATCGCCCAGATCTGCTCAATATCCCAGTTGAGTACTTCCCGAGGAAGCCGATAAGCAGGAATGCCAGCAGCTAACATACCACCGGCAACCGGGAGTGATTCATAGATGGTGACCGAATACCCTTTTCTCGCCAGATAATTCGCGCAGGTTAAACCGGCAGGTCCGGAGCCGACAATCGCGACCGATTCATTTCGTTTTCGATCCATGACGACCGGGAGGGTAATGTGATTCTTCATGGCGTAATCTGCCACAAACCGTTTCAAATCATCAATTGCCGCTGGTGCGTCGAGCTGACCGCGTCGGCATTTGGCTTCACAAGGTCGATGACAAACCCGGCCGCAGACCGAAGGCAGTGGATTCGACTCGCAGATGACACGCAAGGCTTCGACATACTCTCCTTCTTTAATCAGAGAAATATAACCGGGGATATCGATTTCCAACGGGCAGGCATGCTGACAGGGAGATTGGAACAGTGGACGACATACCACCGCCGGACATCTCTTTTTCCGAATGTGGGTTTCATATTCATCACGGAAATAACGAAGCGTACTTAAAACCGGATTGGGAGCGGTTTGTCCGAGACCACAGAGTGCAGTGGATTTGATTTGAATGGCCAGGTCTTCTAACAGTTCAACATCTCCCTCTTGACCCTGGCCTTCGGTAATGCGTTGGAGAATTTCCAACATCCGCTTCGTTCCAATTCGACAGGGAGTACATTTCCCACATGATTCATCCTGGACGAATTCTAAAAAGTAACGAGCCAGATCGACCATGCAGGTATCCTCATCCATGATGATCAGTCCGCCCGAACCCATGATGGCTCCTAATTCTTTCAGAGAATCATAATCAATCTTGACATTCAAAAATTCTTTGGGAATGCACCCACCGGAGGGACCACCGATCTGAACTGCTTTAAACTTCTTTCCGTCGCGAATTCCTCCGCCCAAATCATAGATGATTTCACCCAGGGTCATCCCCATCGGGATTTCCACCAGACCGGTGTTGACAATATCGCCCGCCAGAGCAAATACCTTGGTTCCTTTGCTGCTGGCAGTTCCGATGCTGGCAAACCATTCCGGACCATTGAGAATAATGGGGGGAATGTTGGCCCAGGTTTCAACATTATTGATGACTGTCGGTTTATTCCATAACCCGCTTTCAGCCGGGAAGGGCGGTTTCGGTCGCGGCATTCCCCGTCGTCCTTCTACCGAAGCGATCAGAGCAGTTTCTTCACCACACACAAAAGCTCCGGCACCGATGCGGATCTCGACATCAAAATCAAAACCACTGTTCATAATATTTTTCCCTAAAAGGCCGACTTCCCGAGCTTGGTTGATGGCGATAGATAAACGTTCCACGGCAAGGGGGTATTCGGCCCGAACATAGACATAGCCCTGATTGGCACCAATAGCGTAACCAGCAATGGCCATAGCTTCAAGAACCGAATGAGGATCGCCTTCCAGGATACTGCGGTCCATAAACGCCCCTGGGTCGCCTTCATCAGCATTACAAATAATATATTTGGGAGTTGTGGTACTTTTCTTGGTTAATTCCCACTTGAGACCGGTGGGGAAACCCGCGCCTCCACGTCCCCGAAGTCCCGATTTTTTTATAACATTGATCACATCATCACAGCTCATGGACGTTAGTACTTTTGCTAAGGCAAAATATCCATCGCGGGCGATATATTCTTGAACATTCAGCGGGTTGATGAAACCACAATTCCGTAAGGCAATCTTCACTTGCTTTTTAAAGAAATCTATTTCTTTGAGAAATTTTTTCCGTTCCTCTTCCGGTGCCTGGAAAAGAAGCCGGTCGACAACTCTTCCTTTGAGAAGGTGTTCTTCTACAATCTCTCGGGCATCTTCGGGAACTAACTTGTGATAAAAAACTCCTTCCGGGTAAATGATAACCAGTGGTCCTAAATTACAGGGTCCGACACACCCGGTTTCAACCAATCGAACTTCGTTTTCTAAACCGTTTTTTTGGATTTCACGGATAAGTGCATCTTTTACTAGCAAAGCGCCTGATGAGACACATGCTGCACCGGCACATAATAAAACCTGGCTTCTTTCCATCTCAGCCATAATGAGAATCCTCCTGTTGAGTTCTTATCGTTCAACGTGTACGACCCATTCTCCAATAATTTGACCATTCACCACATGCGAGGCAATAATTTGACGTGCTTTCTCCGGGGTGAGATCTCCGTACAACACTTTTTCATTTTCTTTCTCTATGCTGATCAGTGGCTCCCTATCACACAGACCAATACACCCTGCTTGAGTCACCACAACATTTTTTAAATCCCGCTTGGAAATTTCATCGAGAATGGATGACATCGTCTGGCGAGCACCGGCGGCGATACCACAGGTTCCCATATACACCACGACCTTATAATCAGCTTTTCCTTCGCGAAGCATGGTGCTTTTTTGAGCTTCTTCTTTAATTTTCTTTAAATCGTCAATACTGGTAATTTTCATCCTCTATGCTCCTTTCTGAATTTGGCTTTCATGGTATTGAATCCATTCTTTGATTCCCTGAAGAACCGGAAAAATATCTTGTGACTGACGGATACCCAATTCTTCAGACATTTTCTTGGTATTAAAGGACCAGCTACCATCATTGACAATGTGTTCATATTCGATCTCGATGTCCGGATGTGACGCATAAAGGACCATCAAGGTCTCGGGTATATTCCCAATGGGGGGGAGGTCGATATGGTCTCTTTGAAAAGTGGCTTTGACGCAGGTTCCCTGTCCGGGTTGGGAGGTTATAGTCAAGTTTCCACGACACAAGGAGGTCAATTGTTCTAACAAAGGAATTCCTATTCCCACCCTTTTTTTCTGTCCGGTATAAAAGGGATCTCTCACCCGAGTAAGGGTATTTTGATCCATTCCGTGTCCATTATCTCGAATGACGAGGGTAATCAGATTTGCCTTGGTATCTTCAATGAGGGAAACGCTTATTTTGCTTGCATGTGACCGGATGGAGTTTTCCATTATATCAAGGATATGCAAAGCCAATTCTTTCATTTTTGATAACTTTTTAAGATGTTAGATATCTGGGCAGGATTGACACGCTTATGAACATCATTGTCAACTCGTACAACCGGGGCGAGACCACAGGCACCGGCACAACGCATCACCTCCAACGAATAGAGGCCATCTTCAGTCACTTCTCCTATTTCGATTTTCAATTCCTTTTGAAGCTGCGATAATATTTCTTGACCACCCCGAACATAGCAAGCTGTACCAAGACAAACCTGTATGACATGCTTTCCACGAGGTTTCATGGAAAAAAAATGGTAAAAAGTGACCACACCATAAACCTCGCTTAGAGGGATATCAAGGGCCTTTGATACAATTTTGAGTACTAGTGGCGGAAGATAACCAATGAGGCTTTGAGCAGCATGAAGAGCTTGGATAAGCATACCCGGTTTACCTTGGTAGTCACGGAGCACCCTCTCCAATTCCTCAATTTGCTCGGGGGTTATTTCAAAAACATTCGCTTTTTCTGTTACTTCGGCATGAGCCACGTTTTTCCCTCCTTCGGCGATTAGTCCGAGAATTATTCGGGTAGTATTATAAATCTTTTATTTAATTTAATCAAATCCGATACTCAATCATCACAACCTTCTTTCAATTTCCCTTTCCCACGATTTGGTGCCTTTCTCAATCGTATCATTTTTCATCTAAATTTTTTCCATCCCACGTCGTAGACTGATTTATTATCTTAAAGTGTCTACTCGCACCGAAATACGATTTGATCATCTCCTTCCAAACCAACATGGATGGTTTGACCGGGATGGAAGGCACATCGGATTAACTCACCCGCCAGCGGACTTTCGATTTTTTTCTGGATCAGTCGGCGCAGTGGTCGTGCTCCAAAATCGGGGTCATACCCGGTCCGTGCCAGGTAGGCTTTCACTACTTCATCCAGAACGATATCCATTCCTTGTTCTTGAAGTCGTTTTTTGAGATTAGATATCATTAAATCAACAATATTTTTTATCTGATCTTCGGTGAGTGGGTTAAAGATGATGATTTCATCAATCCGGTTGATAAATTCCGGTTTAAACCGGTTTTCCACCTCGTCAAGAATCACTTGCTTGACTCTTTGCAAAGCGTCTTGATCATAGCTGTGGAGATGACGGAAAGCATTGCTGCCGATGTTGGAAGTCATGATGATCACTGTATTCCGAAAATCCACGGTTCTCCCTTGGCCATCTGTCAGTCGCCCGTCGTCCAGAATCTGCAACAAAATATTAAATACATCCGGGTGGGCTTTTTCGATTTCATCCAGCAAGATGACTTGGTAAGGTCGCCGACGAACAATTTCAGTGAGTTGACCCCCTTCTTCATAGCCAACATATCCCGGAGGGGCACCAATCAATCGGGAGACGGTATGCTTCTCCATATACTCCGACATATCGATGCGCAGAAGCGCTTCATCACTGCCGAACATGAATTCCGCCAGGGTTTTTGCCAACTCAGTTTTTCCGACTCCAGTCGGTCCCAGGAATAGAAAGGACCCAATCGGCCGTCGTCCCTCGGTAATACCCGCCCGAGAACGTCGAATCGCCTCCGCAACCGCATGAATCGCTTCGTCCTGTCCGATGACCCGGCGATGAAGCTCGTCTTCCATGCGGAGCAATCGCTCTCGTTCCTTTTCCATGAGCTGAGTGGTCGGAATACCCGTCCAGAATGAAACCACACTGGCGATATCCTGAGCCGTCACCATCTCGTTAACTTGCTTGTCGTGTAACCATTTTTCCCGGGCATCCTGATAACGAACACGGAGTGCCTCGGCTTGATCACGGAGGGTTGCGGCTTTTTCATACTCTTGAGCCTGCACTGCTGCCATTCCTTCTTGAGCCATTTTTTGGAGTTCGAGTTCTAATTGTTTGATATCAGGAGGAACACTCTGCATATCGATACGTTTCTTACTGGCCGCTTCATCGATCAAGTCAATAGCTTTATCGGGGAGAAAACGATCATTGATGAACTTGGCCGACAATTCCGCGGCAGCGGTGACGGCTTCATCACTGATCTTCACCTTATGATAAGCTTCATATTTATCTCTCAAACCCTGTAGAATCTTCTTGGTCTCCTCAATCGTGGGCTCATCGACAAATACCGGCTGGAATCGCCGTTCCAAAGCCGCATCTTTTTCGATATGTTTATGGTATTCATCCAGGGTCGTCGCACCAATGGTTTGGATCTCACCCCGTGCCAGTGATGGCTTTAAAAGATTGGCAGCATCGATGGCTCCTTCGGCGGCACCAGCTCCAACCACGGTATGGAGCTCGTCGATGAAAAGAATGATCTTCCCTTCCGACTTTTGAACCTCTTCTAAAACCGCTTTTAATCTTTCTTCAAACTCTCCGCGAAATTTAGCACCAGCGAGCAAGGCTCCCATATCCAGATTAACGACCCGCTTACCCTTTAAATTTTCCGGGACATTTCCCTGCACGATCTTCTGTGCCAATCCTTCAACAATAGCGGTTTTTCCGACTCCCGGGTCTCCGATGAGAACCGGGTTATTTTTGGTACGACGGCTCAATATTTGAATGACCCGGCTCACTTCGTTATCCCGGCCGATCACCGGATCCAATTTGCCGTCTTTTGCATATTGAGTCAGATCTCTTCCATATTTTTCCAACGCCATATATCGTCCCTCCGCATAGGGGTCATCGACTTTTCTCTTCCCACGAATTTCCTGAAGAGCCCGGTAGATCTTCTCAACATCGATTCCATGAGTTTTCAGAATTCTTTGACTGACACCACTCTCTTCCTTAGTGACTGCAATCAAGAGATGTTCTACACCTACGTATGAGTCTTTTAACCGCTTGGCTTCCTCAGCGGCATTATCCAAGACTGATTTTGCCCGAGGAGTAATATAGATCTGTGCTTCCGATCCCGACTGAAAATACACCGAGGGTCTTTTCTCCAATGAATTCTCCACTTCTTTTTGGATGGTTTGGGGATTGGCCTGGCACCGTTCCAATATCTGAGCGGTTATTCCTTCTGGTTGTTTGACTAAAGCCAGTAGCAGATGTTCCACATCTAACTGATTGTGGTGATATTCCATCAATATATCTTGAGCTAAAGAGATGACTTCTTTGGCTTTTTCGGTAAATTGTTCAAAGTTCATCTCTTTCTCACTCTCCTTTCTTGAGAATGCTGAATTGCTCCTCTCATTTTCGAATTCGATCTTTCATCAATTCCTTCTCTTTCATCAATTCGATTTTCATTTTCTCCATCTGTTCAGTCAGGTTGAGAATAATTTCGACTCCTGCCAGATTCACTCCCATATCCTGAGTGAGAGTTTTGATTCTCTTCACTCGTTCCACGTCTTCCCTGGAATAAAGCCGAATGTTTCCTTGACTCCGACTGGGATGAAGAATACCCATTTTTTCATAATATCGTAACGTTTGGGGGTGAAGGCCGGCCATTTCAGCCATGACGCTGATCACATAATATTCTTTGGATTGGGTCATTTTCATGATTATTCACATCCTGGTAAGAATAAATACTATTATGCTTGTTGACTCATGAAATAGACACGGGGATTCTCTTTTCGCAACCGTGACAAGTCCTGAAATAACTGTTTTTCTTTTTCAGAGAGCCCGGTTGGAATGACGATTTGAATTTTAACGAGTTGATCTCCTTTTTTTCCGCTTTTTCCGTCTGAAAATCCGAAACCACGCAGTCGAAAGGTTGTCCCATTTTGAGTCTCAGGAGGAATTTTCATTTTCACCTTTCCAGTAAGAGTCGGTACTTCAACCTCGGTTCCTAATAGAGCTTCATAAATGGTTAATGGTAAATCGAGCAAAACCTGATTTTTTTCTCTTTTAAAAAAGGGATGGGGTTGAACTTTGACCAGTAAATACAGATCTTCCCCACCGAGAACACCAGGCACTCTTAATTTGCCCCTATCTTGAATTCCCGGGGGAATGTGGACATCAACCGTTTTCCTCCTTTTCAGCATCCCCCGACCATGGCAGGTTGGGCAGGACTGAGCACTTCCTCCGCATTGGGGACATATTTCTTCATATTCAACCTGGAGATTTCTCCGAGTTCCATTGACGCTTTCTGCGAAAGAAACCTCGATATCATGAAATTTTGGTTCTTTTTCTCCCTCCTGAGTCGGAGGAGAACCAAACAAATCTTTCATATTGGTTCGGAAACGAGTAGTATGCGATCGGGGACGTGCCCCTCCAAGCAAATCCCCAAAAAAGGTTCGAAAGAAATCGCTAAAGTCACCGGTTTCAAAATTGTCTGAATAGGTCTGATTAGAAGTTGCTCCTCCCGATCCATATTTATTGTAATAATCTCTCCAGAATTGTTCAGTATCTTTTTGTCCATAGCTATTCCACGCTGATCCAAGTTCATCATAGCGTTTTCTTTTTTCCGGATCTCCTAAAACTTCATATGCTTCGTTAATTTCTTTAAAACGTTTCTCGGCTTCCTTATTTCCCGGATTTAAATCGGGATGGTATTTCCTTGCCAAGCGTCGATAGGTTTTTTTAATATCTTTTTCATCAGCATTTCTATTTAAACCAAAAATCTGATAATAATCTTTAAACTCCATCGAGGTCTCACCTCCTTTGCCGGAATTCTTCCTGGCAAAACCTCCTCAGAATTCTATAAAAAAGGGACAGGATCAACCTGCCCCTTTAGATGATCAGCTATGATGTTGAACGTAGCTTTATCCCTAAAATACAGTGAAATGTAAAAAGTTAAATGTAAAAAGTTTAAAGATATTATTATGAAAATACCGTGAATCGTGAATCGTAAAAAAATGAAAAGGCACACTCCCCTTTATCCCCCCTCGATGGGGGAATGAATAGATAAACATAAAATAATGTAGCAACATGCCATGGCATGTTGCTCTTTTGGTCAAGAAGCATTAAACATTGACATGGAAGTCTACTCGCTCAGTTCTTCGTATATTATTCAGGGTTAATCGTTATTTTCCGCGGTTTGGTTTCTGCCGACTTTGGCAGATGGATTTCCAACACTCCATTCTTATACGACGCGGTGACCTTGTCCACTTCAACTGGGAGATTCAGTTCAAAGGTCCGTGAAAATGGACCCATGATTCTTTCGCGTCGAAGAAGTTTTCTCGTATTTTCCTGGTCACCTTTTCTTTCACCTTTTAAAGTAAGCTGATCACCACTGACGGTAATTTCAACTTCATTTTGGCTCATTCCTGGCAAATCGACCCAAAGAACGATCTCGTTATCATCCTCGGTAATATCGATCATGGGCATCCAGACTTCACCAGTGGTGGTTCGTCCTTCCTGTCGGGCAATATTGTCTTCAAAAAGACGGTTAATCCGATCCTGAAGGAGGGTTAAATCTCGAAACGGACCAAAACGACTTATCACTGTCATCAATCCTCCTTTGATATTGTTTGACTTTGACATTAAAAGTATAAAAGTTGATAATATCGTTGTCAAGAGTTTGATGAAAATTTTTTATAGGGATTTGGGGACGGATGGCATGGGTCAGCCAATTCATTCGTAGTTAGAATACCGCCTCTTCAATTTTCAGAAGACATGTTTCTCAAGAAAAAGTAAACACAAAGGCAGAGAAAAGTTTGAGAAAAAGAGATGCTTTGTGTTTACAAACCAAGTTCGGTCGATCTTTTTTGCATTGCTGCGAGGGAAATGATTAAAAAATCATCCAGACTCAAATCAATAGCGGCGCAACTGCGGATTTGATCTCGGTCGGCACCCCGAGCAAAGCTTTTTTCTTTAAAACGGTTGAGAAGAAAGGAAAGATCCAAGGAATGAAGTGTATGAGATGGGTGAACAAGCGCACAGGCGACGATAAAGCCACTAACCGGATCAACTGCATATAAAGCCTTTTCCATTCTATTCGCCGGCTTGTGACCGGTGGCATTATTATGCGATCGAAGTGCTGAAAGGAAAGATTCTGAAAACCCTTCACCAACTAATAGCTTAGCTCCCTCCATCCCGTGTCGATCGGGATGATCTTTGGTAAGCTCGTAATCAATATCATGAAGCAAACCAACCATGCCCCACTCTTCAGCGTTTTCACCAAAACGAGTCGCCAATTCTTCCATTATTGCCTCACACGCCAGACAATGTTTGACTAAATTTTCATTCTTTAAATAGCGCCTCAGGAATTGGTACGCTTCTGATCGCTCCAAGGTTTATCTCCCTAATCGGTTCATCGGATTAATAGCGACCCCATTGTAACGAATCTCAAAATGGCAGTGATTCCCGGTGGCATTCCCGGTTGCACCAACTTTGGCAATAGGATCCCCTTGATTCACTCTCTGTCCCCGAGTCACCAGATTAACACTATTATGAGCATAGAGGGTTTGATAACCATCGGTATGGGTAATTATTACCGTCCGACCATAATTCGACATTGATCCCGAAAAGGTAACGACCCCACTTTGTGCAGCGCGGATAATGCTCCCGCCTGGGGCAGTAATATCAATACCAGTGTGAATTCGTTTCCCCCGAGGACCGAATGGTGAAGAAATCCGTCCCATGATTGGCCAGACATAGCCTCGAGAGGCTTCTCCATAATCCTGTGAAACATAGGTAGGAATACGGATCTGTTGTCCAACACGCAGTTGACTGTTTTGATTTAAACCGTTGACATTCATAAGGAGTTCTATCGATACCCGATATCGACGGGCAATCGACCAGAGACTGTCGCCGGATTGAACCCGGTAGATCTGATATTGGTCAGTATTCACTTGAGAAAGTCTTTTTTCGGAAGATGAAATCCACAATTTTTGATTGATTTGTAAGCGATCGGCGCTTTTCAACTTATTGACATTCATGAGGGTACTCACGCTCACCCCATATTTTCGGGAAATACTCCAAAGCGTATCTCCAGAAACAATGGTATGGTAGAAACCAGTGGGAGCCTTCGATACTCCCTTCTGGGCGACCAATACTTGAGGAGGATCATTCTTTTGGGTCGGGATATTTAACTTCATCCCAATTTGCAGTATTGAATCCTCGGTAAGACTATTGGCGGCCATGATTGATTTGATGGTAATGCCATAGGCACGTGAAATTGTCCATAGGGAATCATCCTTTTGGATCACGTACGTTTTCATCGTCGTCGGTTTGGGTTGAGCCTTGGAAGCGTCAACCGATTCGCCACCCTCAAACTTGGCATTGGAAATTTTTATTTTTTGTCCAATCCGAAGAATGGAATTCTCAGTAAGGTTATTCTCTCGAAGCAAGATGGAGGTTGATACTCCATATTTTTTGGCGATTGACCAGAGGCTATCACCGGCTTTTACTTCATAAAAAACAATGTCACTGGTTTCCTGATCCTCTTTAATTTTAATCTTCTGACCAATATGCAGGATTGAATTCTCGTTCAATCCATTCAATTTCAGCAACGTATTCATCGAAACCTGATAATGCCTGGAGATACTCCATAAATTATCTCCAGCTCGTATGGTGTGATATGTGGAAGCCAGCCCTGATGGCGACGTTATGAAGAGGATAACACTTATGGAAGCTATAAAGAATAAAGATTTCATCAGGCAGGTCAGTGATTGCTTACTCCACATTTTCTCACCTCTCTAAGGTTAAATTAAAAATAAAATTAGCGATGGTGAATTCACGAGTGAAACCATTTTTCCCTGAGGAATCATAAAAAATTTTCTTAGCTAAGGTTTCACTTCGGATATAATCTTCATTCTCTTGAATCAATGTTCGGGCGTGAGCATCGGTTCGGCTGTTAATCCAGATCTGAATTCGATCTTCAACGTCAAATCCAGCATCTTTCCGCAAGACCTGAATCTGATGAACCAGGTCGCGGATAAACCCTTCTTTGATCAACGCTTCGCTTAATTGGGTATCCAGAATAACGGCGTACCCTTCCATACTTTCGACAGAGACTGTTCCTTGAGCTTTTAACACGATGTCCACTTCATCCCGCTCAATTTTCACTTCCCCCTGGGGAAGCGACAGGAGAAAGTGCCCTTCATCCAGGATACGAAGTGCCGTCGTTCGGTCGATTTGGGATAAAGCTTTTGCGATATTTTTCACATTTTGCCCATGCTTTGGACCTAAAACAGCAAAACGTGGTTTTAAGATAAGCTCGATCTCTTCGGGTAAGGTTGCAGTCCAACGGATTTCTTTAACGTTCAATTCATCTTGAATGATGTCTTCAAATTGAACAGCGCATTGTCTTTCATGTTCGTTTGGTACGACCAGTACTGCGGTTGATAAAGGTTGTCGGATTTTTATGTTCACCTTATTTCGTACTGCCCGGCCCAGGTTCGTCAGTTTCCGGGCAACATCCATCGATAGAAGAAGTTCGCTATCAATCCGCTGTTGAACCGCCACCGGATACTCTTCTAAGTGGACGCTTTCTTTCCGGTCGGATACATTCTTTTGTAAACTATCATAAACCATTTCGGCAATAAAGGGAATAAAGGGAGCCACACATTTTGACAAATTCAATAAAACTTCATAGAGAGTAAAATAAGCCGCCCGTTTATCAGCATCCCATTCTGATTTCCAGAAACGCCGCCGCGAACGACGGATATACCAGTTACTCAAATCTTCAACCACAAAATATTCTATCACCTTTGCCGCTCGGGACACTTCATAATTATCGAGGTATTCTCTGACCTGTTGGATCATGGTTTCAAAGCGGGAAATGACCCAACGATCCAGGGTGTTCCGGGTCTGAAAATCTGGTGCCGCAATGGTTTGGGGATCAAATCCATCGACATTGGCGTAGAGAACAAAGAAATGAAACACATTCCAAAACGTGGTAAAAAATTTACTATAGACTTCTCCGAGAGTCTGTTTCCCAAAACGCTTCGGTACCCAGGGAGGAGAAACCGAATACACATACCAGCGGAGCACGTCAGCTCCATAGGTGGAAACCAATTCCCAGGGACTGATGACGTTCCCAATATGCTTGCTCATTTTTTGCCCTTTTTCATCGAGTCCCAGTTCGGTGACTAAACAATTCCGAAAGGCCGGGCTACGAAAAAGGATGCTGGCTAAAACATGTAAACTGTAAAACCAGCCCCGGGTTTGGTCGATGGCTTCGCAGATAAAATCGGCGGGGAAAAGAGTGGAAAAATTATCGGCATTTTCAAAGGGATAATGATGCTGAGCAACGAACATCGCTCCCGAATCAAACCAGCAATCGAGCACTTCAGGGACTCTCTTCATAATCCCACCACATTCAGGACACGGGAAAGTGATGGCATCCACATAGGGGCGATGAAGTTCGAGATCGTCGAGTTTTTGGTTCGCTCGTTGGAATAATTCTTGTTTGGAACCGACTGCATCACGATACCCGCAATTTTCACAGCTCCAAACGTTGAGCGGTGTCCCCCAATATCTTTCTCTACTCAGCGCCCAATCAACCACATTCTCAAGAAAATTTCCGAAACGACCGCTTTGAATGTGTTCCGGATGCCAATGAATCCGTTTATTGTTCTCTAAAAGGAGATCTTTTACCGCGGTGGAACGGATAAACCAGCTACCCTTGGCATAATAGAGAAGTGGGGTATCGCAGCGCCAACAAAAGGGATAGGCATGATGGTGGGTTTCTTTACGGAATAATTTATCCTGTGATTTTAAATAGTCAATAATCAGGGGATCAGCATCTTTTACCCAGAGCCCTTTCCAGAGGGGGACGCTCTCATCATAGGTTCCATCTGGCTTTACCGGCTGCAGAACCGACAAATTATGGATTTGAGCGAGGCGCATATCGTCTTCACCAAAAGCAGGAGCGATATGGACTATTCCTGTCCCCTCTTGGGTGGAAACAAAATCACCATCAAACACTTGGTATCCTTTTTTGGCATCTAAAAAGTCCATCAGGGGTTCATATCTCATCCCCAACACGTCTTTCCCTTTCATTACACGGATCAGGGTATAATCTTCGGGCTTGAAAAGAACTTGGAGTCGCTCCCGATTCAGGATCAGATGACGTCCGGTGGTATTTTCTTGAATTTCGACATAATCAAGATCTTTCCCCACTACCAACGCCACGTTGGCCACCAGGGTCCAGGGAGTAGTCGTCCAGACTAAAAAGAAGGTGTTATCCCGATCACGACAACGAAAGAGAAGATAGATCGACGGATCATCAACTTCCTGATAGCCTTGAGCGACTTCATGACTGGAAAGAGACGTCCCGCAGCGTGAACAATAAGGAAGGACCTTATATCCTTGATAGAGCAAGTTTTGATTCCATAGCTGCTTCAAGATCCACCATAAACTCTCTATATAATCATTGTCACAGGTCACATATGGATGCTCAAGATCCATCCATATACCCATACGCTCAGTGATTTTTTCCCATTCTTTAATGTATTCCCAAACACTTTCCTGGCATTTTTCGTTAAAACGATCAATACCGTAGTTCTCTATATCTTGCTTGCCGGAAAAACCAAGCATCTTTTCTACTTCTAATTCGACCGGAAGACCGTGGGTATCCCAGCCGGCTTTGCGGGGTACATAATATCCACACATGGTCTTATACCGAGGTATCAAATCTTTAATACTTCGCCCAATGATATGACCGGCATGGGGATAACCGTTGGTGGTCGGCGGACCTTCATAAAAAATAAAACAAGGACTCCCCTCTCGCTGTTGAAGACTTTTTTGAAAAATCTTTTTTTCTCGCCAAAACGAGAGAATGTCTTCTTCTTGGCGCGCTAAATCGGAGATGTTCCCTAAAGATTCAAACATGTTGTCACCTGCCTGCAATGATATGCTGGAAATACTTTATGATAATGTTCATCCCAAACGGTTTGGTTTATTTTTCCAAGAATACGTAACCAATATAACCGAATTCATGATTTTTTGCAATTTAGCTAGATCTATTCAATTCTCAATCGATACGATCCGGAACCGGAAAATCCTTTCCGGTTCCGGGAAATTGTCTGGAAAATACATTTTCAACCTTTGTATTTATTATTGATTCGGCTGAGGGGTGGGGGAATTTTCGGGTGAAATTGCTGGTGATGCAGTGGATGGAGCTACTTCTTTGGGCAGGTTTTCTTCCATAACAGCAATTTCTGCTTTATTCTTCAGATCTTCAATCATTTTTTCAAATGCTTCTTGCTGCATTTTGGGAAGAAGTTTTGATTTAATTTCCTCTTTCACTTCGGCAAGGTCTTTCAACCGTGGTTGTTGATGTTCCTCAACCAAGAAAATATGAATACCATAATCAGTTTTAATGGCTTCACTGACGTTTCCGGGAGCTAAATCGAAGAGAACTTTCTCAATTTCCGGATCGAGGTCGCCTTTTCTGACCATTCCCATCTCTCCGCCGTTTTGGGCATCAGGAGATTGTGATCTTTCCTTTGCGACTTGTTCAAACGGTTTCCCATCCTTTATTTCCTTTAACACCGCATCAGCTTCTTCCTGGGTATTCACCATGATGTGCCAAGCTTTGACTTGCTCAAGATCAGTATACAGGGTGGGATTAGAAGAATATTCTTTTTCAATCTGTTCATCAGAAACGGTAATTTTTCCGATAATCTCCCTATTGACTAATTCCTGTATTATGATTTGATTGGACAAATTGGCAATTTTCTTTTTCACATCCGGATCGTTCGCTAAACCCATTTTGTTGGCTTCCTGAACGAGCAGCACTTGACGAATCCATTGTTCCAGCAAATCTTTAAAACCACCGGGGAATTGGGTCCGATAATTTTCCGGCATAGAATCCCAGATTTCTTTTAATTCAGCCAGGTAAACTGGTTCCCCATTGACTTCGGCGATAACCACCTGTTCAGTGGTGGGAACCGGTTGCGGGGACTCGGTGGGATTGGCGTTTTCCTCAGCCATAACCGGGAAGGAATAGAAGAAAGTATAAGCCATAAACAATGCGACCATCATAAAGATCGTGTATTTCCGCTTCATAATAAATCTCCTTTCATGTGTGAATCATCTTGTTTATTTTCGAACGTATCAAAAGAAAAACAATCTTGTATATTTGCTGATTGGTCAACATTCCTCCTTTCTTCGATCAAACTGAGTAACAAAGCTATTTTTTCCTCCATTTTCTTCATTTGATCATTAGCTTTACATACCATCATCGAAACACTTTTCAAACGTTCGTTGAGAACCCAAAACAAAATCAATCCATATAAAATTAAAATAATGATTAAGAGACCAAGGATCAAAGGCGTAACCTCCTTTATTATTTCATATTTTTAGTAATATATTTACATGATGACCGAGCCACTCTTTAATTCTCGAATCTGACCAAAACGATCGGATAAAACATTAATTCCAATTAAACAATTCCGTTGAATGATCGTCTCCGGTGGGATTTGCGATCCCTTCCCAACTAAGTTTACCCCCCAATCAAGTATATCAGGACGCAAGCGGTTGGGGATAAAATCGTTCCCCGTCCCAATCATAGAACCTTCTCCGACCACCACATTTTTATCAAGAATACTAGTTTCCACCAGACAATTGGATTTCACAACCGAATCGTTAAAAACAATCGAGTTATAAACCCGTGCTCCGGTTTCAATCACAACTCCTGGAAAAATGACTGAATGGATTACTTCACCTCGGATAACAGTTCCTTCTCCAATGATGGATGATTGAACCCGGGTTCCATTCCCAATTTTAGCCGGGGGATTATGGGAACGGTTGGTGAAAATCACCCAATTGGGATCATAAAGATTAAAACACGGAAGAGGTTCAAGTAAATGCATATTGGCATCCCAATAGGATTTTATCGTACCAGTATCAAACCAACATCCATTAAAAAAAAATGCTTGCATTTTTACCGTGTTCAAACTTTCAATGAGAACGTTATAAACTAAATCATACTTTGCTTCTCGGGCATTATTCTGAAGTTTTTCAATGAGAAAATCCAAGCGAAAAACATAGATTCCCATAAAGGCAATATCCGTCTTCGGCTGGGAAGGTTTTTCTTCGAATCCAATAACTCGGTTCTGGTCGTCAATTTCTACTATACCAAATCGAGAACGATCCTCAGGCTTAACTCGAGTGACAACCAAGGTAACATCTGCATCATTTTCAAGATGATAGTCCATAAGCAAATTATAATCCATCATATAAGCGTGGTCGCCGGAAAGAACCAATAAATGTTGTATTTTTTTTCGGAGAATAATATTCAAATTTTGATAAATAGCGTCTCCGGTTCCCCGGTACCATCCCCCTACGGTTCTCCCTAAATAGGGCTGAAGGAGTTCAATACCGCCCTTTTTCCGGTCCATATCCCAGGGACGCCCGACACCAATGTGTTCGATCAGCGAACGGGGTTGATATTGAGTCAAAATCCCCACATCGTAAATTCCGGAATTGACACAATTGCTTAGAGGGAAATCAATTAAACGATAAAAGCCTCCAAAGGGAACAGCAGCCTTGGCTCTTTCAATCGACAAAACACTCAACCGGTCACCCTTTCCACCTGCCAAAATCAATGCAAATCGAATCGCCACCTTCTTCACCTACCCTGAATATACAATTAAAAGTAAAAAAGATACTCAATCATCACCACCCTCTCTCAATTTCCCTCTCCCACGATTGGGCGCCCGCCATTCCCAATTGTATCTTTTTTATTTACATTCCCTATCTTACGTCGTCGACTGTCGGGAGAGAGACAGGGTAAGAGGGCATATTTTCAATTATCAGATGGTGCTGCTAGGTAGCATGGAAGTCTATGCTGAAACTTGTAGGAGCAACATCCTTACTGCGATAACACGGATATCTACTTGGTTATCGGCAAATTTTTCTTGAGGATTTCTGCCGCTTCTTCTGGAATGACAGGATTGATGTAAAACCCGGTTCCCCACTCAAACCCGGCTACTTTGGTTAATGAAGGAAGAATTTCAACGTGCCAGTGGAAACTGTCGGTATATGATTTCTCTCCAGGTCGATGAAAAGGAGCAACATGAAAAATGAGATTAAAGGGTGAATCATTCAATGCTTTTTTGATTGAAAGTAATAGGTTTTTTAGAATGTCTGCCAGCGAAATAAGGTCATTATCGGTATTATGAATAAAATGAGACGTGTGTTTTTTTGGTAAAACCCATATTTCATAGGGAAAGCGGGGGGCATAGGGTATACATGATAGAAAACGATCGTTTTCTAATATAACCCTTTTATTGTCCTTGATATTTTGTTGGAGAATATCACAAAAGATACATCGACCAGTCTTCTGAAAATAATTATCAGCGCCGTTTAATTCTTCTTTCACTCGTTTCGGAATTACCGGTATGGCTATGAGTTGGGAATGAGCATGCTGGATAGATGCACCTGCTAAAGCTCCCTGATTTTTAAAAATAATACAATATCTGAAACGAGTATCTTTCTCCAAGTCTCGCATTCGTTCACGATAGGCAAGGAAAACTTCTCCAATCTGGCTGACAGGAAGTTCGGCGAGTTCCACATAGTGGTTGGGAGTCTCAATAATCACTTCATGAGCACCTAAACCGCTTAATGATTCGCACACCCCATCGATGGAATGATTTGAAGGTTCCTCGACCCGTAGTGCCGGGAATTTATTTGGTACCACTCGTATCCTCCACCCTGGACGGTTGGGGAGAGTGTCAGCTTCGCGGATAGAAAAAAGCTCACCCGGAGTATGCATTTCCATACCTTCGCAAAAAACACACGGTCCTGGTTTACGAATTTCTCCGTAAGCGTCGAAATCATAAGGTTTTAAATTTCTTTCGGTTGCGATGATAACCCACCGGTCAATAACTGGATCTTTTCGTAACTCTGACATATTCATCCTCCAATTGATTTTCCATACACTCCTTCATTTTGTTCATTCATCAAGTCTTATGCCAATCACCTGGTTTTAAGTAATATCAATGCGTCCTATGGGATCCAATTTTCGTCAGTACGAAGATTTTCAAGAAAACCAGCGATCAGCTCAATGGCGTTATCCAGATCCTGGAGATCAACTACTTCAGACGGAGTATGCATATAACGGTTGGGAATGCCTATCAAACCAGTGGCAACTCCCTGACGATTGACCTGAATGCTATTGGCATCGGTGCCGGTTGCTTTCGATTCAGCTTGGATTTGATACGGAATCTTCTTATCAGCGGCGACTTCAATCATTCTTCGAAAAACATACAAATTGATATTCGGGCCACGAGCAATGACCGGTCCTTTCCCCAGGGAGATATCGCCTACTTTTCTTTTATCGACATCAGGGCAATCCGAGGAAAAGGTGACGTCAATAGCAATTCCGAGGTGGGGATCAATTCCAAAAGCACTGGTACGAGCCCCCCGTAAACCGAGTTCTTCTTGCACAGTGCTGACTCCATAAACACTGCAGTGCAATTTCTCTTTCCGAACGGTACGCAACACTTCGGCAACCACAAAAGCCCCAACCCGATCATCGAAACCACGTCCAACGACACGATTTCCAAATAAGTGTCCATACCCGACATCAATGGTAATTGGATCTCCAATTTGAACAATCCGGGTGACCTCTTCTTTATTACTTGCTCCGATATCAATCCACTGTTCCTCAATCTTTACGACTTTTTGCCGATCCTTTTCTTCCATGAGATGGATCGGTTTTTTTCCGATGACCCCATTCACCGAACCCTGGGAAGTATGAATAATGACTCTTTTCCCCGGGGTGATATGAGAATCGATTCCCCCGATCGTCGAAAAATGGATATACCCTTGATCGGTGATATATTCCACCATGAGGCCAATTTCATCGCAATGTCCAGCGAGCATGATACGCAGCGGAGTATCGGGATTAATAACTCCAATGGCGTTACCATGACAATCCTTATAAAACCGGTCGACCACGTCCTTTATTCGCTCGTAATATACTCCCTGAGCTTTCTCTTCGAAGCCAGAGGGGCTGGGGGTTTCAATGAAGCATTTTAAAAAATCTTCCCGCGATTTTTCCATATTATCAATCCCTCTCTCTCATTTGAAAATAGGCATTCATGCCACGAATCGGTATGGCTCCCTATTCACTCATTTCGACGGTTTTCTTTTTTTTCATGGTACGGCTTGGTTTTTTTAAGGTTATCTTTAAAACTTCATCAATGGTTTTAACCAGATGAAATTTCATTTTTTTACGTACATCTTGGGTAATGTCTTCCAGATCGTTTTCATTTTCCTGGGGAAGAACAATTTCTTTGATTCCGGAGCGATAGGCTGCCAGCGCCTTTTCCTTTACCCCCCCTATAGGGAGCACTTTGCCAGTGAGGGTTATTTCCCCGGTCATGGCAATATTATGTCTGACCGGAATCCGAGACAAAGATGAAACCATGGAAACGACCAGGGTTATACCAGCAGAAGGACCGTCTTTTGGTATGGCGCCAGCCGGGACATGAACATGGATGTCGTGTTTTTCATAAAATTTCTCATCAATTTTCCATTTCTTCGCACGTTCCCGCACACAAGAGAGGGCGATTCGAGCCGATTCCTGCATGATATCGCCCATGTTGCCGGTAAGAATCAAGCTTCCCTTCCCCGGAAGAACAGCCGATTCGACAAAGAGAATTTCCCCACCAGTTTGAGTCCAGGCTAATCCAGTGGCAACCCCTACGCTATCTTTTCCCGACATGACTTCATCCAAAAAAGTTCTTTTACCTAAATAACGTCGTAGGGCTTCTTCGTCGATAGTAAATGGCCCCTGGTTTCCTGATGCGACTTCCTTAGCAATCTTTCGGCAAACGGTGGCAATTGTTCTTTCGAGGTTTCTCACTCCGGCTTCCCGGGTGTATTCTCGAATCATTTTGAGCAAAATGTCGTCATTGATGGTGAAAGTGTGCTGCTCAATCCCATTTTCTCGACTCTGTTTGGGAAGCAGGTATTTGCGGGCAATCGCTATTTTATCCGGGTCGGTGTATCCCGGAATGCGTATCAACTCCATGCGATCCAGGAGGGCTGGAGGGATGGTATCCAATATATTTGCTGTCGCAATAAAAATGACATGTGAGAGATCAAATGGAACTCCTAAATAATGATCGGCAAAAGTCGAATTCTGCTCGGGATCAAGAACTTCTAAAAGCGCTGCCGATGGATCACCCCGGAAATCCAATCCGATTTTATCAACCTCATCTAACATGAACACGGGATTGTTGGTTCCCGCTTTTCGAATTCCTTGAATGATTCGTCCAGGAAGTGCTCCCACATAGGTCCGGCGATGACCGCGGATTTCAGCTTCATCTCGCACACCGCCTAATGAAATCCGGACAAATTTTCTTCCTAAAGATCGAGCAATAGACTTTCCTAAAGAGGTCTTCCCTACCCCGGGGGGTCCGACAAAACAAAGAATGGGTCCTTTTAAGTCCTTTTTCAAATTATGAACCGCCAAGTACTCAAGAATACGTTCTTTCACTTTTTCCAGATCATAATGATCTTCATTGAGTACTTTTTCCGCCAGTCGAATATCCAAATTGTCTTCGGTACTGATCTTCCAGGGAAGCTCCGACAGCCAATCAAGATAATTTCGAATAACTGGGTATTCTGCAGAAACTGATGGAATACGTGATAAACGTTCAAGTTCCTTTTCAGCTTCTTTCTGAACTTCTGGAGGAAGTTTGGCTTTTTCTATTTTTTCTCTCACTTCATTTAATTCACTGGTTTTTTCATCCATTTCTCCCAATTCACGCTGGATCGCTTTTAATTGTTCTCTCAAAAAATATTCTCTCTGGGTTTTTGCCATCTCGGTCTGAATTTGGGACTGAATTTTACTCCCGATTTGGAGAATATCCAGTTCGCGAATTAAAAAATAATTGACTTTTTTTAATTTATCAATGAGATCAGCAGTCGCCAGCACATCCTGCTTGCTGTCGACATCCAGATTTAAATTGGATACGACAAAATGAGCGAGACGCGAAGGTTGCTTGATATTCATCGCTGCGATAAAAATTTCTTTGGGAAGATAGGGAGCGAGCTCAACCACTTTCTGAAAAAGAGAAATGATATTCCGCATGAGAGCTTCGGTTTCATCAGTTCTGACCTCTTCCTCTTTGATGGGTTCGATCTTAACGATTGGATAAGGATCCCAACGAACCCATTCTATAATGCGAAACTTATTCAAGCCGTAAACCAATATCTGAACGGCATCTTCAGGAAGTTTGAGTAACCGTGAAATTCGACCCACCACGCCAATATCGTAAAAATCAGCAGGAGAGAGCTCTCCGTTTTCTTCTTTTTTTGAACGAAGCGAAATCACCCCGATCATTTTATTCCCTAAAACGGCATCGTTCACCAACTTGACCCACTTTTCGCCATGGACAACCCACGGCATGACCAATTCTGGGAATAAAACATTTTCTTCTAAGGGAAGAATGGCAATATCGCCAGGGATATCAAATGCTTTCTTATCTTGGTCAAGCACTTCAGCACTCACGGTTTTACTGGACGGAATATCAGTAGAATCATCTGGGAGTGTGAACCAGGCATTCTCTTCATCCATAATTTTCCCTCCCAAACTCGAGCTTGGAATTTGCGTTGAATGAAATTGGTGATAGGTCCATCAATGGTTTCATTTCACTCACCAATCGGTTTAGGTCAGAAATGATTTGACTCTGTGAGGGTATAATTTTATTCAAGTGGAACCCTCCGTTCAGACATCATTTTTTTCTTATTACACTCGATAATGAGAAAACCATCCCGATAACGAGCATTCACCGTCTCTCCGTCAACATCTTCGGGAAGCTCAATCTCCCGAAAAAAAGGACCAAAAGGAATTTCCATCTGGTGATAATCTTTTTTGGGAGGAGAAGGAATTTCTCTCCTTTCCCCTTTCAAAGTCAACTTCCGAGACTGAATGGTCACATCAACCTCGGCTGGTGAAATACCGGACAAATCCACCACCACGATGAGTTGATTTTCGGTTTCAAAAACGTCGCACAAAGGTTTCCAGGTCTGTTCCGAAAGTCCCAAGAGAGAGGGCTTCTTCCCAGAAACATGTTCCATAAATCGTTGCATTTCCCGCTGCATGGAATCAAATTCATCCCACCATGAATCCCTATATTTCATGATTCGACCCACCTACCCTGTAAAAACTGTGAATGGTAAA
>CAYSWT010000001.1:0-12853 GCA_964434845.1 uncultured Atribacterota bacterium | reverse complement strand
AAACTGTGAATGGTAAATGGTTACTAACTCTCTCCAGTGTCATATGCCAACCACCCAGAAAATATCATTTGGTAGACTACATATAAATAATTTTCTCATTCGAAGTTCCCCACCTGAGAGAAGGGAGAGGTTATACCGATATGTGAAACCACATATCATAGGAACAATTTCTCATAAATGCAAGGATTTACTTGTCGAGGTTCCAATGATGACAAATATAATAACCTCGCATGAACATCTATCCTGGAAACTGCCCAGGATTTCAGCCTACGGCGTAAGATTGAAAAGATTTTGAAAAAACCTACAGAATAGACCGCCAAAGTTTCCATATCCTATGGTGCTGCGTAGCAGCATGGCGGTCTATTCTTTAAAAAACGATCATCACTCTTTGGACGGCAAACACCGCATTTTCGTCGAGCGCTTGAACTTCTATTCTCAGGTGGTTCTCTCCCGGTTTTAAAAATTGAGCCAGATGAAGCGACTGAAAATCTAAAGATGAAACAAGACCTTCGGCGACACTTCCGGAAAATATTTTATTTTTATTCAGCACAATTTGGATAACTGCACTGCCAGTCGATCTTCCCCATAAATAACAGGCTCCGGTTTCCCAGGTTGGAGGGAATTGAAACTTGACGTCCAGATATTCACCCGATTTCATCACCAGCGCTGAGGAGGGATTCATGGTATATCCGACCGCAATCTGTCCTCGGTAAATGCTTTCGTCAAAATTCGTATCGGGTTTTCCACTTGAAAAATCAATATAATAGGTCCCCTTCCCAGAAACCATCTCCAACCCGACAACGAAACCGGTTGAAATACCTTCGGAAGAACTATAGTTAGGAATTCCTTTGTACTGTACGTGTAATTCGACCGGAGTTTTTACCGCGGAGGTGGGTGCGAACCAGCGATTGGTAGATACACCGTTTTCATCAGTCTGAGTCGTTCTCTTTTCCCAATGCCCCAGGCTTGAATTCCAGTTGAGCGGTTGCCGAGCCATTGGTTTTCCGTTTTTATCGGTGAGTTCGGCAATAAAATCCATCCCCTTCTCACCGACCACTTGAAAATCTTTAGGAGAGAGAGTCATAACAGTCGGGATCATCTCTGGCTGAATCGTCAATTCAAGAATGTTTTCGCTCCGACCGTAAGCAGTATCTCCATCAAAAACCGCCTGGATAGTAACTGGCGTTATTTCCATAACCGATGGAGCCAAAAACCACACTTCGGATTCTCCCGCAGTGTTGGTATAGGTCTGATAGGCATCCAAAGTGCCTTGATCCACCCGCCATTGCACTCTTCGGTTCACTAATGGATTATTACTCTCGTCGGTTAAAACGATACGAATTTTTATATTTCTTCCGCTGGCGATCATATTGGGAATCGGGTGAAAACGCAAGACGGAAAGAGCTTCCCTCCGTTTGGTAACCACTTGTATGATACTCCGGTTAAGATACGTATTATCACCTAATATAGAACTGATTCGCGATGGATTACGCATCCCCTCAACCAGTATGCGATCGGGAACAACTCGGGAAGAGAGAATAATCAGGAAACGTTCCATCCCCTCAGGTTCGGTAATGATACCCTGAATGCTTCTTTTGATTCCCTGCGCCACCGGCTCATTGTTCTTTAAAATCCTAACTTTCCCATCGGGAGTATAATCTAAAATGCTGATATACCCAGCTCTCATCGTTTCATATTGGAGAGAAATCGGATCACCGACAAAATAGGTTGCAAAATTCCCTTTATCAGGAACAATCAACACAAAAGGTGAAACCGGGAGAAAATCCAACTGATCTTGCTCGGTAAGAGCAACCGGAAATTCATACACTTGGGCACCAACCTGCTGAAAGGCAGGTATCAAAAAAATCATGACCATCAGGAAAAGAATTATTCTTTTCATAGTCAAGCCTCCCGTTTTATGGTTTTTCGATAGTTTCTCCGCTTGGAATAATCGTGGACGGAAAATCACTTTCGTCAATATCCGCACCGATGATACAATTTGTTCCAATTATAGATCCCGATGGAATACGGGCATTTTTACCGATAACAGTTAACCCACTTCGTAGCATTTCGGGATATTTTTTATTGGGGGTCAAAACGTGATTCCCTCCAATCCTGCATCCTTCACCAACAATTACGGTTTTATCAAGAATGACTCTTTCTAATCGTGAACCGCTTTTTATAAATGAGTCATTCATGAGAATTGAGCCATTGATGGCAACATCTTCACTAATGTACACTCCATTAAATATTATTGAATGACTCACTTTCCCGTTGATAATTGCTCCCTCTCCAATAATGCAGTTTTCAACCAAAGCATCTCGTCCAAACTTTACCGGTGGTCGATCACCCACCGGAGTGTAGATTGGCCAATTCCTATCGTGGAGCTGAAGCGGGCTCTCTTCGCTGAGTAACTCCATATTCGCTTCCCAATATGAATCGATCGTTCCTACATCTTTCCAGTATCCATGGAAAGGATAAGTAAACACTCTTTTTTCGCGAATCATACGCGGGATGATATCCTTTCCAAAATCAAAGGAAGTCCCTTCACGTAAAGCTTCTTTTTCTACTTCTTCCACCAGGACTTCACGATTGAAAACATAAATCCCCATATTGGCCAGCTGACTTTGAGGGTGAGCCGGTTTTTCATCAAATTGGATAACCTCACCTTTATCCCCCAGAGTAAAAATGCCAAAACGATGGGCTTCTTCCAATGGAACCTTGAATACAGCAATGGTAAGATCAGCTTTTTGCTCTTTATGAAAATCGATCATGAGCCGGTAATCCATGGTGTAGACATGGTCACCCGAGAGAATGAGAACATAATGAGGAAATCGACTGCGAATAAAACGGAGGCTTTGGTAGATGGCGTCCGCCGTTCCCCGGTACCAATCGGTATCGACATCGCTGATGTAGGGTTGAAGGAGAAATACTCCACCATCCTGACGATCCAAATCCCAATCTTTTCCAATCCGGATATGTTCGTGAAGAGATCGAGGGTTATACTGAGTGAGGACACCGACACAAAAAATACCCGAATTGACGCAATTACTCAAACAAAAATCGATGATACGATATTTTCCGCCAAAGGGGACTGCCGGCTTAGCTCTTTTTTCAGAAAGAATGCTGAGCCGCCGTCCTTCTCCGCCTGCAAGTATCATCGCTATAACTTCATTTTTAAACACACTTCGGTCCTCCTAAATATTCTTCTCCTATTAAAGCACAAATTGTCCTTAATAAGGTAATAAATTGATTTCGGAAGTCTCTTTTCTGAACCGATGGGTTATCATCTCCCAGCCACCAAAACCAATCGCTCCCTTCCGCTTGATAAAGAATATCAAAAACTTCCTTTTTTCGTTCCTCGTCGAGCTGGTTTTGTTTTTTTTCAACCAATTGACGGACAAGAAAAAGCTGATCCCAAGCCCAATTTTTTTCAGGATGTCCAATCCAAGTATTCAGAAAACCATAGATCCAGGAACCAGGAACCAGATGATTCAAGCTCGGAAAATGAGAATGGTTCAATATATACTGGGTCGGGGTAATGGGTATAATATCAGTTCGCTCAGAAAGAGCATCATAAAGACCAGTCAGGAATTCATATCCGTTATGACAGTAATATTCCCAGGCATTCTCACCATCCAGCGCCACGGTCACCACCGGATTGCTCTCATCAGGGAGAGTGTGCCGAATATTTTCTAAACGGTCAATGAAATCTTCAACCGCATCGCTCGCCAAATAATTTCGATAGACAAAACTGATTAAATCGGAGAGAAAACGATCACGGAAAAAAATAACTATTTCTCTTTCATTTTTCGTAAAGAGCCAGGGACAATAGAGCTTCTCCTGATGATGAAGAAGGCCAGCCTGATCCCGTTGAAGAGGTAGACTGAGAGAATGAAAGAGCACTTCCTCTCCGGATGCTATCCAGGAAAGACCGTTTCGGGCAAAGCTCTCTGCAGTCGCATCGCTCACCGACCCTTCCGAAGGCCACATTCCGTGAATTTCTCTTCCCCACCGCACCTGTGAATAATCCTTCGCTTCCTGAATGTGAGCATCAGCGTCTTGTGGATACTGAAAACGATGAACCGGGAGAATGGTATCAGGTTTTGATTCTTTTGCCACCCAATTATCGATGAGCAACGGAACGATGGGGTGGTAAAATGGGGTCGCCGAGAGTTCGATCATTCCAATCTCGGAGAGGTTTTTGTACTCAGGCACTATATGAGAAATGATGTTTTGAGTAACTGTCTGGATGATTGGTTTATCCTCTTCATGGTAATCCTTCCCCCGATCAATAAGTTGTTTCAGCTCGGGGAAATTGGCAATGGAAATGGGATCAAACCAGAGGAGCTGGTAGAGCACTTGAATATCACGCCAATCCTGGGAGGTAAAGGAAGCAGTACTCAGGCTTGCTTTGGTTCGCAATTCTTCAAAATGCGGAAAACAACAGGTTTGCACTGCTGAAGGGGCAACAAAAAAGTTATTCTTGATAAATTCTTTCTCCTCAGAAGTGAGGGTATGGGCACTTTTTTGTGCATAATACCATACCCGATCGTTTTTTCCTTGTAAATAGAGGTCAAGTTGAACTAAAAGTGATGGGGTAAAATTAAAGGTCATTTTCATTTTCGGGTAATGCTGAGCCAATTTTGCCATATAGAGATAATCTTTAGTCGCATGGTTTCTGACCCAGGGAAGAGTAAAAATGTCCTGGGAGCGATCATAGTAAAACGGTTGATGCATATGCCAGATCAAATTCAAGTAGAGTACGGGAGCCATCAGAGCACCTCATTTCAAACGAATAATTTCCGACTGGACGATGCGTCCGTTATCGATCACCAACCGACCATAGGAAAAGTAAGGAGCGAAGATCATATCAGTCGGACTCCCAGGGTTTAAATAGAGCAAACCACTCTCCCAATTCACCTCCGGTTGATGGGAGTGTCCAAAAACAAAAACCTGAATGTTATCCCCATCGAAAAGACTCCGAACTCGTTTTTTTACCTCGGCCGGGGTCCCCCAACCATGAGCCAAACCAATCCGCACCCCTTCGATCTCGATGATATCTTTTTCAGGAAGTTGATATTTGAGTTCTTCAGAATCCATATTTCCAAATACCGCACGTACCGTTGCGATCCGTTGCAACTTGTTCAAAACTGACTGAATGGTTATATCGCCGGCATGGAGAATAAGTTTTGAATCCACAATTGAATACCATAGCTCAGAAGGCAAATCCAAAGCTCTTTGAGGAATATGCGTATCAGATATGACCGTGATTTTTGTCATTCAACGACACCGCCCTTTAAAATCATTGTATCATCCTGATCCTGATACGCAAATTATCGATGTGTTTTCTTCTTTTTCATTCCTTACCAATTGATTCCAAAAAAACAAAATGGTGGGTTAGCTCAGGAATGGTGGTCGTTTAATTTTTTTCCTGCTTTTCTTTCTATAACGGGTAAGAGGGGTTAGACTAAATTTTCCCGGATGCAAAACGTTCAGCAGATTTCACCGTGTTTGCCATCAACATGGCGATAGTCATTGGCCCAACCCCACCTGGAACCGGAGTAATAAACGATGCTCTGGGGAAAACGCTTTCGAAATCGACATCGCCAACCAATTGATCATTCACTTTATTTATGCCCACATCGATGACGACCGCTCCTTCCCGTATGTACTCACCGGTTATCATTCTGGGCGAACCGGCAGCTGCAATCAGGATATCAGCCATTTGAGTGTAATGAGAAAGATTTTTGGTGGCGGTGTGACAAATGGTCACGGTCGCATTGGCTCCTTTTGCTTTTTGAACCAGCATCATCGCCAACGGTTTCCCGACGATATTACTCCGCCCCACAATCACGACATTTTTACCCAACAAGTCGATTTGATAACGAATCAGAAGTTCTTGTACCCCCCAGGGTGTGCAGGGAAGAAAAATTGGTTCTCCAATCATCAGACGTCCTAAATTGTAAGGATGAAATCCATCGACATCCTTCGATGGATTGATCCGGTACAGCACCTGCTTTTCATCAATGTGTTTCGGAAGAGGAAGCTGAACCAGAATTCCATGGATAGCCGGATCGTTATTCAATTCATCGATCAACGTGAGGAGTTTGTCTTGTCTGGTATTGGCTGGTAAATGTGATTTTACCGAATGAATCCCCAAATCTTCACAAGCTTTTTCTTTATTTCTTACATAGACCTGGCTGGCAGGATTGTCGCCAACCAGGACCACCGATAGACCTGGTTGGAATCCGCGACGGGTTAAATCCTCAACCCGAGGCTTCAGCTCTTCTCGTATGTCTTTAGATGTTTTTTTTCCATCAATTATAGTTGCGGGCATAGCTCTCTCCCCCTGGTTTTTAAAAATTTATTCATAAAAAACCGCAGTAATTCATGTGAAGCATTGATAATATGATCCATGGGAAAATTGATTTGATTTAATAAATCCAATGCCATCTGATATTCACCGACTTCATCACAGTAATGGGCGTCACTGGCTACAATAACATACCCACCCTGCTTCATCACCTCCTGGGCTATAATTTTACAATTATCTAAGCTTCCTCTGCGGCTGATATGAAATGAACTATTATTGATTTCGATGACTTTGTCACAAGCAACCGCTTCTTTGACCACCATTTGATAATTCACCGGGTAATGAGGGTTCCCGAGATGGGCGATGATGTTCAGGTATGGGTTTTCAAAGGTTTTTAACAAAATCGAGGTATAATCAGAACGGATCTCTCCTTGATAGACCTGAGGATGAAGCGAAACGATTCCATAATCGATCTTCTTTAAGAGATGATCATTCAGATCGAGAGCCGAGGTTTCGTCGAGTATGTCCACTTCAGCACCGAAATACAGTTCAACTCCATCGATTTCCTTCGGAAAATGTCCTCGAGCTTCAAAATAAATGGGAGACGGTCCCCCGGGCATGCTCGGACCGTGTTCGGCCAAACCGATAAGACGAAGATTTTTCTGTTTGGCCACCAGAGCGATTTCCCGAACGGTGCTAAAAGCATGTCCACTTGCTATGGAATGAATATGCAGGTCGCCGATTATTTTGTACATATATACTCTCCTCTTTGGATGAAACTAATCCTGTAGTTCATAGATATTCATACCAGGCGAATACCCCTGCAGCCAATTTCACCTTCCTGTCGAAGGAAAGAAAATAGGAATGGTGGACAAAAGATAATTGCTAAAATGAGCACTCTTTGAATTCCACTCCTCTAAAAGAGTGGCGCTGAGTACCAGGGTGGTTGACTTTTTTTTGATTCCTGCTTATTGCCTGCATTTTCATAATAAACGTGTCTACTCCGGCTGATTGAGGAACCTCCAGATTAAACGATCAAACTCGGCAAATGGGGGATCGTTTAAAATATCATACCCTCGTAGCCAGGCACCATAGCAAGTGAAATAATAGAAAAAAGCCGTCATCAATCCCAGTGAATATAAATCATTATCCGGGTATTGGAGATCGATGTAGGATGAGCTGTTTTTTTTAATCTGATATTTCAGAGCCCTCAAGCTGGCTTGATTGAAAACGGAATAGGGCTGATTATTCAAAACCGATAATTCTCTTCCCAGATAAGTACTCTCCTGTAAAGCATCCGGGAGAGTTATAACTGAACCCAAGTGATTATGGGAACCATTTAAATTTATGATAAAGAAAAGGGTCTTTTCATCGCTGGTCAATACTCGTTCTAAATAATTCCCCTTTAACGACTCAAAGGTGAGTATTTTGGTCTCAAAAAAATTTTCACTTCCATTCCAACTTTCTTCCCAAAGCGGGAGCAAGGATTCAAGAAGAGAAAGAACCGGAAAGGTGTCAGCGATGAAGTATATTCTTTGAATTCCGTTTAATTGCAGATCCAATAAAGTACGGGTGACTGAAGCAGCTAAATCAATGAGGGTTGAAAACCCTTCTTCACACCCTTGAATCAAGTCCTGAATAAAAATATCCATCGCCGTGAGTGGTAAATACAGCAATTCCGAGTGATGCCAGAAACGATAGGAATCGGTCTCGATGGGATAAAAGGGAACAAAAAGGAGTCGGGCATATTCAGACATGGCCCCGATTGCTGGCCCCACAAAAACCTTTTTTTCTTGATTGAGGGTCATAACCAGTTTGATAAGATCGGGCTCGTCCAGTTTGCGGCTCAAAACGATGTAGATGGATTGAGTCGGATCGAGAGTCTGTCGGATTTTATTCAAATATTCCGGATCCGAAGAAGGGCAAAAAAAGAATTCACGTTCCCGCTGAAGGGTTATCGACTCTTTCCCCAATAATTGCACCAGTTGAATGATATCATCTTTTCCGATCCAGATGATTTTTTCCCATGAATCAAGCATAACGCGACAAAAACTATTCATCCGATCGGTATTGATAATACGACCAACAAAAGGAGGCACCGGAAAATTTTCAAACAAATCTTTAGCTCGGATATTCCACACTAATGGATAGCCAGGAAGCCTGGTAAAGCCACAGCATGTCAGGCTTCTTTTTAATTTTTTTCTTTTGTTTTTAACCATAATCCATATTTGATACTATCTTCCAAAGCTTCCCAGCTGGCTTCAATAATGTCGGTTGATACTCCAACCGTCCCCCAGGTATGACTGCCATCGGTCGATTGAATGAGAACTCGAATTTTGGCAGCGGTGGCATCTTTTTCGTTTAATACACGTACTTTATAGTCGCTTAAGCGGATTTTTTTCAGTTGGGGATACATATTTTCCAGAGCCTTCCGAAATGCATTATCCAGAGCATGGACTGGCCCATCGCCCTCGGCGGCGGTATGTAAAAGGTGTTCACCGATGCGTAACTTAATGGTGGCTTCGGTCACTACTCCTTCGTCACCTCTTTTTTCCACGATCACCCGGAAACCTTGGAGCGTAAAATAATTAATGGTTTCGCCAAGTATCTCGCGAAGCATCAACTCAAAAGAAGCATCTGCGCCCTCATACTGATACCCATACGATTCAGATGCTTTAATCTTCTCGATTAAATCAGCGACCCGAGGATCATCGGCCGGAAGATCTATTCCGACTTCTTTCGCCCGATAAAGGATGCTGCTTTTCCCAGCCTGTTCCGATACCAATATTCGACGTTGATTTCCGACCACTTCCGGAATGACATGTTCATAGGTTAAAGGATCTCTCAAGATGGCACTGGCATGAATTCCTCCTTTATGAGTAAAAGCACTTTTTCCAACAAAGGGCTGGTAATTATTGGGTCGCATATTGGCTATCTCGTCGACAAAGTGCGAGACTTCCACTAATTTTTTTAATTCTTCCGAAGATAAACAGTGAACGCCCATTTTTAAGACTAAATTGGAAATAATCGTGCACAGATTGGCATTCCCACATCGTTCGCCATACCCATTAAACGTCCCCTGTACCTGGCCGGCTCCACACTGAACCGCAACCAAGGTATTGGCAACAGCTACTCCGCTGTCATTATGGGCATGAATGCCAATTTCCACCGAATCGGGAAGATGTGCGACCACCCTTTTAAAAATATCATTGATTTCGTGAGGTAATACCCCACCATTGGTATCGCAAAGAATGAGAGAATCGGCTCCGGCATTATAAGCAACTTCGATGGTTTTGAGGGCGTATTCCGGATCGTGCTTGAATCCATCAAAAAAATGTTCGGCATCATAAAAGACGGTCTTCCCAGTCTTTTTTAAATAGGTGATCGAATCGTCGATCATGCGCAAATTCTCGTCGAGTGTCGTCCGTAAAGCGTGGGTGACATGCAAAGTCCAAGATTTTCCAAAAATAGTTATAATCGGGGTACCTGCCTCAATCAGCAGACGGAGATTTTTATCCTGGTCGGGTTTCACCTCCGCCTTCCGGGTACTGCCAAACGCACATATTTTCGCTTTGTGAAAGTTTATTTTTTGGGCTTTTTCGAAAAAGGCAATATCTTTTGGGTTTGATCCCGGCCAACCGCCTTCAATATAATGAATACCAAGATCGTCGAGTTTTTGAGCAATTTGAATTTTATCCTGTACAGAAAAATTAATCCCTTCCATCTGGGAACCATCGCGCAGAGTGGTATCATATAATTTCACTTCAGTCATCATCATTTCACCCCATCTCATCGGTTGATAATAGGTCAGCTCTCAACCCGCATCAACATTAATTTTTTTAGTTCAACCAAATTTTCAACAATCACATCGGGAGTGATACCCGTTCTTTTGACATCTTCTCCTTGATGGACCCCAGTAAGAACCAAAATGGAGAAAATCCCCTGTCGTTTTGCCAGTTCGATATCGGTATCTAAACGATCACCAATGAATATCGTTTCCTTTTCATGAAAACCAGTCATTTCTAACAGAAAATGGATGGATTCCGGGCAGGGTTTTCCAAAAACCCTGGGTTTCACTCCGGTACACGCCTCAATACTGGCTAACAGCGCACCACACCCAGGTATCAAACTGTCCTCGAGGGGATAGGTTAAATCCGGGTTGGTTCCATAAAACTTTGCACCTTTCAATAGGCTCCACATAGCTTTCGTCAACTTATCATAATCAAACTTTCGGTCTAATCCCACGACTACATAATTGACTTGATGAGAAGCCGGATCGGCTATGATCTGGGCACCATTTTTTCGAAGTTCATCCCGGATTCCTTCTTCACCAATACAATAAACCGTTGCCTGGGGTTTTTCCTTCCCGATATAATAGGCAGTGATGGAACTCGAGCTGATAATTTCGTCTTCCCGGGCAATAATATCCATGTTATGCAATTTTTCTACATACTGCTTTTTGGTGATGGTGGAATTATTGGAAAAAAAGGCGATTCGAGAGTGTCTATTCCGTAAGAATCGAAAAAAATCAGCGCTTCCTGGGAGGGGCTGATTACCCCGATAAATCACTCCGTCCATATCGACAATAAAATTTTTATATTTCTCCCATGCGAAATGCACCTTTCTTCTCAACCCCTTTTATGAATATAATACTAAATAAAAAAAGGAAGGAGTGACCCGCTTTCGGATACCTGGCTCTTCAGTTTAATCATATTACCAAAACCTACGGTGAAAATACAGTCCTCAAAGACATTACCCTTGAGGTAAATCAAGGAGATATTTTCGGATTCCTGGGCAACAACGGAGCTGGAAAAACAACTACGATACGAATTTTATTCGGTTTGGTGCGTCCCACCCGGGGTTCCTTCGAAGTTTTTCAGTATTCTTGTCCAACCCACATGTATCAAGCCAAAAAAGTGATGAGTGGAGTGATTGATGCCCCTTCATTCTACGATACTCTCAATGGACGAGAAAACTTGCAATTACTTGCTTCGCTCTCCGGTTACCGAGTCAGTCCGCAGGAAATTCAAGCCACCGCTCGTATGGTTGGCATTGAAAACATGCTTGAAAAACCAGTCCAGATTTACTCAAACGGTCAAAAGCGGCGCCTATCGATCGCCCAGGCCTTGCTCCCCCGTCCCGAAATCATTGTGCTCGATGAACCGACCTCCGGGCTGGATCCTCAAGGAGTAAAAAGCATACGTGATCTAATCCTCCAATTGAATACCCAATACGGACTCACTGTTTTTTTCTCCTCACACATTTTAAACGAAGCCCAAAAAATCTGTAATCGGATCGCCATAATCAATCAAGGGAAAATAATAAAAACCGCAAATGTGAACGATCTCTTATTCGATTCGTTTTATAATATTCGAGCAACTCCGGTCAATACCCTTATTCATTTTTTGAAGGAAAAAAATATTCCCTATCAAATCCAAGAGAAATATGTCATGGCACAATTGGAAGAAAATCAAATCCCGGAAATAATCAGAGAACTCACTCAAAGAAAACTGGCTGTTTATGAAATATTCCGGCATCAGTTCAGTTTAGAAGAAGCATTTTTGGCGTCCATAAAAGGAGCTGAAACATGAATACATTGCGTTCGGAGTTAAAAAAAGTCAAAGCCAATTTTCGGACCTATATCGGGATGATCGTCTTGTGGGGTCTCGGAATCCTGATCGGAATAAACGTCTGGTATAATCCTTCTCTCCTCCCCTTAAAACACCTTGGGTTTCGATTAAGCGGTCTGTATATTCCCGGATTGACTCTCTATCCGTTAGCCGTCGTCGGACCGGTGGTGGCGGTTTTGATCGCTGGAGAAAGCATCGCCGGTGAACGCATCAAGGGAACTTTGCGAATGATATTAACTCGCCCTGTATCTCGCTTTCAGATATACCTGGGGAAAATGTACCTGATTATTCTTTATTCATTCATCATCGTTTTTTCTACCCTCAGTATTACAGCCCTCCTGGGAATCGCATTATTTGGGAGCGGCTCAATCATACTTCCAGTAGAACTGAATACTGTGAGCGCCGGGTTTTTCACTCTCTCGGCCAAGGAAGCTCTGATACGGTTGCTCCTCGCTGGGACCAGCGTTTCCATCTATATCCTTTCCTATGCCTCCATTGCGATGTGCCTTTCCTCATTTATGAATCATTCATTAGCCAGCCCCATCTTTACTTTGGTTTTAACCGCAGCATTTACTGTGCTCCAAAATCTGGAAGTGTTTAAACCCATTTCTTTTTACCTCATCACCAGCCACCTTCTCTACTGGCAAAATTTTCTCATTCAATCTATCAAGTGGAAATCCTTTGTTTTTTCGTTGCTTATCGTGATCGGATATCTCATCGGAAGCTTTCTATTAGGAACAATTATCTTTATCCGTAAAGACGAAACCAACTAATAAACGTCCGTGGCTGTTTTTTTATCCGAATGCAAAGCGATACGAGTTCTCGATTTTTTCATGGTACTCAAATATTATAATCTATCCTGGAAACTATCACAGGATTCGATGTTAATCGTCACCCCTGAATGTTT